>NZ_JBEYWQ010000036.1:0-69183 GCF_040644495.1 Microbispora sp. NPDC046973 | reverse complement strand
AAGATCGCGCTGGCCGACCCGCCGCAGTAGTGCACCAGCACCAGCAGCGCCGGCCGTGCCGCCACCCTGTCGGGCACGTACAGATACATGTTCAGATTCGTCGGGTTGGTGCCGAAATTGGTCACCCGCGTCAGCGACGCCGCCGCGGCCGGCCGGGCGGCGAGGAACATCCCCACCACCACCAGAGGCAGGACGGCGGCCGCCAGAATGGCTCTGATCGTACGTCTCACGCCATGTCCTTCCGTCTCGAGATGACACGGATGCCGGGCGTGCTCGGCCCCTCTGCGAGGCGGCGCCGTTGTGTGAGCGTTGACATCGTCGGCTGGTCAACCCCTTCGTCGACGGTGAGGTGGATGGATGAGGCTCAGGTGCCGCCGCGCGGTCTCCGCCGACGGGCCACGCCGGCGGCGGGGCCGTGCTTCGCAGCATTCGGCAGTCGCCTTGTTAGCGCTAACATAACGAGACGCGCCGACTGCTCCTCTCTTCGCGGCGACGGGCGGTGGTGGTGGTGCGCCGGAGCAAACACGAAACGGGGAGGCGTCGTCAAGGGGCCCGGCACACGCCGTTCCACGCCGCCGCGAGGGCCGGACATCGCTCATCTGGAGTTATCGGGGGTGTCCGGACCGCGATCGGCACCGGCATCGCGCTGAAACTTTCATCGGCAAATCTCCTCGCACGGCGAGATCGTCGTGCTGAAATTTTCATCGGCAAATCTCCTCATACGGCGTGATCATTGCCATGTTTTCGGAGGCAGGAGCGCTCATCGGAGTGCATGTCGGCCCTTTCCGATGAGCATGAGGGCCGAAAGTTTCAAAGGAGTCTTGACACATTTCGGCGAGATTTCCAGACTGAGTCCCCGAGGCGGTCTCCCCCTGCCAGGTCGGTGGTGAAGGGGCAGGGGGGCGCCGTCCGCGACGCCCTCGTGGTGTGCGTCCCCGGAAGGGGACGCGGTGCCGATCCCGAGGATGTCCGCTTTCCGTGATTCAGTTGTGGAGGCTCAGGCATGGATACAAACGCCACCCCCTTAGATCGGCTCCGGCGCCCACGCCGCGGCCGGGTGCTGCTCGCCGGCGCCCTCGGCGTTCTCGGCGTGGTCACCGCCGTGGCGGTGTCGGTTCCCGCCGACGCGGCAGCGAGCACCCTGGGCGCCGCGGCCGCGCAGAGCGGCCGGTATTTCGGTACGGCGATCAGCGCGAACAAGCTGGGCGACTCGGCCTACACGACGATCGCGAACCGTGAGTTCAACATGATCACGGCCGAGAACGAGATGAAGATCGACGCCACCGAGCCCAACCAGAACCAGTTCAACTTCACCAACGCCGACCGGATCTACAACTGGGCGGTGCAGAACGGCAAGCAGGTGCGCGGGCACACGCTGGCCTGGCACTCCCAGCAGCCGGGCTGGATGCAGTCGCTGTCGGGCAGCGCGCTGCGCCAGGCGATGATCAACCACATCAACGGCGTGATGGCCCACTACAAGGGCAAGATCCCCTACTGGGACGTGGTCAACGAGGCCTTCGACGACAGCACCGGCGGCCGGCGCGACTCCAACCTGCAGCGCACCGGCAACGACTGGATCGAGGTCGCCTTCCGCACCGCGCGCGCCGCCGACCCCGCGGCCAAGCTGTGCTACAACGACTACAACATCGACAACTGGACCTGGGCCAAGACGCAGGGCGTCTACAACATGGTCAAGGACTTCAAGTCCCGCGGCGTGCCCATCGACTGCGTCGGACTCCAGGGCCACTTCAACAGCGGCAGCGCCTACAACCCCAACTACCGCACCACGCTGCAGAGCTTCGCCGCCCTCGGCGTCGACGTGGCCATCACCGAGCTGGACGTCGAGGGCGCCTCGGCCACCACCTACGCCAACATCGTCAACGACTGCCTGGCCGTGTCCCGCTGCGTCGGCATCACGGTCTGGGGCGTGCGCGACAGCGACTCCTGGCGCTCGAGCCAGACCCCGCTGCTGTTCGACGGCAACGGCAACAAGAAGCCCGCCTACACCGCGGTCCTCAACGCCCTCAACGCCGCTCCCACCACCTCGCCCAGCCCCACCCCGCCGGTGAGCCCGAGCCCCAGCCCGACGCCGCCGGTCAGCCCGAGCCCCAGCCCGACACCGCCGGTCAGCCCCTCCCCCGGGGACTCGCCGCAACCGGGCGGGTGCAGCGCGACGATGCGGACGATCAACTCCTGGCCCGGCGGCTTCCAGTCCGAGGTCACGGTCCGCGCCGGCAGCTCGGCGGTCAACGGCTGGACGGTGAACTGGAGCTGGCCCGGCGGGCAGAGCATCAGCAGCCTGTGGAACGGCACGCAGAGCGTGTCCGGCTCCTCCGTGACCGTCCGCAACGCCCCGTACAACGGCTCGATCGCGGCCGGCTCGTCCACCACCTTCGGCTTCACCGCCAACGGCAGCGCGGCCACCCCGTCGGTCACCTGCAGCTGATCCCTCACCCCTGACGAGACCGGATCCGGTTCGGACGACGTCCGCCCGGATCCGGTTTCGCGTTGCCGCACCTCCATGCGGGCCGGAGAGGTGACGGCGGGATGATGGCCCTGATGGACGGGACTCTGCTGCTGCTCGACGTCGACGGAGTGCTCAACCCCGTGCGGCGCCCCTCGCCACGCTTCCGCCGCTTCGAGTGCGTGGCGGAGGGCGAGTGGTTCCGCCTGCTGCTCGATCCCCGGCACGGCGCCAAGCTGACCGCGCTGCGGCGCGAGACCGGCGCGACGCTTACGTGGGCGACGACCTGGGGCGAGCGCGCCAACGAGGAGATCGGCCCCAGGATCGGGCTGCCCCCGCTGCCGGTGATCCCGATCGACGGCGACCCTCCCCGCCCGCCCGGTGTGAACCTCAAGACCTGGCATGTCGCCGAGTACGTCCGGGGCCGGCCGTTCGTGTGGCTGGACGACGATCTCGGCCCGGCCGATCTGGAGTTCCTGCGCGATCACCCGGGCGTCGGCGAATTCCTGGTCGTGGCCGTCGACCCCAGGGACGGGCTGGGCGATGCCCACCTGGACGCGGCCCGCCGGTGGCTGACCGCGAGGAGGCCGCAAGCCGCCTGGTGAGACGCCCTGGGGTCACAGGTGAGCAGGGGGTGGATTCTCAGGGATTTCCCCGGAAGCCCCGGTAATCTCGCGGGCCATGACATGGCAGCGGAGGATCAACGGCGCACTCGTGAAGTTCACAGGAGTCCAGCTCACCCGTGTCCGGTCCGCCGCCCAGCCGACGCCCGCGGGCCCCGCCCCGGCTCCGGTGCCGGAGGAACTGGTGCGCCCTCCCGCCGACCCTCGCGCCGACCGCCTTCTCGTCGCGCCGGTGTTCGTCATGTCCCCGGTGCGGTCGGGCTCCACCCTGCTGCGGTCGATCCTGAACGCGCACCCCGAACTGCACGCCCCGCATGAGCTGCACGTCCGGCGGCTGACCGTAGGGTTCGGCACGCCGCTGGCCCGCAAGGCCATGGAGGCGCTCGGCCACAACCAGGCCGACCTGGAGCACATGCTGTGGGACCGGGTGCTCCACCGCGAACTGGTACGCAGCGGCAAGCGGACCATCGTGGACAAGACCCCCGCCAACGCCTTCGCGTACGCCCGGATCTCCGCCTGCTGGCCCGACGCCCGGTACGTCTTCCTGCTGCGCCACCCCGCATCCATCGCCGCCTCCTGGTACGAGGCCGACCCCGTCAAGCGCACCCGGGAGGAGGCCGCCGCAGACGCGCTGCGTTACATGAAGGCGGTGCAGCGGGCCAGGAAGGCGCTCACCGGCCTGACCGTGCGGTATGAGGATCTGACCGCCGAGCCGGAGAAGACGACCCGCGCCATCTGCGACTTCCTCGAGGTGGAGTGGGAGCCCGGCATGCTGGCGTACGGCGAGCAGAAGGTGGTGCAGAAGGGCCTGGGCGACTGGAGCGACAAGATCCGGTCGGGCACGGTGCAGGCGGGACGCGACCTGCCCGGGCCGGACGAGATACCCGACCTGCTCAAACCCATCTGCCGCAGCTGGGGCTACCTCCCCAAGGAGGAGGGCCGATGAGGATCCGTTACATGCTCCTGCACGCCTACGGCATGGGCGGCACGATCCGCACCGTGGTCAACCAGGCGAACGCGATGGCGTCGCTCGGCCACGAGGTGGAGATCGTCAGCGTGGTGCGCCGTCGTGAGGAGCCGCAGTTCCGCCTGCACCCCGACGTCGCGCTCACCACGCTGGTGGACCAGCGGACCGGCGTGCGGGCCGACTCCCTCGGCCGGCGGGTGTGGCGGCGGCTGCGCGGCAAGATCGTGCCGTACGGCGAGTTCGCCGCGGGCTACTTCACCGAGCGGGTCGAGAAGGCGGTCATCGACTACGTCGCCTCGGTGGACGGCGGGGTCCTCGTCACCACGCGCCCGGCGCTGAACCTCATCTCCGCGCGCCGCGCCTCCGGGAACGTCGTGCGGGTGGCGCAGGAGCACATGAACCTCGGCACCTATCCCGGCCCGCTGCGCGAGGAGATCGTCCGGCACTACGGCGCGTTCGACGCGGTCGCCGTGCTGACGGCCAGCGACCGGCGCGAGTACGAGCAGGCGCTGCCCGGCACGAGGATCGTGCGGATCCCGAACGCGGTGCACTCGGTGAACCAGGTGCCGTCGCGGCAGGAGCACCCCGTCGTGGTCGCCGCCGGCCGCCTGGTCAGGCAGAAGGGCTTCGACCTGCTGCTCCCCGCGTTCGCCCAGGTGGTGAAGGAGCATCCGGAGTGGCGCCTGCGCGTCTTCGGCACCGGCCCGAAGAAGGGCGCCCTGCGCGGGCTGATCGGCGAGTACGGCCTGTCCGCGCACGTGACGTTGATGGGCCGCACCAACCGCCTCGACGACGAGCTGGCCCGCGCCTCGATCTACGCGCTGAGCAGCCGCTTCGAGGGCCTGCCGATGGTCATGATCGAGGCGATGACCCACGCGCTGCCGATCGTGGCCTTCGACTGCCCGACCGGCCCCCGTGACGTGCTCACCGACGGGACCGACGGCGTCCTGGTGCCCTGCGAGGACGTGGACGCCCTCGCCGCGGCGCTCAACCGGCTCATCGCCGACCGCGACCTGCGGCTGCGCATGGGCGCCGCCGCGGCGGCCACCGCCAGGGAGTACGCGCCGGAGAACGTCATGCCGCTGTGGGAGAACCTGTTCGCCGAGCTCCTGGGGGCCAAGACGGGCAGCGACGCGCGGGCGCGGCGGTGACCGCGCACGCGGACGCGGCCCCGGCCGGCCTGTCGCCCGTGCGGAAACGGAGAAGGCCCCCGGCCGGCGGTGACGCCGGCCGAGGGCCCTCGTGGGTGATCGGCCTGCGTCAGCCGTCGTTGTCGGACGACGGGATGTAGGCGCCCGGCACCTGGTCCGGCGCGTAGATCTCGCCGTCACCCGGGTAGGGCTTCTTGTAGTCGTGCGCCTCGTACCAGGAGAAGCGGTTCATCTGCTCCGGGTTGCCGGAGTCGGCCCTGGCGTTGGGGCCGTTGAACGCCTGGTGCGACTTCCAGGCGCCCCACTTCTTCGCGATCTCCTGCTTGTCCGCGGGCACCTTCGCCGACGGCGCCGCCGCGGCGGCCGGGTTCTGCGGCGCGGGGGTGTCCGCACCGCAGGACGGCAGGCTGGAGCCCGACAGGCCCAGCGTCAGCGACGTGCGGTTCGGCAGGGCGGTGAACGGCGTGTAGTCGGGCTTGTCGGTGAAGGCCGCGGCCATCGGGGTGGCGGCGCTGTCCTTCTGGTTCATCGGCTGGATCCCGAGGATCTGCTCGATGGTGCGGATCATGGTGATCTGCGTGTAGTAGTGGCTGTCCACGGTGCCGTGCTTGGCCCAGGGGCTGATGATCTGGATCGGGGCACGGTGGCCGTCGACGTGGTCGGTGCCGGCCTGGGAGTCGTCCTCGACGACGAAGATCGCGGAGTCCTTCCAGTATTCGCTGTGCGAGATCTTGTCGACGATCCTGCCCACGGCCAGGTCGTTGTCGGCGACCTGGGCGGCCCCGTTCACCGGACCGCCGGTGTGGTCGCTGGACAGCCAGAACATGTTCAGGTTGGCCGGCCCGTTGGCTTCAAAGTCACGCTTCCAGATCTCGTACCGGTAGATGTCCGGCACGCTGGTGTCGAACTTCGGGAAGCCGTGCACCGACACGTCGTTGAGCGACGGGATCGGCGAGGACGAGTTGAGGGTGTAGGCGGTGTTCGCCCCGGTCGCCTCCATGTTCTTGGTGTCGCAGTACAGGTTCTGCCAGGTCGCGCCGGACGGCTTGGTGAGGAACTGGTGGAACTCGCCGAAGTTCCGCACGGTCTTGCCCGCCGCCTGCGCCCCGCTCCAGATGAAGCCGGTCCGCTGGTGGCCCAGAGCGTCGTCCTCGGTGTCGTAGCTGCGCAGGTACTGACCGGCCGACGACTCGGTGTACTCCGGGTTGTCGGCCTGCATCAGCCAGTTGTGGCCCTCGGCGGAGTTGGTGCCGATGTCATAGGTGTTGTCGTACAGCCCGAACTGGTTGGCCAAGGCGTGCTGGTTCGGCGTCACGTTCTCGCCGTACTGGGCCAGCGACGGATCGCCGTTGCCCTTCGCGATGTCGCCGAAGACCTGGTCGTAGGTCCGGTTCTCCTTGACGATCAGGAACACGTGCTTGATCGTCGAGGGGTCGCCGAGACGCTTCGGCACCGCCACGGCCTTCTGCTTGTTGCCGTGGGCCACCTTGACGTCGTTCTTGCCCCAGCCGTTCTGCTCGAAGACCGTGGCCGTGTACGTGGCGATCTCCTTGTCGTCCGGCAGCGTGAACCGCTGCAGGCTCGACGTGGTGTCGTGGGTGCCGTGCCCGGCGGCGGTGGTGGGGCGGCGGGCGTCGATGCCGCGGGTGTTGGAGACCAGCACCTGGTCGCCGACGGTGGTGATCTCCGCGGGGAAGTAGTCGGTCGGGAGCAGGCCGACGTAGCCGACCGGCTCCTGCGGCGTCGTGTAGCGGTAGACGGCGACCGCGTTGGCGCGGCCGAGCGTCACCAGCAGGTGACCGTCGTCGGTGAGCGTCACCGCGTCGGGCTCGTAGCCCACCGAGGCCTGCGGCCACGGCTGGGTGGCGATGGTCTGGACGACCTTGTCGCTGGAGGTGTCGATGACCGACACGTCGTTGGTGGCGGTGTTGGTGACGAACAGCGCCCCGTTCTTGGCGTACAGGGCGGTCGGGTGCAGGCCGACGTCGATGCTCGTGGCGGCGGCGGCCGGGTTCGCCAGGTCGATGACGCTGACCGTGCCAGTGGTGGTGGCGCCGGTGTTCGGGTCGGCCGGCACCTGGGTGCCGTAGGAGTTGATCGTCGTCTCACCGGGCTTGGCCGGACGGCCGCCCTCGTTGCTGACGTAGAGCTTGGTGCCGACCATGACCATGTCACGCGGGGCGTTGCCCACGGCCCAGCTCTGCCGGATGGCCCCGGTCGCCGCGTCCATGGCGATGACCCGGTTCTGACCGTTGACGGCGACGTACACGGTCGTGCCGTCGGCGGAGAACACCGGCTCACCCACCAGCGCGCGCTTCGAGCCCTGCGCGGCGATGGCGACGTTGACCGGGGCGGCGAGGGAGCCGTCCGGGTTCACGGTGAACTTGGTGAAGCCGTCGGCCCGGCCCAGCCACAGCTGCGAACCGTCCGGGGAGTACGTGGGGCCTTCCTGGCCCACAAGGTTGTCGCTGATGCGCAGGTTCGCCGCGGCGTTGTTGCCGATGACCTGCTGCACCTTCCAGTTCTTCAGGTCGACGATGACGAGCGCCATGCCGCCGTCGGTGACCGAGGCCGCGAGGTGGGTGCCGTCCGGGCTGAGCGAGGACGACATGATCTTGCCGTTGTTGATGACGAGACGCTCGCCGATCGGCTTGATGTACTGGTCGGCGGAGACGACCAGGCCCTTGTCGGTGGTCTGGCCGACCTGGTCGGTGCCGAATCCGTCGGTGGACGCATACGCGATGCCGCCTCCGGTGACGACGAGGGCGGCGGTGGCGGCCGCGAGGAGGCGGGTCCGCCGGCCGGTGCGTCCGCTGAGGAGCCCGAGAGGGGCCTTCGCGACGCGCTGGCGCGTGACGTGCATGAATCATTCCTTAGGGGTGCTTGCGAGCAGGTCGACGTTCCCGTCGAACTGCCACAGGGGGTTGGGTGCGTCCCCGGCCGGGGTGCGCACCTGGAAGTAGCCGTTCACCTCCTTCGGTCCGTCTCCGTCGGCGACGTACCGCCCGTCGGCGGTGACGTCGAGCTGGTAGATGGCGGAGCCCACGGCCGTCGTGCCGGGCAGGTGCCAGGACACGACACACCGCCAGTCGTTGCCCGGTCCTGAATCGAGGACCCGGGACCCGCCCTTGTCGCAGGACGCGGACGCCCGCAGCTGCACCTCGGTGACGTCGGGGCGATGGAGCTCCCGCGTCTGCAGCCGGTAGAGATGGGCGTACGCCGTGGCGAGCGAGTCCTGCAGCTTCCCCTTCTCGATCCCCGAGCCCGTGGCCGGGGTCGCGACGGCGATCACGCCCACGGTGAGGACGACCAGCGCGGCAAGCGGCAGGACCGCCGCCACGACGACCCGCCGGCCCGACCCGTCGTACGTCAGGTCGGTGAAGTCGCGGCGCAGGAACAGCCGGTAGGCCAGCGCGGTGGCGGTGACCGCCCACACCAGGCTCACCGCGAGAGCGATGAGGAGGGGGCCCGCCTGCGCCGGGCTGGTGAACAGCCCGCGCCAGGCGATGAAGGCGCTGCTCGGCAGGGCCGTCCGCACCGCAACCGGCAGCGGCAGCAGCTGGGCGAGCTGCAGCACCAGGGCGAGCAGCGCGGGCATGAGCAGCCCCATCGGCGAGCGGCCCAGGGCCACCGAGCCGAGGAGCCCGACGGCGGCGAACGCCAGCGTCGGCGCCAGCGCGCAGGCCCACGCGAGCAGGACCGTCCCGGCCGCGTCCGCCGGGGCGAGGAGGTGGCCGTCGAGACCGGCGAGCGGCCGGTTGCCGACGGCGGCCAGGCCGCCGACGATGCCCGACGCGGCCAGCCCGGCCACCAGCAGCAGGAGCACGGTCAGGCTGGCGAGGCCCTTCGCCACGAAGATCCGCCTCGGTGAGCGGACCGCCACGAGAAGGTGGCGCCAGGTGCCCAGCCGGTCCTCGGCCGCGAAGACGTCGCCGGCGACCAGGGCCGTCAGCAGCGGGAGCGCCCAGCTGCACGAGAAGTCGAGGACGACCAGGGCCCCCGCCCAGCCGGTCGCGTTCATCCAGCGGCCGAAGACCGTGTCGGCGGGGAGCGAGCTCTGCAGGCTCACGGCGGCCACGAAGGCCGCCGGGGCGATCCAGCAGGCGAGCAGCAGCAGGCGAATCCGCCACTGGGACAGCAGCTTGACCAGCTCGAACCGGTAGCCGGGCAGCACGGGCGCCGGCCGTGCGCCGACCGGGGGCCGGGTGACGGTCGCGGTCATCGCACGTCCTCCCGGTCGATCTGCTCCTCCTGGCCCGCCTGCGTGAGTACGACGCCGGTCCCGGTCAGGGTCAGGAACGCGGCCTCGAGCGGCGTCACCACGGGCGCCAGCTCCCGGAGCGCCACGCCGGCGCCCACCAGCCGTACGACCAGCTCGTCGACGGCCGGCACGGGCCCGCGGACCACGAGCACGTCGGCGTCCGGTCGCTGCGCGGGGCCGCCGGCGGGCGCGACGCGGAGCCCGGGCGTCTCCGACGCCAGCCGGTGGGCGGCTGCGGGGTCGGAGGTGAGCAGCCGGTAGTCGAGCTCGCCGCTCTCGGCGGCGAGCTTGCTCAGCGGACCGGAGAAGACGACCCGTCCGGTGGCGAGGATGGTCACCTCGGAGCACAGCGCGGCGAGGTCGTCCATCCGGTGGCTGGACAGGACCACCGCGGTCCCGTCCGCGGCGAGTCCGGTGAGGACGCGGTGCACGTGGTGCTTTCCCGCGGGGTCCAGGCCGTTGGCCGGCTCGTCGAGGACGAGCAGCCGCGGCTTGGTGAGCAGCGCGGCGGCCAGCCCGAGCCGCTGGCGCATGCCGAGTGAGAAGCCCCGGACACGGTCGTCGGCGACGTCGATGAGCCCGACCTGTTCCAGCGCGTCGTCCACGACGGTGGCGCCACGGGTGTCATGCCGCCCCAGTGAGGCCAGGGCCGAGAGGTTCTGGCGCGCGGTGAGCGAGGGATAGAGCCCGGGTCCGTCCACGAAGCCCGCGACGCCGTCGGGGACGGCGAGCGTCCGCCCGACCTGCGTACCCAGGATCTCGAGGCGGCCGCCGTCCGCCACCGCCAGGCCCAGCAGCAGGCCGAGGAGCGTCGTCTTTCCCGCGCCGTTCGGGCCGACCAGGCCGTGGACCTGCCCGCGCGCCACGTCGAGGTCGACGCCGTCGAGCGCGAGCACGTCACCGAAGGACTTCGTGATCCCCTGAGCCCGGACTGCCGGACTCCTGTCCATGTCGCCTGTTCGCATCCCTGTCCTTCCTCGGCAACCGGCACCCGATCGCGGATTCGGTGATCGGTACGGCAGCGAGAAAGTTAGCCACGCTAATTACGCGGCAGGGTGTGCATCGCGACAACAAAGGGTTTATGCCACGTGAACAGACATCGTCATCAGCGAGTACATCTGGTCCGGCCTGGTTAAAGATATTGCCAAGCCATGTTCACCTCGGCGTGGTCTGTCGCCCGTAATATCCCCGTCTTGCCAACAGATACCCACTTGGGGGTTTTAATGGGTTCCTCCCGCAAGCGTCTGCTGCGGCTGCTTGTTCCTGCGACGGCTGTGGCTACGACGGCGGTCGTCGGCGCGGTCCTCAATCCCGTCCTGTCCGCGGACGCCGCCTCCGACCACGGCGGCGGCCGGGCACGCAGTGTGATCTTCATCAACGGCGACGGCATGTCCGCGGCGCATCGCGAAGCCGCGCGGCTGTACCTGACCGGGCTCGACGGACAGCTCACCATGGACAAGCTTCCGGTCTCCGGGCAGTTGAGCACCAGTCCGCACGACCCCGCGACAGCCGTCACCGACTCCGCCGCGGCGGCCACCGCCTGGGCGACGGGGACCAAGACCTACAACGGCGCCATCAGCGTGGACGTCGACGGCAAGCCGCTGCCGATCCTGGGCCGGCAGGCCAAGGCGGCGGGCAAGTCCACCGGCCTCGTCACCACGGCTCAGGTGACCGACGCCAGCCCCGCGGCGTGGTTCTCCCAGACCGCCAACCGCTCGGCGCAGGATGAGATCGCGCGGCAGTACCTGGCGGACAGCAAGCCGGACGTCATCCTCGGCGGCGGCGAGGACTGGTGGCTCCCGGCGGGCACGCCCGGCGCGTGGCCGGACAAGCCCGCGGAGGATCCCAGCGAGGCCAGCAAGGGGACCAAGGGCAACCTGATCGACCAGGCCAAGAGCGAGGGCTACCAGTACGTCTCCACCGCTCAGGGGCTCGCCCAGGCGAAGCGCGGGAAGCTGCTCGGCCTGTTCAGCAACGAGGAGATGTTCCAGCAGCGGCCCGAAGGCCAGGGCGACGTCTACTCTCCGGCTGTGGACCTGGCCACCATGACCAAGAAGGCCCTGGACACCCTCAGCACGAACAAGAAGGGCTTCTTCCTCTTCGTCGAAGAAGAGGGCATCGACGAGTTCGCGCACGAGAACAACGGCGCCCGCGTGCTCCAGGCCATGGAGTCCCTGGAGAAGGCCGTCGAGGTCGCCAGGGCGTACGTGACCGCGCACCCCGACACGCTTCTCGTCGTCACGGGTGACCACGACTGCGGCGGCCTCACCGTGGAGGACACCTCCGGCAGCGACGAAAGCGGCAGCGACCTGTCGACCGAGGACGGTCCGTTCGCGGTCCACGGCAGCAACCTGAAGTTCGTCATGGACTGGACCACCACCGGGCACACCGGCGTCGACGTGCCGGTGACGGCCCAGGGGCCCCTCTCCACCCTCTTCACCGGCAAGCACCCCAACACCTACGTGCACGAGGTCCTCTCCCAGGTGCTGACCTCACGTCACTGAGCGGCCGCTCGCCGCGCCGGTCAGCCGGTCGCCCAGGGAACTGCGCCGGTAGAGCACCTGCCGCCCGTCGCGGGCCCGGGTGACCAGGCCCGTGGCGTACAGCACGCGCAGGTGCTGGGACACGGCGCTCGGGGTGACCCTGAGGCGACGGGCGATCTCGACGGTGGGCAGCGGCTCGCCCAGGAGACCGAGCAGCCTCGCCCTGGGCGCGCCGAGAAGCGACACGAGAGCGGTCCCGTCCGCGACCGGCGCCGGGGTCCAGAGCGTCGCGACGCCGCGGCTCGGATAGACCAGCGTGGGAGGCTCCTCCGGGAGGACCGGGGGCGCGGGCTTGTGCGCGAACACGGAGGGCACGAGCAGCAGCCCCCGGCCGGCCGCCGCGACGCGGAAGTTGCCGATCATCTTGTCGACGTGCAGCACGCCGTCGTCCCAGCGCAGGTTCGGGTGCATGCCCGCGAACAGCAGGCGGGCGCCTCCCACGGCCAGCTGCCGCGCCCGATAGGTCATGTCGGCCTCCAGCACCAGCCGCATCTGCGGCCACATCGGGCTGACGGCGATCTCCCAGTAACGGGCCAAAAGATCACAGACGGCGTCCCTGAGCCGTACGACCTGCGCGTCGTCGGTGGCGGCGGCGGCGCGCAGCGGCTCGGGCAGCGGCGCCGGCGCGTGCGTGGCCGCCAGATCGCGGCGGACCCGCTCGGGAGGTGTCCGGCGCACCACCGCCAGCTCCTCGCCGAAGTCCGGGGCGAAGATCTCCGGCCTCGGGGTCAGGAAGTCGGGGACGGTGAACCTCTCCGCCACCAGGGACATCAGCAGGTCCGTGTCGAGCGTGCCGAGCCTGCCGAGAACGGACCTGCGCCACGGGAGATGCACCGCGGACAGGCCCGGGTCGCGCAGCACCCGCAGGCTGAGCACCGTCTCGGTCAGGGGCGAGAGGGCGAACCTCGTGTCCGCGAGGTCCTCGACGCCGAGCACGAAGCTGATCATTAAGCCATAGGCTACATCGATTGGCGGCGCAAGGCCCGTGGCGTGGACTTCTGTCCGTGATCCACGCATTCCTCGAACGACTGCCGTGCGGGCGGGGGGCCGGAGCATGAGCCCGAGCATGAGCCGGGGCATGAGCCGCAGAACGCTCGCGATCCTGACCCTCACCTGCGCGGTGGCCGTGGGCAACATCTACTTCCCCCAGGCGATCGCGCCGCTCGTCGCCGCCGGGCTGCACCTGCCCCCCGACGCGGGCGCCCTGGTGGTGACCGCTACCCAGGCCGGTTACACGGCCGGGATCGTCCTGCTGGTGCCGCTCGGCGACCGCTTCCCGCACCGGCCGTTCCTGGTGACCCTGCTCGTCCTCACCGGCCTGGGCCTGCTCGCCGCGGGCTGCGCGCCGGCCCTGCCGCCGCTCGTCGCCGCCGGCGCCGTGGTCGGTCTCACCACCGTGGCCGCGCAGGTCGTCGGCCCGCTCGCGGCCGGTCTCGTGGCGGCCGACCGCCGGGGAGCGGTGCTCGGCACGCTGCTGAGCGGGTCGACCGGCGGCATGCTGCTTGCCCGCACCTTCAGCGGAACCCTCGGCGAATGGCTGGGCTGGCGGGCTCCGTATCTGGTGGCCGCGGCCCTGGCGCTGCTCCTCGCGGCGGGCCTGGCCGTCACGGTGCCGGTCACGGCCCCGTCCACCCGCAGGCGTTACCCGGCGCTCCTGGCCGAGCCGCTGCGACTGCTGCGTGCCGAGCCCGAGCTGCGCCGCTCCTGCGTCTACCAGGCGGCCGTCTTCGCCGGGTTCTCAGCCGTCTGGACCTGCCTGGCGCTCCTGCTCACCGGCCCGGCGTACGGCCTGGGCGCCCAGGCCGTCGGGATGCTCGCCCTGGTCGGCGCGGCGACCATGCTGTGCACGCCCGTCGCCGGCCGTCTGGTGGACCGCGTGGGGCCGGATCCGGTGAACCTCGTCTGCATGCTCGGGGTCCTCGTCTCGGCGGCGGTTCTCGCCGCCGGGTCGCTCGGCGGCGCGGCGGGCCTGGCCGCGCTGACCCTCGGCACGCTGCTGCTCGACGTCGCGATGCAGTGCGGCATGGTCGCCAACCAGGCCCGGGTCTACGCCTTGCGTCCGGGCGCCCGGGGCAGGCTCAACACCGCCTACATGACCTGCGCCTACCTCGGCGGCAGCGCGGGGTCCTGGCTCGGGGTCCGCGTCTGGGGCGCGACCGGATGGCCGGGCGTGTGCGCGCTCGTCGCGCTGCTCGCCGCGCTCGCCCTGACCCGCCACCTCCTGTCGCGTGCGCGGTACCGCCCCGGAAGACCAAGTGCCGGAGCACGCGTGGCGTGCTCCGGCACCGGTCGGGAGCCGGCCGGCACCGGCTCCCCGTCATCCACTCACAGGCGGGCCCGCAGGTAGGCACCGGCCGCGAGCAGTCGCGCGCGGACCGACTCGTCGGTGGCGGTACGAGCCGCCGCCGTGAACCGGTCCAGGGCAGCCTTGGCCTGGTCCGTCCGGCCCGCCGCCGACGTGGCCTTGGCCGCTTGGAGCTGGCCGAAGAGGTGGTCGGCGAGCTCGTCGCCGAGCAGGCCCTCCGCCTGGTAGCGCCGCACCAGCGCCTGGGTCTTGTCGTAGGTGGCGACGACCTCGAAGGCGACCGTCACCTCCGTGTCGTTGCCGGCCAGATCGGTCGCCACGACGGTCAGCTTGTGACCGCCCGCCGTGGGCTCGACCCCCGCACCGCTCTCGATCGCCACCCCGTCCAGGCGGAGGGCCACCGAGTCGACGCCCGACGTGGCGTCCCGTGCCGTGGCGGCGATCGGCAGTGAGACGCCGACGTCGTACTTGCCGTCCTTCGCCACGCCGTCCACGCTCACGACCGGGGTCGTGGTGTCGACGCGCAGGGACACCGCTGCGGGCGCGGAAACGTTGCCGGCCTCGTCGATCGCCCGGAACCGCAGCTCCCGCAGGCCGTCCTCGGTCACCCGGACCGGCTCGCGGTACTGGGTCCAGGCGCCGTCGCCCTGTGCGAACTCGATGCGGACCGGGCCGTCGCGATCGTCGTTCGCCGACGCGGTGACCGTCGCCGGCGAGGTGTACCAGCCACGCCGGCCGTTCGGCTGCGCCGGATCGACCGACACGGTCAGGCTCGGCGCCGTCGTGTCGAGGACCCGGAAGTAGTCGAACGCGACCGTGACCGGCTGCGCCTGCTGCGGACCTATCGCCATCAGGCCGAACGAGGTCATCGCGGCGTCGTTGGTGACCGGCTGGCCGAGCGAGGTCCAGTTGACCCCTCCGTCGCTGATCTGGGCCGAGTAGGTGTTCCCGCTCCTGCTCAGCCGCAGGTAGTACCAGCCGCTCTCGGACGAGTCCGCGATGTCGATCGACCGGTTGCCGCCGTTGCCGAACTGCGCGTTGCGTTCCGAAACCAGCTCGGCACGCAGGTCCGCCGGCGTTCCGGCGTCATTGCCGGCGACGACGTCGAACTTCACGTAGTCGTCGTCGTTGTTGTAGACGAGGAAGCCGGCCAGCTGCCACTTGTGCAGCATCGTCGGCGTCAGCCTGGTCTCGATCGTCCAGTTGCCGGCGGCGACGTCCGCGGGGATCTTCTGCAGGACGAAGTTCCGCGGCGAGGCGTTGTCGGTGCCGTTGATGTCGCCCGGCTGGGTCTCGATGCGCAGGGCGCCGCCGCTCACCGCGGCCTTGGACGAGTCGTATCGCACCACCGAGTTCCACCGGCAGCCGTCGAGAGCGCTGCCGTCGAACTCGTCGCGGGGCGCGCGGACACCGTCGTCCGTGCCGTCCGGCGTGATGGTGAAGTGGTCGAACACGGCGTTGACCTGCGCTGCCCCGGTGTCCCCGGCGGCCACGGGGCCGACGGTCGCGTTCGGGATGACGTTCGCGGAGCCGTCGAGCGCCGTCCAGGTCCGGCCGTCGGCGGAGTACGCCGCGGTCAGCTTCTGACCGTCGCTGACCAGCCGCAGGTGCGCGGTGGACGGGAAGTCCGCCGGCACACCCACGTTGGCGTGCCAGGTCCGCGTCCCGCCGGCCTCGGTCTGGAACTCCATGATCCGACCGCCGGACGAGTTACGGGTGAAGGCCAGCTTGACGTAGTCGTTGTCGGTGCCGTGCATGAGCAGACCGGCGTGCTGCCACTCGCGGTTGTGCGGGATGGTCACCTTTGTGGTGATCGTCCACGGCCCGGTCTTGGCACGCTGGCCGACGTAGCTGATCGGCCCGGCGGCACCCTCGTTGATGTCACCGTTGGTGACCGGCAGCACCAGCCCGCCGTCGGCGACCCGTGCGGGCAGGTTCGGCGCGTTCCGCACCGCGCTCCACCGGCTGGTGTTCAGCGTGTCACCGTCGAAGGTGTCCGAGCCGCGGATCGCGCAGATCGGCGAGGTCTCCGGCGGTGACGGGTGAATGGCCCGGTCGACCAGCGAGAAGCCGCTGAACTTCACCTCGCTGGTGGCGGACGCGTTGTGCGCGGTGACCGCGAGACCGATGTCCTGCGGGCCGGCCGCGCCGGGCAGCGTCACCGGGTCGCCGACCAGGGTGAACGACTTCCCGTCCTTGCTCCAGTACCCGTAGTACTTTCCGCCGTCCCGCACGATCCGCACCCAGGACGGATAGCTCGTCGTGCCGGCGCCGGTGCTGGCGTCGAGTTGGCCGTTGCCGTCGGTGTCGCGCAGCCACTCGAACCCGAGGCCCGCCCGCATCGTCATCGCCGCATAGCCGGGCGATACGCCGGGACGGGTGATGTCGTTGCGGACGATCAGGCCGGCCTTGGCGGAGTTGTTGGTGTTCGTCTGGCTCTCGATCTTCACCGTGGCGGTCCAGGTGTCGCCGGCCGCCGCAGGCAGATACACCGAGCCGTACTGGTCGGTGCCCTGCCACATGTTCTCTCCGCCGGCCTTGACGATCCAGGTGTCCTGGTCCGGCCGGTCGAAGCCGGCGGTGGTGTTGGCATAGGTCTGCCAGGCGCCGAGGAGGTCGCCGACCTCGACCTGCACGACGCGGGACTTCGTGCGGTAACCCTTGTCGTTGGCCGCGACCGCGGTCAGCTGGTAGCGCTTCTCGGCGGGGGCGTTCCAGGTCGCCGAGTACGGCGCCGTGGTGTCGGTGCCGATCGACGTGCCGTCGGCGAAGAACTCAACCTTGGTGATCGTGTTCTCCGCGTCGCTCGCGTCCGCGGTCACCTGGATCTCACCCGGCTCCAGCTTGTCGGCCGGCGTCGGAGAGGTCACGGTGACCTTCGGCTTGCTCGTCGGTGAGACGCCCTTGCCGTCGGCCTCGATGAAGTTCAGCCGCCGCTCACCCGCACCCGGGAACACCGCGTACAGGCTGAACGTCTCGCCGGGGTCGGACACCTTGACCGGTACGTCGACGTAACCGCCGCTCGTGGTCGCCGGCACCTGCGCCGTGCCGATCAGTTCACCGTCCGGCGCGCCCCGCCGCAGCTCGATCTTGCCCGCGGCGGAAGCCGACACGCGCAGGACCAGCCGGTCGACGTTGTGCAGGTTGACCGGGTCGTACGACGCCCAGGCGCCGTTCTGGCCGGAGATGGAGTTCGCGTGGCCCTCGATGTCCCGCGACGGGCCGACCGTCACGTTCGACGAGTCGTCGAAGAACTCCGCCTCCCGCTGCTTCGGGAATATCAGCGTGGTTTCCGAACCGGTCAGGCTCGGGGTGCCTCCCGCACCGCCGGAGTCGGAGTACCGGCCGTCGAGCGCGTAGAAGACGTTCATGTCCTCGCCGTGCCCGCCGCCGAGGGCGGTCACCACCGAGCCGGTGCGCCCGTGCAGCGGCTCGGCCGGGTGCGCGTGCGCGTCGTGGCCCATCGCCGGCTGGATCACCACGTCGGCGTCGTCGATCTTGGTGTCCTCGGCGTCGGTGACCGACAGGTCCCAGCTCACCTCGTCACCGAAGTCGAAGAACGCGCCGTTGGGCGGCAGGTTGAACTTCACCTCCGGCCGGGTGTTGCCGACCGTGATCGGCACCGTCGTCATCCCGGTCTTGCCGGCCGGGTCGGTCACCGTGAGCCGGGCGTTGTAGACGCCGTTCGCGGTGTAGGTGAAAGCCGGCTTCACCTCGGTCGAGTCGGCGACGCCGTCGTCGGTGAAGTCCCACTCGTACCGCAGTTGCTCCTTCTCCGGGTCGGTGCTGCCCGAGCCGTCGAAGCGGACCCGCAGCGGCGCCTGGCCGGAGTCCGGCGAGGCGCTGATCTTCGCCGTCGGCGAGCGCGAGCCGGAGATGTAGTCGATCCGGTACAGCCCCGAGTCCGGGTTGTCGCGGCCGAACCCGCCACCCCAGTCCAGCACGTACATCGAGCCCTCAGGACCGAACCTGGAGTCGATCGGCGCGAGGAACTGCTGCTGTGGCAGGAACGGATTGACCTTCTCGATCCCACCCTGCCCGTTCGGGATGATCGAGTACATCTTGTTCCGCGACCACTCGTAGAAGAACGGCTTTCCGCCGTAGTACGCCGGGAACTTGGTGTCCGACCGCAGGTCCGGGTCGTAGTCGTAGAACGGGCCGCCCATCGGAGCCAGGCCGCCACCCTGCGGGATGACCGACGGCACCGAGGACCGCTTGTAGCCGTACCACATCGTGGCCGGCTTGGCCGGCGGCAGCTCGGTCAGGCCGGTGTTGCGGATCGAATCGTTGATCGGCTTGGCGCAGTCGAAGTACGGGCCGACGGTCACCGGGTTCGTCCGGTAGTCGACGTCGCGGAACGGCTCGTTGTTGCCCATGCACAGAGGCCAGCCGTAGAAGCCGGGCTCGGTGATGAGGTTCCACTCGGCGATACCGGCGGGGCCCCGGTTGTCCGGGTTGTCGGCGCTGTTGTCCGGCGAGTAGTCCGCCAGCCCGACGGCCCCGGTCTTCTGGTCGATCGAGAACCGGAACGGGTTGCGGAAGCCCATCGCATAGATCTCCGGCCGGGTCCGCGGCGTGCCCGGCGCGAACATGTTGCCCGCGGGGATGGAGTAGGTGCCGTCCGGCTCCGGGTGGATCCGCAGGAGCTTGCCCCGGAGGTCGTTGGTGTTGGCCGAGGTCGCCCGCGCGTCGTGGAAGGTTCCGTCCCGCTCGGACAGCGGCGCGTAGCCGCCGGACGGCTCGGAGTGCGGGTTCACGTCGTCGCCGACGCCCAGGTAGAGGTTCCCGCCCGGACCGAACGCGAGGCCGCCGCCCGTGTGACCGGGCTCGTCGGGGAGCCGGTGCGCCGGCACCTCGAGCAGGACCTTCTCCGAGGCGCGGTCGATCTGCGAGCCCTGCCCGACGGTGAGGCGGGACAGGCGGTTGACGAAGTTCGCCGGGTCGCTGTCGTTCGCACTCGCCGGTGAATAGTAGATATAGAGGTAGCCGTTCTTGGCGAAGTCCGGGTCGAGCGCGATGCCGAGCAGCCCGTCCTCACCGCCGGAGTACACCGGGATCGTGATCGCCGTGGAGGTGGTCCTGGTTCGCGGGTCGTAGACGCGGATCTGGCCGCGCACCAGCTCGGTGAAGAACACTCGGCCGTCGGGCGCGACGTCCATGGCGTACGGGGCGCTGGTGTTCTGGTCCAGTGGGACCCTCTCGAAATTGTCCCAGTCGGTGCCGCCGCAGTCGCCCTTCTCCATCCCGGCGGCCCACTTCACGCCACCCACGATGTGCTGCACCAGCGCCGCCTCGCCCGTGTAATGGGCGCCGAAGTGGCCCATGCCGGTCATCCACGCGCGGCCGCCGTCGTACGGCTTGCACCAGGAGATCGGGTGGTCGTAGCCCATGGCATTGCCGCCCGGGCTGTAGGTTGTCTCGTCCATCGTGGCGAGCACGTGCGCGTCGCCGCGGACGTTGAGCGCGTAGTTGTACCACTCGTCGGCGCGCCCCCACCGCTGCGGCAGGTGCTTGGTGGACGGGTGGACCCGATCCTCCACCCGGACGGTGCCGGGCAGCCCGGGGCTGGTGCCGGTGGCGGCGTGACCGGGCATCAGCGTGCCGATCATGTTGTCCCACCACGCGTAGTTGCCACGCATGTCGGTGGCGTTGTGGATGGCGACGATGCCGTGGCCGGCCCGCATGTAGCGCTCCATGGCCGCCTTCTGGTCGGCGGTCCACGGGTCGCCAGAGGCCTGGAACATCACGAGCGCGTCGAAATGCGCCAGGTCCTCGTCGTTGAAGATGGACGAGTCCTCGGTGTGTTCCGAGGTGATGCCGGCGTCGGCGAAGGCGGCCTCCAGCACGGGAACGCCCTGCTCGATCGCCTCGGTGTGCCGGAACTGAGTGGTCTTCGTGAAGATCAGCACGTGGGCTTCAGCATGCGTGCCCTCGTGCGCGGTCGCCGGCGTCGAGCCGATCATGGTCAGCGCCAGCGCGCCGGCCACGGGCATCGCGAACCACCGCCCCCACCGGGGACGCCAGGTCACGTTCATAAGATGCGGTACCTCCATGACGCGAGGAACTACTGGGGTCGTGACCGTGCGGCGTGCCGGCGCCGTCGGGCTGGTGTCGAGTCGGCCGTCGGGTCTAGGGCATCACCCCCCGCAGGAAGTCGAGCCCGTCCACGGCGATCGCGTCCTGGCTCACGGCGAGTGGACGCCAGATGGAGGCGGCTGTCGCGATCGTCGCGTTCTCCGCCGTGAACGACTCGATACACAGCGGGCCGGCGTAGCCCGCGTCGTCGATCGCGGCGAGGATGGCCGGCCAGTCCAGGTGGCCGGCGCCGGGTGTGCCGCGGTCGTTGCCGCACACCTGGACGTGTGCCACCCGGCCGGCGGCCGCGCGGATCGCCGCCGGGATGTCCGTCTCCTCGATGTTCTGGTGGTAGAGGTCCAGCGCGACGCCGCAGTGCGGTAGGTCATCGATCGCATCGAGGGTCTGGCCGATGGTGTTGAGCAGGCTCGTCTCGTAGCGGTTGAGCGGTTCGACGGCCACCGTCACGCCGGCCGCGCCCGCGTACTCGACCACGGGGGCGAGGCTGTCCCGCAGTTGCGCGTACGCCGAGGCCCGCTCGGCGGGTGACATCCGCCAGGTCCGGCCGACCGAGGCGTACGCCGGCCCGGCGATCACCGGCGAGCCGACCGTCGCGGCGGCGTCCACCACGCCGAACAAATAGTCCTGTGTGGACCGGATGGTGGCCGGGTCGGCCGCGGCCAGCTCACGACCGGCCGGCATCACCAGGCATACGGCAGCGCCGAGACCGTGATCGGCGAGCACCCGAGCGGCCCGTCCCGGCTCCCAGTCGCCCAGGTTCTCCACCGGGAGTTCGAGCACGTCGAAGCCCCACCCAGCGACCTTGGCGGCGAGGGCGGCCAAGGTCGCGTCGGTCAGCGGAGAGGTCCACACCCAGGTGTTGACCCCGAGCGGATGTCTGGTCACTTCCAGGGCCCGGGGTAGCCCGGCATGCCCTCGCACCCGCACATCGCGTAGTGCAATGGCGGCATGTCCTGTTTGACGTACTCCTTGACGGTGTCGCCGGTGATCCGCGGCTGCGGGAGCACCCACTCCTTCGGCACCTGCTCGCCCTTGAGGATCTTCAGCGCCGCGATGATCGGAGTCCGCCACTGGTAGGTGGGATAGGTCGGCGCGACCGCGGTCAGTCCCTCGTCGGCCCACAGCCGCAGGAAGTCCTGCTGGTCCTCGCCGACGATGGCGGGCACAGCGACCCCGGCGTCCTGGAACGCCTCCGCCGCGGCGACGGCGGTGGCACCGGCGTCCATCCACACGCCGTCGATCTGACCCTCGCGCTGGATGTAGTCGGTCACGATGCTCTTGGTCTTGGCCGCGTCGCCGTCGGTGAACTTCACGCCGACCACCTTGAGCTCGCTGCCGGCGAAAATCTGGTTGGCGGCCGCCCAGCGCTGCTCGAGCACGTCCACGCCCGGCAGGATGCGCAGAGCGAGGACCTTGCCGCCCGGCTTGACCTTCTCCTTCAGGAATTCCGCGCCGTCCGCGCCGAAGGCGAAGCCGCCGATGGGGTGGATGAAGGTGGCCTGGCAGTCGGTGTTGACGCCTCGGTCGAACACGATCACCGGCACGCCGGTCTTGCACGCCTGCTCGACGGCCGGCGTCAGCGTGGCGGTGGTGTTCGGCGAGATGATGATCGCGGAACAGTTCTGGCCCGACAGCGACTGGATGTCGCTGATCTGCTTGTCGTCCTTCGCCTCCGCGTCCAGAACGGTGAATTTGGTGATCTCCGGGTGCAGCTTCACCTCCTGCTGCATGGTCTTGTAACCCACCTGCCGCCAGGGGTTGTCCACCGAGGCGTTGGAGAAACAGAAGGTGTACTTCCCGCCCGGCTTCGCGAACTTCGCGGTGTCGACCATTTCCGGCTGGAGCATCTGCTCCCACGGCTTGCCGGCCGGGCCTTCCGGCGTGGCGTTACGGAACGCCAGCTGGCGGTCGTACTCGGCCTGATCGAAGAACTTGGACGTGCCCGCGTCCGAACTGGACGATGCCTCGTTCGAACTGGGTGATCCCCCGCTCGGGGCCTTGTCGTCGGGCAGGTCGCTTGAGCACCCGGCGAACGCGAGCGCGCCCACCACGACCACTATGGCCAATCTATTGATCATTATCATTGATCTCCTTATTAGGGGGGACTTCAGGAGGAGACGGGTTGCGGGGGGTTCCGCTGTTTCGGCCACAACCGCAGCCGCTGCCGTACGTCGCTGCCGAGGGCGGCGTAGGCGACGGCGGCGATGATGATCACGCCCTGTACGGCCGACTCGAGGGCGCCGCTGACGCCGAGCAGGTTCAGCAGCGTGAACAGGGCCTCCAGGGACAGTGCGCCGGCGGCGGCCGCGACGACCGACCCGCGCCCGCCGCCGAGGAGCACGCCGCCCAGCACGACCGCGGTGATCGCCCGGAATTCCAGGCCGTTGCCGACCTGCGCCGAGACGCTGGCGAACCCGCCGAGCAGGATCGCGGCGACCGCGGCGAGCAGCCCGGAGAGGACGAACGCGAGCAGCCGGAGCCGGCCGACACGGCCACCGGAAAGGCGCACGGCGGCCTCGTTGTCGCCGGCCGCGACCAGCGCCCGGCCGGTGCCGCCGCGCATGAACAGCGCCGCCGCCACCAGGACCGCCAGCAGGATGAGCACCGACCACGGGACCTTGCCGAGCACCGGGACATCCACGGCACCGCGCCCGAACACCCGGAACCCGGCGGACAGCGCGCCGCGTGGCGCGCCACCGGTCCACAGGAAGATCGCGCCGTCGAGCACGAGCAGCATGCCGAGCGTGACGATGAACGACGGCACCAGGAGCTTCGTCGTGACCAGACCGTTCACCAGGCCGACGAGCAGGCCGAACCCGAGCACGAGCAGGATCACCCACACCGTCGCCGACTCGCTCCCGTTGATGAGCCTGGCCGCGATGACCACGCCGGCGGTCACCAGCGCGCCGACCGACAGGTCGAATCCGCCGGAGACGATGACGAAGTACTGCCCGATCGCGAGGACCATGAGCGGCGCGGCACGTTTGAGGAGCGCCAGGTAACCGGACGGCTCGTCATAGGCCGGCCCTACGATCGCCAGGCCGGCGAGCAGCAGAAGGAGCACGACGAGCACCGGCGCGGTGCCCTCGGCCAGGCGAGGACGCCAGGTCATGTCAACCTCCCGCGTGCGCGATTGGCCGTCATGCGCCGGGCGTAGAGCGCGACCGCGGTCACGAGCACGACGCCGCGCACCACGTCCTTGAAGAACGGATCGACCTCGAGGTCGTCGAAGATCGTGTCCAGGGTGGCCAGGATGAAGACGCCGCCGATGGTGCCGACGACGCCGCCCCTCCCACCGGCGAGCAGCGTCCCGCCGAGCACAACGGCCGCGATCGACTCCAGGTCGTACCCGGCGTCGGTGCCGACGTACGGGGCGCCCGATCCGAGCCGGCTGGCGAGGTAGATCCCGGTGAGGCCGGCGGCGACCGAGCACAGCACGTGCGCGGTGACGATGACCCGGCGGGTCGGCACGCCCGATAGCCGGGCCACCTCGATGTCGCCGCCCACGGCGTACATGTGGTAACCGGGGCGGGTCCGCGACAGGTACCACCAGGACAGGGCGGCGACGGCCAGCATGAGCAGCGCCGCGACCGGCACCGGGCCGATCCGGTCGTAGCCGAGGTGCTGGAAGCCACGCGGTACGTCGCCGGCCGGGCCGGAGTAGTTGTCCTCGAGGTAGCCGCGCAGGATCAGCGCCACGCCCAGCGTCGCGATGAACGCGTTGGCCTTGAGGACGGTGATGACCAGCCCGTTGACCAGACCGACGCCGGCGGCCACGCCGAGCGCGAGCAGCACGCCGGGCACGATCATGCCGTCCCGCCCGGCCATCGTCTCCGCAGCGATCAGTGAGGTGAGGCCGACGAGGTAGGCGACGGACAGGTCGAGGGATCCGGTGAGGATCGCCATCGTCTGTCCTATCGCGACGAGGCCGAGCGCGGTGGCCCGGGTGAGGATGTTGAGGATGCCGCCCTGGTCGAGGAGGACCTCCCCGCGGAGCCCGACGAGCACGCTGCCGACGATCAGCAGCGCGGCGAGTGCGATGTAGACGATGGCGACCGGGGTGAGTCGCCGGTGAACCGCGGGCCGCGTGACCTTCGGCGTGACCGGTGCAGTTTTCTCCTCGAGAGCGCTCACGCCGCCTCACCGGCCCGGTGCCCGGTGGCCAACGCCATCACGGCCTCCTCGCTCGCGCCGGCGGGCAGCTCACCGGCGAGCGCACCGTCGTGCATGACGAGGATCCGGTCGCTCATCCCGATCAGCTCGGGGAGCTCCGAAGAGATCATCAGCACCGCCACGCCGCGCCTCGCGAGATCACGCAGCAGCTCGTGTACGGCCCGCTTCGCGCCGACGTCGATGCCACGCGTCGGCTCGTCGACGACCAGCACCTTCGGCTCGACCGCCAGCCACTTGGCGAGCACGACCTTCTGCTGGTTGCCGCCGGACAGGAAGCGCACCTCCTGGTGCTCGCCCTGGGCCACCACGGTCACCATGTCGAGCAACGCCTTGACGTCCGACTTCGCGCGGGAGCGTGCGCCAGGCAGCGCGGCGCGGCGTACCAGCAGCGTGTTGTCGCGTACGGACTGGCGGAGTGCCAGCCCCTCCCCCTTGCGGTCCTCGGTGACCAGCGCGATCCCGAGGCGCACCGCGATCCGGGGCCGGGTGACCCGCTGTGCCACCCCGTCCACCTCCAGCACGCCCCGGGTGAACGGCTCGACGCCGAACACCGCGCGTGCGACCGCCGAGCGGCCCGAGCCCTGCAGCCCGGCCAGTCCGACGATCTCTCCGGCGCGCACCTCGAGGTTCAGCTCATGGACGCGGTCGTTGCCGGCGTCGCGCAACGCGAGACGGACCGGCCCGAGGTCGCCGGGGGCGGCCCGGTCCGGGTAATACTCGCCCAGGTCGCGGCCCACCATGTGCCGGACGAGGGCCTCGGAGGTCAGCTCGCCGGTCGGGGCGCAGGTGACGAACCGGCCGTCCTTGAGCACGGTAATCCGGTCGGAGAGGTCGAACACCTCTCGCATACGGTGCGAGACGTAGAGGATCGCGATGCCCCGCTCCCGCAGCCGGCGCACCAGGTCGTAGAGCAGTTCGACCTCGTGATCGGCGAGGGCTGCGGTCGGCTCGTCCATGCCCAGCACCCGGGCGTCGGTCGACAGCGCCTTGACGATCTCCACGACCTGCCGCTGGGCGACCGACAACGACGACACGGCGTCGGTTGGATCGATCCCGTCCTCGCCGAGCCAGTCCAGCAGCTCGCGGGTGTCGGCCACCATACGCCGCCGGTCGACCCGCATCCCCCGCACGGGCTCGCGGCCGAGGTAGACGTTCTCGGCGACGCTGCGATGCGGTAGCAGGGTGAACTCCTGGTGGATGATCGCGATGCCGGCCCGCTGCGCGTCGGTCGGACCGGCGAAGGACACCTCCGCGCCGTCGACTTCGATGGTGCCGCCGTCCGGGCGGTGCACCCCGGCCAGAACCTTGAGCAGCGTGGACTTGCCCGCGCCGTTCTCACCCATCAGCGCGTGCACCTCACCCCCGCGCAGCTCCAGATCCACGCCCTGCAGCACCGGCACGCCGAGGAAGGACTTGGAGATCCCCCTCAGCCGCACGTTGGTCGCGATGCCTGGCGTCATGCCGGCACCTCTCTCCATGCGCCGTCCGCGGCCGCCGAGGCCAGCACCGCCTCGGTGATCCGGACGCCGCGCAGGCCGTCCGCGAACGTGGGCAGGCCGTCCGGCACGTCCTCGCCGCGCACCGCCCGGTAGGTGTCGGCGACGAACGCGTTGAAGCAGTCCTGGTAGCCCTGCGCGTGCCCGGCCGGCAGCCGGACGTAGCGCGCGGCGGAGGGGTGCAGCGTTCCGGGGTCACGCAGCAGCGTCTGGCCGCCCTCGCGCCGGCCGACCCACAACCGCTCCGGGTCCTCCTGGTCGAAGCCGAAGCTCGCCTCGGTGCCGGAGAGCTCCAGGTGCAACCGGTTCTTGCGACCCGCGGCGACCTGCGACACCACAAGAGTGCCGACCATGCCGGCGGCGGTGGTGAAGTGCACGGAGGCCAGGTCCTCCGTGGCCTTCCCGTTCCTGCCGGCACGCTCGTGCACGACCGCGGTACGCGCCGACAGGCGCGCGATCCGGTCGCCCGTAACGAACTCGAAAAGGTCGCACCAATGCGAACCGATGTCGGCGAACGCCCGCGACGGCCCGCCGAGCGCGGCATCCACCCGCCAGTCGTCGTCTGACGGGCGGGACAGCCAGTCCTGGAGGTAGCCGCCGGTCACGCTCGCGACGACGCCGGCCTCCCCCGCGGCCAGCCGCGCCCGCAACTCACGGACCATGGGGTGGAAGCGGTAGACGAAGGGCACCGTGGCCACCCGATCGCCGGCGGCCGCGACGAGCGCGACGGCCTCCGCGCTCCCGATGGCAAGCGGCTTTTCGCAGATGACGTGCACACCGGCGGCGAGCGCGGCGGCGGCGACGGCGGCATGCGACGCATTAGGTGTACAGACATGCAGCACGTCGATCTCGGCGTCGTCGAGCAGGGCCGCCAGATCCCGGTAGCCCTCGTCCGCGCCGACCGCGCGTGCTGCGATGGCGGCCCCCTCGGGGCGGGACGCCACCGCTGCCACGACGCTCGCCCCGGCGTGCCGGGCCGCCTCCGCGTGCACCTGTCCCATGAACCCCGCGCCCACAACCGCCACGCGCAGCGGCGGTTGCTCGGGCCCGGCCCCACCGGGCGCCCGTAATAGATCGGTCACAGACATGCGTTGAAAGTAAGTCAACTTATGTCGATGGTCAACGAAAGTTTCCCCTCAAACGCCATAACTTTTTATGATCGACGTCTCAAGTGCCCGCTGCTGCCGACGGACTACGGCCGCTTCGCTTTAATTGAGGCGTGAGCCACGGGCAAAGCGCCACATCGACGTCTCCTGGCGAGCTGCTTCGGCTGCTGCGGGACGGGCAGGCGCGCACCCGCACCGAGCTGGCGGCCGAGGCCGGATTGGCCCGGTCGACCATCCGCCTGCGCCTCGACGCGCTCATGGACGCCGGGCTGGTCGCGGAGTGGGGCGACAACGCCGTCACCGGCGGCCGGCCCGCGAGCAGGTTCGTGTTCAACGCCCGCGCGCGAGTGGTGCTGGCGGCAGACGTCGGGGCCACCCACGCCACCGTCGCCATCGCCGACCTGACCAGTGAGCCGCTGGCCGTCGAGAGGCTCGCGCTGGACATCGCCGACGGCCCTGACGCGGTGCTGGGCCTGCTCATCGACACCTGGCGTCGGATGCGCGCCGAGCACGGCGCCACCGCTCCCGTGGCCGGCGTCGGCGTCGGGCTGCCCGGCCCGGTCGAGCACTCGACCGGCAAACCGGCCCACCCGCCCATCATGCCGGGCTGGAACGGATACGACGTGCCCGCGCGGATCGCCGCCGACTTCGCCGTGCCGGTCCTGGTGGACAACGAGGTCAACCTGATGGCGCTCGGGGAGCATGTCCGCTGCTTCCCCGACGCAGAGAACATGATCTTTGTCAAGGTCGCGACCGGCATCGGCTCCGGTCTGATCAGCAACGGCCAGTTGCATCGAGGCGACGTCGGCGCGGCCGGCGACCTGGGGCACATCCTCGCCCCGCACGCCGGCGACGTGCGCTGCCGCTGCGGCAACAGCGGCTGTCTGGAGGCCGTGGCCAGCGGGCCCGCCATCGCCGCCAAGCTCCGCGCCGCCGGCCTCGACGCGACGACCAACGCCGACGTCGTGGCCCTCCTGCAGGCCGGCAACCCGGTCGCCGGCCAGGCGGTGCGGCAGGCCGGCCGGGACATCGGCGAGGTGCTGGCCGCCGGCGTCAGCCTGTTCAACCCATCGCTGATCGTGGTCGGCGGGGCGCTCGCACAGGCCGGCGAGATGCTGCTGGCGGGCGTGCGGGAGTCGATCTACCGTCGATCGCTGCCGCTGGCCACGGAGCGCTTGCGCATCGTCATCTCACGGGCCGGCGAGAACGCGGGCGTCGTCGGTGCCGCTGCGATGGTCGTCCAGCACGCCCTTTCTCCCACCACGCTGGACCGCGAGCTGGCCTAGAGATTGCCGGAGAGGTACGCCGAGCGGGATCCAGCACCGAACATCCTCAGGTGAAAGGCGGCGCGGCGACTGGCAGGAACGCCTGGTGCGGGCGTCGGCCCTTCCTGGGCGGAGGAATGACCGATCAGGGCAGGCGGCCCACGTGGGCGAGCGCCTGCTTGAGCAGCACGCCCTGGCCGCCGGTCATCTCCTGCTGCACGATCGGAGAGGCGGCCTCCTCGGGCGTGAACCACTCCAGGTCCAGTGCGTCCTGCCGGGGCCGGCAGTCCCCCCGCACCGGGACGATGTACGCCAGCGAGACCGCGTGCTGGCGGGGATCGTGGAACGGCGTGACCCCCGGGGTGGGAAAGTACTCCGCCACGGTGAACGGCGTCGGTGAGACCGGCACGCTCGGCAGCGCCACCGGCCCGAGGTCCTTCTCCAGATGGCGCAGGAGCGCGTCGCGGATGCGCTCGTGGTAGTACACCCGCCCGGACACCAGCGCCCGGCTCACGGTGCCGTCGGCGCCGATCCGCAGCAGCAGGCCGACCCGGGTCACGGTGCCTGTGTCGTCCACCCGCACCGGCACGGCGTCCACGTACAGGATCGGCATCCGGCCCCGCACCGACTCGATCTCGTCGGGAGCGAGCCAGCCTGGCGTCGTTTCGGTCATTTCGGTCACGGGTCGATCGTACTTGCCCAGGCGGGGGGCGGCTCGCAGGTCCGCACAACCCGCGCCGGGCCTCCCCCGATCGGCTCGGCGTCAGACCCGGACGGCGGGGCCGCCGCGGGGCACGGACCGTGTCGGCGTGCCGCCAGGCGAGACGCTTCACGTCGTCGGGATGCGCGGCGGGCGGAAGACCGGCGAGGACCTCCCGGCGGACGCGCCGGCACCTTGCGGCGGTAGTCACGGAAGACCTGCACCGCGCCGTCGCTCCCGCAGGACGCCCGCTCGCCGTCGACCGCGCGGCCGGCAGGGGCTACGATTCGGCGCCGGCGCGGCATGAGGTTAGAGGTTATGCGTTCGACCGGCCCGTCACTGATGTCTGCTATCAGCCGCCCCGGCCAAGATCGATCCTGCTCTCCTTTGTCTGGCAAGATGGGCTCCCGTTCCCTCACAGGCAGGACGTCGGGAGAAGAATCCACTGATGGACACGTCCAGTTACGCCGGTCTGCTGGCACAGGTGATTCCGGTGGTCCTGCTTGCCGTGATCGTGGAATATCGCGGCGCATACGAGGCCTGGCGAATCGTCGGCACGGAGTCGCGGAAGAAGATGTCCCCGGATCAGGGGCGGAGATTAGCCAACCAGTTTCTGTTCATCCTGGCCGTGCAGACCATATTCCTTTCGGTGCTGACTGTGCTCGAGATGGCGGCCCTGGTGGTCGCGGGCAGCAAAGCGGGATCACACAAGCTGGCCGAATCGATTATCCGCTCGGACGCGACCCTCACAGTCGTCTCGGTCGGGATCGGCCTGACCATCGCCATGCAGGCCCTCTCCGTCGCGCAGAGTTATCAGCGCGCAGGGATTATCGAAGACGGCCATCGGCGCCACTTCCACTGGGTGATACGAATAGCCGTCGTCATCGTCGTTCTCGGAACGGGCCTGTTGTTGAGGGGCTGACCGATGAAAAGGCTGAATGCGCCGGCTTCCATTGCGAGCAGGACCGCTATAAGCCTGCTTCTTGTCGGTCAGATCGCATTACTCGTGGAATTCCGGCTGAAAGCACCGCTGGCAGAGCGGAGGATCGCCGACAGGGTCTCCGGCGAGCCGATCGCGGTCATCGACGGATGACCGCGATCGATCGGGCGATCGGTGACCGCCTGTTCCGCCCGCGCTCCGTCTCGGACGAAACAGGAACGGAACAGGAACGGAACAGGGGCCTGGACGTGGGCCAGCAGGAGGTGGGGGTGGGTCAGCGGACGGGGAGGCCGGTGACGGAGCGGCCGATGATGAGGCGCTGGATCTCGCTGGTGCCCTCGAAGATCGTGAAGATCTTGGCGTCGCGGTGGAAGCGCTCGACCGGGTGCTCACGGGTGTAGCCGGCCCCGCCGAGGATCTGGATGGCCTGCTCGGTCGTCCAGACGGCCGTCTCGCTCGCGACCAGCTTGCTCATCGACCCTTCCGCCTGCTCGAGCCGCCGGCCGTGCCGGGCCATCCACGCCGCCCGCCAGGTCATCAGCCGGGCGATGTCCACCCGGGTGGCCATGTCGGCCAGCAGGAACGCGACCGCCTGGTTCTCCCCGATCTTGCGGCCGAACTGCTCACGCTCGCGGGCATAGTCGCGGGCGTACTCGAAGCCCGCACGGGCGACGCCGACGGCCATGGCGGCGACGAGCGGGCGGGTGGTCTCGAAGGTCCGCATCGCGGCCTGCTCGCCGGACCGCGCGCCGGCGCGCACCCGGGCGAGCCGCTCGTCCAGCTTCTCCTTGCCGCCCACCAGGCACCGGCCGGGCACCCGTACGTCGTCGAGCACGACCTCGGCGGTGTGCGAGGCGCGGATGCCGTGCTTCTTGAACTTCTGCCCCTGGGACAGGCCGCGCGTGCCCGGCGGGACGACGAAGGACGCCTGGCCCCGGGTGCCAAGGGAGGGGTCGACCGTGGCGACGACGACGTGGACGTTGGCGATGCCGCCGTTGGTGGCCCAGGTCTTCACGCCGTTGAGGACCCACTCGTCCTTCGCCTCGTCGTAGACGGCCCGCGTCCTGATCGCGCCGACGTCACTGCCGGCGTCCGGCTCCGAGGAGCAGAACGCGCCGAGCTTGACGTCGTCGGCAGTGCCGAACATCTCGGGCAGCCACTCGCCCATCTGCTCGGGCGTGCCGTTCGCGGCGATGGAGGCGGCGGCGAGGCCGGTGCCCACGATCGACAGGCCGATCCCGGCGTCCCCCCAGAACAACTCCTCGAACGCCACGGGCAGGCCGAGCCCCGACTCCTCGAACCACTGCTGGGCGAAGAAGTCCAGCGAGTACAGCCCGATCTTGGCGGCCTCCTGGATGACCGGCCAGGGCGTCTCCTCGCGCTCGTCCCACTCCGCCCCGGCCGGGCGGATGACGTCCCGGGCGAACTCGTGGACCCAGTCGCGCAGTTCGCGGAGGTCGTCGCTCAACTCGGGGCAGAAGGTCATCGGGGGCTCTCCTCTCCTTGGTGTTACCAACGGTAACACCTCGGCGGAAGAAGCCGATCAGCGCAGCCGCGACGCGTACTGCGGGATGGTGGCCATCGGCGGTCGCTCGGCCACCCCGACGTCCCGCGTCAGCGGGCGGTGCCCGGCGGGACCGCGTTCGAACTGGACGAGCCGCGCGGACGGCTCGTGCAAGGGAACGATCTTGTCCTGGCGCTCCAGCCGCGCCCAGGCGGTGTGCATGATCTGCCCGGCCATCCCGCCGAGCGCCTCGGTCGACTGGTGGGAGTGGACCCGGCGGCCCAGGTCGACCTGGGCGAGCGCGTCGAGCCCCACCATGTCCAGGAGGTCGATGAGGAGCCCCAGCTCCACGCCGTACCCGGTGACGAAGGGCACCCGTTCCAGGACCGCGCGGCGGCCGGCGTACTCGCCCGCGAGCGGCTGCACGAACCCGGCGAGCAGCGGCCAGTGCAGGTTGAGCAGCGGCCGGGCGACCAGCTCGGTGACCCTGCCCCCGGCGTTCGGCTCCGTCGCTCCGAGCAGCGGCCGGTCGTAGCACGCCTTCACGTATCCGACCGCGGGGTCGGCCAGCAGGGGCCCCAGCAGGCCGGTCACGAACGAGGTCCGGAACTCGCGCAGGTCGGCGTCGACGAACACCACCAGGTCGCCGGTCGTCACCGCGAGGGACTTCCACAGCGCCTCGCCCTTGCCGTCGTAGCGCGGATCGTGCAGCTCGGGCAGGATCTCGTCCTGCGCGAACACCTTCGCCCCGGCGCGTAACGCGCGGGCCGCCGTGTCGTCCGACGACCGGGAGTCGATCACGACCAGCTCGTCCACGAGCGGCACGGCCTCGACGAGGTCGCGCCGCACGGCGGAGACGATCTGCCCGACCGTCTCCTCCTCGTTCCTCGCGGGCAGCACCACCGAGATCGTGGCGCCTCCCTTGGCGGACAGCAGGGCGCGGGCCGGCCAGTCGGCCGCCGACGAGGTACGCCGACTCAGCCAGGCCTCCACCTCAGGCAGCACGCCCGTCCTCCCCCTGTCCGCCACGTTCACTGGCATCACCTTATGCGGCGGCCGGAGGAGGCGATCAGCACGAGCCCCCCTCCCAGCGCGAGCACCCCCGCCACGCCGTACATGAGGGCGGCGAAGCCGTACGGCGCGGCGGCCGAGGCCACGACCGGTCCGATGCTGGCCCCGGTGAACAGGAAGAAGGTGAACAGGGAGACGGCCGTGCCCCGCGCGGGGCCGGCCAGCAGGCCGACGGTCTCGATCACGGCGGGGGCGCCGACGCCGATCGCGAAGGCGAAGACGGCCAGCAGCACCGCCAGCGCGGCGACACCGGGGGCGGCCAGCCCGACCACCAGCGCGACCACCGCGGCGAGCCCGAGGGCCAGCGCCGCCCTGCGGGCCGGGGAGATCCTGGCCAGGTAGGGCGTGACGAACGGGATGGCGACGATCGCCGGCAGCGCGGTGGCGCGCAGCGTCAGCAGCGCGGAGGGGTCCCCGGCGATGCCCGCGGGGCCTTCGAGCTGCAACGCGGTGTAGAGGGCGACGAAGGCGCCGAGGATCGTCAGCGTGGCGGCATACACCAGGACCAGGCGCGGGGTGCGCAGCAGCGCCGGGACGACGGCGTAGGGGTTCGCTCCGGCACGGCGGGCGGTGTCGGGCAGCATCACCCGGCGCAGCACCACGGCCACGACGGCGAACGCGGCGCCGCCGAGCAGGAAGACCGGCCGCCACCCGAGCAGGTCGACGAGCGCCTTCGCGGCGAGCTGCGCGACCACGGCCGAGGCGAACAGCGCGCTGACCACGGAGGACATCATGACGGCCCGGCGGCGGGGTTCGACGCGCTCGGCGATGTACGCGAACGCGGTGGGGGCGAAGACGGCGGTGGTGACGCCTTCGACCACCCGAAGGGCGAGCGCCGCCCCGGGGCCGGGGCTCAGCGCGACCAGCGCGGTCGTCACCGCCGTGGCCGCCATGCCCCAGGTCATCACGCGGCGCCTGCCGTACAGGTCGGACAGCGGGCCGAACACCAGGAAGCCGCCCGCGTAGCCGAGGCCGAAGGCGCTGACGAGCCAGGTGAGGACGGCGGCGGGGGCGCCCCAGTCGGCCGACATCTGAGCCAGCAGGGGGATCACGACGTAGAGGTGCCCGGTGGCGAGGAGCCCGGCAGGCACGAACGCGGCCACGGTGCGCCACATCGGCGCGTACGTCTCGCGTGCTGCGGCGGGTGCGGCCGGTGCCTCGGGGGCTGCCGGTGCCGGAACGACGGGAGTCGATGTGTTCATGGCGAGGACGGTAGCCAACCAACCAGTTGGCTGTCAACCAACTAGTTGGTGGCTGCAATGGGTATGCTGGGGTCCGCCCCCGAGCCCCGTCCGCTCGCGAACACGGAGGAAGCCGATGTCGCCCCGCAAAGACGCCAAAGACCCCACCGCCGCCACCAAGGCCGCCCTGCTGGAGGCCGCGCGGACGGAGTTCGCGGCGTACGGCGTGGCGGGCGCCCGGGTGGACCGCATCGCCGAGCGGGCCGGGGTCAACAAGGAGCGCATCTACGGGCACTTCGGCAGCAAGGAGAAGCTGTTCGACACCGTCATCAAGGCGGCGCTCGACGAGGTCGCCGCGGCGGTGGCGATGCCGGGCAAGGACCCGGCGGAGTACGTCGGCAACCTCTTCGACTTCTACTCCACCCACCCCGACCTGGTACGCCTGCTGATGTGGGAGGCGCTGCACTACCGGGGTGAGGACGACCTGCTGCCCGGCCAGGAGCTCAGGGTGGACAAGTGCCGGTCGAAGACCGAATCGCTCGCCGAGGGCCTCGACCGGGAGCCGGACGCTTCGGTCGCCCGGATGGTGTTCTCGCTGGTGGGCATGGCGATGTGGCCGAGCGTCATGCCGCAGCTCGCCCGGATCACGGTCGGTGAGGAGGCGGCGACCCCCGAGGGGCGCGAGGCGCTGCGCGAGCACCTCGTGGACTTCGTCCGCGCCGCCGTCGAGAAATGACGCCCGCCGTCGCGAGGTGAGCGCCCGCCGTCGGGAACTGACCGGCGCCGTCGGGAACTGACCGGCGCCGTCGGGAACTGACCGGCGCCGTCGGGAACTGACCGGCGCCGTCGGGAACTGACCGGCGCCCGCCGACGGGTGCCACCATCCACGACGGCCGGACCAACCGCTCGTAGAACTCCTGCGCCTCCTCTCCGGGCTCTGGACGATGCGGTGCAGGTCCTCCTCCGGGGAGTTCAGCCCGGAGGCACGGGAGAGCAGGTGGTGGATGGTCATCTGCTCGGCGGCCTCCTTGGCGAAACCCGTCAGATGGGTTCCCACCGCCTCCGGCGGCTTCACCTTGCCCTGCCGCTTCACCTTGCCCTGCCGCTTCACCTTGCCCTGCCGCTTCACCTTGTCCTGCCGCGCCGGCTGCACGACGGCCACCGCACGGAACGGCGTGCCGGCTTCCTGCTGCCGCGTATCACCGCGCGCTCCTTAACTCGCCGGTCAACCCGTCCCCTGCCGAGCGGCCGTGTCCCCAGCTCGTCCCCGTCTCGTCCGCACCTCGTCCGCGCCGTGTCATGGTCGCGTCACGCTCTCGCCGACGGTGGCAGCCGTCGACGAACGGTGACATTCGGCGGACGACGCGCGCACATGCCGCGTCGATCGTGGTTCGGCATGGACGAGCCACAAATCATCCCGCTTCGACCCCGTGACCGGCTGCACGCCGCGGTCACGCCGGTGCTCGCCGTACTCCTGCCGCCCTCGGCGTTCGTGCCCCATGGCGCTAGACCTGCGCCCCGAAGCCGTCGATCACCGCTGCCCGCCCATGAGCGCCGTCCCTACGCACGACCCACACGGGCGCGGGAAGCGCGCCCCGGTCTTTCGGAGGTGAGAGCCCTTGCCGTCTCGACTTTCTCCCCTCACGCGGGTGCTCGGCGTCACCGCGTCCGCCGCCCTCGCCGTCGGGGGTCTGCTGGTCTACACCGGCGTACAGGACCAGGACGAGCCACCGCCGTTGTCGAACTCCACGCCGGCATCGTTCACCTCGGCCTGGCCGTGGGCTCTGCCCTGGCCGTCGACGGGGCAGGCGGCGGTCGAGGTCGCCGGGCGGGCAGACAGCCTCAGCGTGTACGGCGAGCAGCGGCCCGTGCCGATCGCGAGCGTCACCAAGGTGATGACCGCTCTGGTGATTCTCCGCGACCACCCGCTCGGCAGAAACGAGCCAGGGCCGTCCATCCAGGTCGACCGGCAGGCGGCGATCGAGTCAGGGAACCGGGACGAGTCCACGGTGCCGCTCGCCGCAGGCCAGGTCTTCACCGAGCGGCAGCTCCTCGAGCTGATGCTGATCCCCTCGGGGAACAACGCCGCGCGTCTGCTGGCCCGCTGGGACGCCGGCTCGGAGCAGGCCTTCGCCCGCAAGATGAACGCGGCCGCCGCCAAGCTGGGCATGACGAACACCACCTACACCGGGGCGAGCGGATATGAGCCCGCCACGGTCAGCACGGCGGTGGATCAGCTCAAGCTGGCCAGGCAGGCCATGAAGAACCCTGTGCTGCGCGACATCGTCGCCACCGCCAGGACCACCGTCCCGGGCATCCCGGGGGAGATCGTGAACACCAACACGCTGCTCGAACTGCCCAGGGTGGTCGGCATCAAGACCGGCACCAGCACGGCGGCGGGCGGAGCGCTGCTGTGGGCCGTCCGTCCCCTCTCCGGGGACCGCGACCGGCTGATCCTCGGGGTGGTCCTGCGCCAGGGCGACCCCGACGACACGCTCGAGGAGAAGAAGGAGGCCGCGTTCGTCGCGAGCAGGAAGTTGATCGTGGCGGCGCTGCGATACCTGAATCCTGAAATCATGCCGATTTCGTGAATGGCTCAGTCGTTCATCCCCTCTCGGGCGGCCGGGCACTTCCGAAGCCGCGACACGTCGCGGAGCAGCGGTCCAACCGCAGGTCCGCGCGGTGGGACTGCCGAGCTCGTGCCGCGCATCCGGCGTGTCCCCGCAGCACCCGCACGACCGTTGCCGGGGACGCGCGCCGGCCCTTCGGCGACGCCGACGGATCGCTACGGTCGCCTCGGGCAGTTCCGGGGGCCGACCCTCTGCCCGGCACCGACGACGGTGACCTGAACAGGGCTTTGCGGCGTCGTGGCGGCGGCCGTGCACACGATCTGCTCGACGGCCAGTGCGGACAGATCGCCGGCCGCGGCCGACAGGGTCACCACCACGTGGCCGGCCGGCCCGGCGGTCACCGAGAACGGGCCGGCCGTGGGCGGGACGTCGGAGGTCAGTCCGTCCGCCTGTTCCTCCGCGGTGGGCCCGGCCGCCAGCAGCGTGAGCGTGTCCGCCGGGAACAGCGGACGACCGCCGAACCGCCGCGTCACCGCGCTGAGCCGGCCGTTCTTCACCAGATAGAGGGTGATCGCCGTGCTGCGTGCGACGGCTCCGCTCGGCGGGTCGCCGCCGGTGATGACGCCGCTGGGTCGCACGCCGCAGCCGGCCACGGCGACGAGCGCCACCAGGCCCGCGGCGAGCCCGGTCCTCACTCGGGGCCTCCGTCCGGACCGTGTGCCCGGCGTGGCAGGCGCAGCGTGAATACGGCGCCGCCGTCCGGGGCGTTGGTGACGGTGAGGTCGCCTCGGTGCAGGCGCGCGTTCTCCCGCGCGATCGCAAGGCCCAGGCCGCTGCCCTCGGACCTGGCCCTGGCCGCGCTGGCCTTGTAGAACCGGTCGAACACGTGCGGCAGCACCGCTTCGTCCAGCCCCGGTCCGTGGTCGCGGACCTCGACGGCGATCCAGTGCGGATCGGCGTGAAGCCGCACCGACACCGGTGGCTCGCCGTGCCGCAGGGCGTTGCCGACCAGGTTCGCGAGGATGACGTCCACTCGGCGCGGGTCCAGCCGCGCCGTCACCGCGTCCGCGAGCTCGGTGTGCACCAGGTCTGACCAGCCTCGGACACGCAGGGTCGCGTGCACCAGCTCGGCCACGTCGACCTCGTTCAGCGCGAGGGCCGCCACGCCGGAGTCGAACCTGCTGATCTCGATGAGATCGTTCACCAGAGCGGTGAGGTTGAGCGTCTCCTGGCTGACCAGCCGGGCGGCCCTGCCGGCGGGCTCGGGCAGCCGGGCCGCCTCCCCGTCCAGGACGTCGGCGACCGCGGCCAGCGCGGCCAGCGGGGTACGCAGCTCATGCGACACATCGGCCACGAACCTGCGGGCGTCGGCCTCCATCTCGCGCAGCTGCTTGACGTGCCGTTCCAGCTCGGCGGCGGTGTCGTTGAACGTGCGCGCCACCTCGGCCAGCTCGTCGGACCCGCGCACCGCGATCCTGGTCCGCAGCTCGCCCTCGCCCAGCAGGCGTGCCGCCCGGCCGAGCTCGCGCACCGGCCCCAGCACGCCACGGGTGGCCAGCAACGCGAGGACGACCGCGAACGCCAGGGCCGCCCCGCCGGTGCGCCAGGCGCGTGCGGCGAGCTCGTCGACGCTGACCTGCTCGGGCAGCAGGCTGCGCGCGGCGTAGACCTCGATGCCCGACACCCGCGCCGTCCGGTCCCGGTCGACGATCAGTAACGGCATGCCGATGATCAGGAAGGGCGCGTCCTGCCACACCACGCGTTGCCACGCGATGTCGCCGCCGGCCACCGCCCGCCGCAGCCCCTTCGGGATCACCCCGGGATCCAGGGCCGGCGCGTCCCCGCCCAGCGTCCGATCTCCCGGCGGCGGCCTGACCGGCACGTCCGGGATCACCCCGGGATCCAGGGCCGGCGCGTTCCCGCCCGGCCTCCGGTCCCCGGGCGGCGGCGGCCTGACCGGCGCGTACGTCTCGTGGTAGACGGCGATCGCGGAGCTGTACCGGTCGGTCACCGCGCCGGCGATCTCGCCGAGTTCGTCCGGGCCCGGCGCCGGGCTCCGCAACGGGTAGACCGCCTCCAGGCGGCTCTTCATCGCCTCCACCGCGGCATCCTGGGTTCGCAGCAGGATGGCGTTGCGGGCCTGGACGTACATCCCGCCGGCCACCGCCGCCGCGGTGACCACGCACAGCAGTGCGAAGGCGAACAGCAGCCGGGCACGCAGCCCCGGGCTCGGCCGAGATCCCACCGGCGGCTCACACCGGCCCGAACCGGTACCCGAACCCGCGCACCGTCTGCACGTAGACGGGCGCCGCCGAGTCGTCCTCGATCTTCGCGCGCAACCGCTGCACGCACGCGTCCACGAGACGCGAGTCGCCGAAATACCCGTGCTCCCAGACCGACTCCAGCAGTTGCTGGCGGCTGTGCACCCGGCCCGGCGTGCCGGAGAGCTCGAGCAGCAGGCGCAGCTCGGTCGGGGCGAGGCTGACCGGGACGCCGCCCTTGGCGACCACCAGCGCGGCCCGATCGATGGTCAGGTCCCCGTGCCGCTCCAGCTCCGCCTGGTCCCGGCCGATCCGCCGGAGCACCGCGCGGATGCGCGCCTCGAGCACCCTCGGCTGCACCGGCTTGACCACGTAGTCGTCGGCGCCCGCCTCCAACCCGGCCACCACGTCGATGTCGTCGCCGCGCGCGGTCAGCATGATGATCGGCACCTCCCGGGCGGCCCGGATGCGGCGGCAGACCTCGAACCCGTCGATGCCGGGCAACATCAGATCGAGCACGACGACGTCGGGAAGGTCCGCACGCAGCCGCTCCAGCCCCTGCTCACCGGACTCCACCACCCGCACCCGGTATCCGTGCAGGGTCAGGGCCAGCTCAAGGCCCTCCCGCACAGCCGGGTCATCCTCGATCAACAACACTCGCGGCACGCCGCCGGGTTTCACCGCACGCTCCGTAACTCTCCCGCCGGTCAACCCATCCACTGTCGGCCGGCCGTGTCCCCACCTTGTCCGCGCCGTGTCATGGTTGTGTCACGGTCGCGCCGACGGTGGCCGCCGTCATGAACGGTGACATGGGGCTGACAACGCGCCCACATGCGGCGTCAATCGTAGTTCGGCATGAAAGCGCCGCACACCACAACGTCCGGGGCTTCTTCTGGCAGAGCGCCTCACGCAGGATGGACGTGACTCCCGCGCCGTCCCCGGGCGCGGAGGACGAACGACTGACGGGATCGATGATGGGTGACTATCGCGACGCCTACTCGGCGAGCCTGAAAGATCCGGATGCCTTCTGGCTCGCCGCGGCCGACGCCGTGACCTGGTCGCGCCGCCCCCGGCGCGGGCTGGACGCCGGCCGCGCGCCGTTCTACCGCTGGTTTCCCGACGGAGAGCTGAACACCTGCTACAACGCGCTGGACCGGCACGTGGACGCCGGGCACGGCGAGCGTCCCGCCCTGCTCTACGACTCGCCGGTGACCGGCGCGATCGCGAGGTACACCTACGCCGAGCTGCGCGACCAGGTGGCGCGGTTCGCCGGGGCGCTGCGCGGCCTCGGCGTCGGCCGGGGCGACCGCGTGGTGATCTACATGCCGATGGTGCCGCAGGCGGTGATCGCGATGCTCGCCTGCGCGCGGCTGGGTGCGGTGCACTCGGTCGTGTTCGGCGGGTTCGCCCCGAAGGAACTGGCCGCCCGGATCGACGACGCCGCGCCGAAGGTGCTGGTGTGCGCCTCCTGCGGGATCGAGCCGAGCAGGGTCGTCGAGTACAAGCCGATCGTGGACGAGGCGATCGCGGCCACGCCGAACGCTCCGGAGAAGGTGGTCGTGCTCCAGCGCGACGCCGCGCGGGCCCGGATGGGCGAGCGGGACGTCGACTGGGACGAGCTGATGGCGGCGGCCGAGCCGGTCGGCTGCGTCGACGTGGCGGCGACCGACCCGCTGTACATCCTCTACACCTCCGGCACCACGGGCAGGCCGAAGGGCGTGGTGCGCGACAACGGCGGCCACGCGGTCGCGCTGACGTGGTCGATGGCCAACGTGTACGACATCGGGCCCGGCGACGTGTGGTGGACCGCCTCGGACGTCGGCTGGGTCGTCGGCCACTCCTACATCGTGTACGGGCCGCTGCTGGCCGGCGCGACCACGGTGCTCTACGAGGGCAAGCCGGTGGGCACGCCGGACGCCGGCGCGTTCTGGCGGGTGATCTCCCAGTACGGCGTCAGGGCGCTGTTCACCGCCCCGACGGCGATGCGGGCGATCAAGAAGGTCGACCCGGAGGGCGCGGAGACGGCGAAGTACGACCTGTCGGCGTTCCGCACGCTCTTCCTGGCCGGCGAGCGGCTCGACCCCGAGACCCACCGGTGGGCCTCGGAGAAGCTGGGCGTGCCGGTCGTGGACCACTGGTGGCAGACCGAGACCGGCTGGGCCATCGCCGCGAACCTCCGCGGGCTGGAGCCGATGCCGATCAAGCCCGGGTCGCCGACCGTGCCGGTGCCCGGCTACGACGTGCGGATCCTCGACCCGTCGGGGCAGGAGGTGCCGCCGGGCGCCGAGGGCGCGATCTGCGTCAGGCTGCCCCTGCCGCCCGGCGCCCTGCCGACGCTGTGGGGCGACGACGAACGGTATGTCGCGTCGTACCTGTCCGCCTACCCCGGCTACTACCTGACGGGCGACGGCGGCTACGTCGACTCCGACGGCTACCTGTTCGTCATGGGCCGCACCGACGACGTGATCAACGTGGCCGGGCACCGCCTGTCCACCGGTTCCATGGAGGCCGTGCTGGCCGCGCATCCTGCCGTGGCCGAGTGCGCGGTGATCGGTGTGCGCGACTCGCTGAAGGGGCAGGTGCCACGGGGCTTCGTGGTGCTGAAGGCCGGTGTGGACATCGCGCCGGAGACCCTCCAGGCGGAGCTCGTGGCGGCGGTGCGCCGCGACATCGGCCCGGTCGCCGCGTTGAAGGAGGTGACGATCGTGGACGGCCTGCCGAAGACCCGCTCGGGCAAGATCCTGCGCAAGTCGATGCGCGCGATCGCCGAGGGCCGCGACGAGCCGGTGCCCTCCACGATCGAGGACCCGGGAGTGCTGGCCTCGCTGCGCCCGCACCTGCGCCGGGAGTGACGCCCCTCCCCCGCCGCCGTCAGTGACACGGCTCAGCCGTGGGCGGCGTGGCGCTCCAGGAACGCGTACACGTCGGCCTCGTCGACGCCGGGGAACGACCCGGGCGGCAGCGCGGCGAGCACGTGGGAGTTGGCGCGGGCCGACGGCCAGGCGTAGCCCTCCCAGCGCTGCGCGAGCTCGGCCGGCGGGCGGCGGCAGCACTCGCCGTTCGGGCAGTTCGACTTGGTGCGGTGGGTGGTCTCGCGCCCGCGGAACCACCGCGACTCCCGGTAGGGCACGCCCAGCGTGATCGCGAAGTCCTTCTCCTGCGACGGGTCCACGTGGGCCACGCAGAAGTACGTGCCGGTGGGCGAGTCGGAGTACTGGTAGTACAGCGAGAACCGGTCGGGTGAGAGGAACACCTGGCGGCCCGACCACTGCTGGCACATCCGCTGTCCCTCGATCGCCCCCTGCTCGTCGGCGGGGAAGACGATCCCGTCGTTCTCGTACGCCTTGTAGATGATCCCCCCGGCGTCGTTGCGCACGAAGTGGCAGACGAGGTCGAGGTGGCGGGTCGCGAGGTTGGTGAACCGGTGCGCCGCCATCTCGTAGGACACCGCGAACACGTCGCGCAGGTCCTCCACGGACAGCGCCTTGTCCTGCTTGGCCTCCCGCAGGTAGGGCACGGCCGCCGCCTCGGGCACCAGGACGGCGGCGGCGAAGTAGTTGGCCTCCACCCGCTGGCGCAGGAAGTCGGCGAAGTCGCGCGGCTTGTGGTGCTGGAGCGCGATGTGCCCGAGCGTCTGCAGCAGCACGGTACGCGGCGTGTGCATGCCCAGTTGCTGGCGTTTGACGTAGATGCGCCGGTTGCGCAGGTCGGTCACCGACCGCGCCGAGCGCGGCAGGTCGGGCGCGGTGTGCACGGCGAACCCGAAGTGCGACACCAGCGCCTGGACGGTGCTCTCCGACAGCGCGCCGGTCCGGTAGCCGACCGCGGTCAGGGCCTCGGCGGCGGCCTTCTCGATCTCCTCGAAGTAGTTGCCCAGCTCGCGCTGCCGGCGCCGCAGCTCGGCGTTGGCCGCCCGCGCCTCCTCCGGCGTGGCCGTGCCCTTCGCCTCTCTGGCCTTGAGCTCCTCGAACAGGCCCAGGATGTGCTCGAGCACGTCGTTGGGCACCCGTGAGGAGACCTTCAGCCGGTTCAGCCCGAGCCCCGCGTAGAGCGGGTCGCGCTGGGCCTCCTCCAGGGCGATCTCGAGCTGGGCCCGCCGGTTCGGCGCCTGCCTGCGCAGCAGCTCCTCCACCGGCACGTTCAGCGCGGCGGCCAGCGACTTCAGCAGGGAGAGCTTGGGCTCGCGCTTGCCGTTCTCCAGCAGCGACAGCTGGCTGGGCGCTCGTCCGACGCGCTCGCCGAGCTCGGAGAGCGTGAGGCCGCGCTGCTTGCGCAGGTGCTTGAGCCGCTGGCCGAAAGCCAGGAGATCGAGCTCGTGCGTCAAAGACAGCGGTTCTTCGCCCAGGACGGAGGTCATGACCCGATCTTATGCGGAAAATCTGCGTTTCTTCCAGCGATACGTGATCCACCCCACACAGATTGGTCTAGTCCATAGCGAAAACTCTGCGATTCTTCACTGTCGAATACCCGCCAGTCTTACACAGATCGGAATATTTGACGTTCTTTCGACTGACGCCTCCTTGTGAGTGTCTTGCAATCGACACAAACTCGGAAGCAAGCCCCAGGTGACGACAACGCACGCAACAAGGGAGTGACCAAAGATGTCGGATCGCCTTACCGCAGCCGCCCAGCGGCTGCAGCAGGACTGGGAGACCAATCCGCGGTGGACGAACGTCGAGCGCAGCTACACGGCCGAGGACGTGATCCGCCTGCGCGGCTCGGTGCAGGAGGAGCACACGCTGGCCCGGCTCGGCGCGGAGCGCCTGTGGGGCCTGCTGCACCACGAGGACTACGTCCACGCCCTGGGCGCGCTGACCGGCAACCAGGCGGTCCAGCAGGTGAAGGCGGGCCTCAAGGCCATCTACCTGTCCGGATGGCAGGTGGCCGCCGACGCCAACCTCAGCGGTCACACCTACCCCGACCAGAGCCTCTACCCGGCCAACTCGGTCCCCTCCGTGGTCCGCCGGATCAACAACGCGCTGCTGCGGGCCGACCAGATCAGCTGGGCGGAGGGCGACGAGGACGCCCCGCACTGGCTGGCGCCCATCGTGGCCGACGCCGAGGCCGGCTTCGGCGGCGTGCTCAACGCGTTCGAGCTGATGAAGGCCATGATCGCGGCCGGCGCCGCGGGCGTGCACTGGGAGGACCAGCTCGCCTCGGAGAAGAAGTGCGGCCACCTCGGCGGCAAGGTGCTGATCCCCACCGGCCAGCACATCAAGACCCTCAACGCGGCCCGCCTGGCGGCCGACGTGGCGGGCGTCCCCACCCTGGTCATCGCGCGGACCGACGCCCAGGCCGCGACCCTCCTGACCAGCGACGTGGACCCCCGCGACCGCGCCTTCTGCACCGGCGACCGCACCGCCGAGGGCTTCTACCGGGTCCGCAACGGCGTCGACGCCTGCGTCGCGAGGGGCCTCGCCTACGCGCCGTACGCCGACCTGCTGTGGATGGAGACCTCCACGCCCGACCTCGACGTGGCCCGCGAGTTCGCCGAGGCCGTCAAGCGGGAGTACCCCGACCAGATGCTGGCCTACAACTGCTCGCCGTCGTTCAACTGGAAGAAGCACCTGGACGACGCGACGATCGCCAAGTTCCAGCGCGAGCTGGGCCACATGGGGTACAAGTTCCAGTTCATCACCCTGGCCGGCTTCCACTCGCTGAACTACTCGATGTTCGACCTGGCCCGCGGCTACGCCGAGGAGGGCATGACGGCGTACGTCGGGCTCCAGGAGGCCGAGTTCGCCGCCGAGCGGCGCGGCTACACCGCCACCCGCCACCAGCGCGAGGTCGGCACCGGATACTTCGACCTGGTCAGCACGGCCGTCGCGCCGGACTCCTCCACGACGGCCCTGAAGGGCTCGACGGAGGAGGCGCAGTTCGCCGGGGCTCACTAACCACAGCGGACATCTCGGACCCAGGTCGGTGGCGGGCCCCGCCGCCGGTCCGCAGGTCACCCTCGGGGATCTGACGGACGGGCGGCGGGGCCTCGCCGTACGCGGAGCGGGTCAGATGCGCAGCGCGCGGGCGTACCAGCGGCCGTCCAGCGAGTCGATGCGCAGCCGCCGGCCGAAGCAGTCGGACAGGTTCGGCCCGGTGAGCACCTCCCCCACGGGACCGGCGGTCAGGATGCGGGTGTCCCGCATCAGCAGGGCGTGCGTCGTGGTGGCCGGCACCTCCTCCAGGTGGTGCGTGACCATCACGGTCGTCAGCCCCCGGCGGGTGCGGGCCAGGTCCTCCAGCGCCTCGATCAGGTCCTCCCGCGCCGGCAGGTCGAGGCCCGCGAACGGCTCGTCGAGCAGCAGGATCGCCGGATCGGCCATCAGCGCCCTGGCCACCCGGATCCGGGCCCGCTCCCCCTGCGAGCACACCTGGAACCTCCGGTCGGCCAGGTCCTTGCAGCCGAGGTCGGCCAGCAGCCGGTGCGCCCGCTCCCGCTCCTCGTCGCCGTACCGGTCCCACAGAGGCGCGCTCGTCCCGGTGTGCCCGGTGAGCACGACGGTCAGCGCGGTAGCGCCCTCCTCCTCCAGCAGCGACTCGTCCACGAGCCGCTGGCTCGCCGCGACCAGGCCGATGCTGCGGCGCAGCTCCCGCAGGTCGACCCTGCCGAGCCGCCGCCCGAGCACCGTGGCCGTCCCCGAGCTCGGGTGCCGTACGGCCGCGGCGACCGAGAGCATCGTCGTCTTCCCGGCGCCGTTCGGGCCGAGGATCACCCAGTGCTGGCCGTGGTCCACCCGCCAGTCGGCGCCGGTCACCAGGGTCCGGCCGACCACGCGTACGGTCACGTCGTCGAGTTCGAGAGCTGCTTCCATGAACACACAGCATGCTGCATGGAGGCAGCCGATCGGGTCGGCGTTTCAGGGTATGGACGGCGCGGGGGTGGCCACCACGCTGGGCGGCTGGCTCTCCGGCGACGTGCTCGGGATCGGCGGGGACGACTCCCCGTCGCCCCACTGCGGCTCCTGGCTGATCCCCGAGGGCGGGACCGGAGAGCCGGTCTGCCCCGGCTGCCCCGGCTGTCCAGGATGTCCGGACTGGCCTGGATGTCCGTGCTGCCCGGGCTGGCCTGGACGCCCGGGCGGAGACGGCCGGGTGGAACGGCAGTCCTTCGGCCGCCCGGTGACGCAGTGCCCGTCCCCTGGGCGCAGGGTGGCTGCGGCCGCCGAGGGCGAGGGCGCCGAGGTCGTCCACCCGCCGTCCTCAGTCGCCGGGGACACCGGCCCGGGCGGCGGCATGGTCCGCGTGGCCGTCACCGTCACCCTGGGCCGGGCACCGTCCACGATGGGCACCACCGGCGGCCGCGCGGTGCCGAGCACGTCCTCCGGCGGCAACGCGCTGTCCTCACCGGGGATGACCACGGGCAGCGCCGGCGGCGGATCCGCCGTGCTCTCCATGTGGGCCGACCCGGCGCCCGCCGCGACCACCGTCACCGCCGCGATCGTCACGGTGGCGAGCGCCGCGAAGCCCGCGTGCGACACCTGCCCCCGCGAGCGCGCCGCCCGGCGCCGCGCCGCCCGGCCCTGCGTCGGCAACCGCGCCGCTTCCTGTGCCGATCCCTGTGCCGCTTCCTGGGAACCCCTGCCCCGCGTGCGCTGCCCCTGCGTGGCCCGGCCGGGGACGGTCCCCGCAGGGTAGGACACGGGCTGCCAGATCTCGTCGAGCACGGCGGCGACCGCCCGCCGGGGGTCGGCGGTCACGTGGACCCCGCCCGCGGCGAGCAGGGAGGCGAGCAGCCACGCCGCGTCCGGGCGATCGGCCGGCTCGCGCCGCAGCGCCGCCGCCACCGCGCCCCACAGCAGCTTCGGCACGGCGTCGATCCGCGGCTCCTCGACGAGGATGCGCCGGGTGAGCACGTCGAGATCGCCGGCGCCGAACGGATGCAGCCCGGTCGCCGCGAACGCCACCAGGCAGCCCCAGGAGAAGACGTCGGAGGCGGGGATGGCGTGGTGACCGCGAAGCCGCTCGGGCGCCACCCACCCCGGGCTGCCCATGATCTGCCCGGCCTGCGTGTGCGCCATCGCCACGTCGAGGTCGCGGGCGATCCCGAAGTCGATGACGAACGGCCCGTGCGGCGACAGCAGCACGTTGCCGGGCTTGAGGTCCCGGTGGACCAGCCCGGCCTCGTGCGTGGCCACGAGCGCGGCGGCCGTGCCGAGGGCCACGCCGTACGCGAGGTCGGGGGTGAGCGGCCCCCGGGCGGCGACCACCTGGGAGAGCGCGGGGCCGGGGACGTACTCGGTGACGAGGTAGGGCCGCTCGCCGTCGAGACCGTCCTCGATGACGGCGGCGGTGCAGAACGGCACCACACGCCGGGAGAACGCGACCTCCTCGGCGAAGCGGGCCCGCAGCGTGGGGTCCCCCAGGTGCACCGGATGCGGCGTCTTCAGCGCGACGTACCCTCCACCGGGGTGCTCGGCGAGGTAGACGACGCCCATTCCGCCGCTGCCCAACCGGCCGAGCAGCAGGTAGCGCCCGATGACGACCGGGTCGCCCACGGTCAGCGGGCGCACACCGGGAGGCATGCCGTTGTGGGAAGCCGTTCCGCCACGTGCCATACGGAAGCTACCTCTCTCGAAGTGCCGCACAGCCACTGTGGCCGGTTGGAACGCGCCACGCGCTCAAGTAGCGACAAGCGGCATGAGAGGTAAGCCCAATGGCACCTTGGAGATAGGCCGGAAGGCGAAGACGCAGGTCACATAGGTCTCATAAGCCACAAACAGCAAAGCGGCGCCACAGACGAAGGCGGGGCCGTCGTCGGCGGCATGACCGACCGATCACGCGAACGGAGCCGTTCTAAGGAACCTTTAAAGGTGGCTGAAACCACGCCAGAGGCCGCGATGTTTGCGTTGTCCCCACGACGCCGGTTCCCCTCCGGCGCGCTCAGTGGACGAAGGGCATCACGATGACGAAACGCACACGGCTGGTCGTGGCCACGGTCACGCTCGCCACGCTGGCCGCGACCGGTACGGCCGCGGCGGCCGATCCGGCCCCGGCACCCGGCGCCGCCACATGCGATTCCGCGACGGTCACGGCAGGCGGGAAGGCCAGGGCGGGTGCCGACGCCGATCTGGCCGCGATCGCGGCGAAGCTCGGAGTGACGGCCGAGCGGCTCGACGCCGCGCTGGTCGCGGCCAAGACGTCGCTGGCCGGCTCGGCCGGCGCCACGCCGGAGGCCTTCGTCGCGGCGGTCGCGGCCAACCTGGGCCTGCCGGTCGCGCAGGTTCAGGACGCTCTGAGGCCGATGGTCGCCGAACCCGCGCCGAGCGGCAAAGACCAGGGCAAGCTGGACAGCATGGACAACAAGGCCCCGGACGGCCCGCAGGACTCGCCGCTCACCACCGACGCCGCGGCGGCGTCCCTGGCCGCGGCGCTCGGTGTCGATCAAGCCAAGGCCAGGGCCGCGCTGGCCGCTGTGATGGCGTTGGGCAGAGTCGATCCGACGTCCAAGGCCTTCGGTGACATCGCCGCCTCGCTCGGAGTCGGCTCCGACCGGCTCGATGCCGCGTTGAGCGAGCTGAAGCGGTCACTGAGCAAGGGCTGACCGCCACCACGTCTGGCACAGCTTCAGGACCGACGGTGAGGATGGGCGACCATGCGGATACTTGTGGTGGACGACGACCCGGCTGTGCGGCGGTCCTTGGAGCATGCGCTGCGCCGGGACGGCTACGACGTCTCGTCCGCCGCCGACGGGGCGTCCGCCCTCGCCGAGCACGGCATGTTCCGCCCGGACGCGGTCGTCCTCGACGTCCTCATGCCCGAACCGAACGGGCTGGAGGTGTGCCGGGCGCTGCGTTCGGGCGGGCACGACACGCCGATCCTGATGCTCACGGCCCGGGACCTGGTCACCGACCGGGTCGCCGGGCTCGACGCGGGGGCCGACGACTACCTGGCCAAGCCCTTCGCCCTGGACGAGCTGCGGGCCCGGCTCAGAGCGCTGCTCCGGCGCAGCGGCGCCAGGGCCGAGGTGCTGCGCTTCGCCGACGTCGACCTCGACTTGAGCGGCTGCAGGGCCGAGCGTGCCGGCCGGCGCCTGGATCTGACCAAGACGGAGCTGTCCCTGCTGGAGCTGTTCCTGCGCAATCCCGGCCGGGTGCTGAGCCGGACCCAGATCTTCGAGTCCGTCTGGGGCTACGACTTCGGCCCGGAGTCGAACGCGCTGTGGGTTTACATCAGCTACCTGCGGAGCAAGCTCGAAGCGGACGGCGGCAGCAGATTGATCCAGACGGTGCGCGGCCTGGGGTATGTCCTGCGCGAGGAACCATGAACCTGCGCACCCGGCTGGCCGTCGCCGGCGGTTCCGTGGTCGCGGGCGCCCTGGTGCTCGTGTCGGTGGTCCTGTATCCGGCCGTGAACGCCAACCTCCGCGGCCAGATCGACAGCACGCTGGTCGCGGCCGCCGCCCAGGCACCGAGCGTGGCCGCGGCCATCAAGGCCAAGTTCAGGGACGTCAACGGGGAGCCGGGCTTCCCGACTGTTCCGCTGGGGATCGGAAGCACGCAGCTGCAGATCGTTCCGGGCCCGGTCCGGGTCGGGCCGTCGACGGAGTTCGTCGACCTCACCGCCCGCGACGTCGCCGTCGCGGACGGCACCGCCGGCGCCTACTTCCGTGACGCGGTCTACGACGGCGTCGCCTACCGCGTCTACACGGCCCAGTTCCCCGAAGCGCCGGGGACGCTCGTACGCACGGCCATCCCAGAATCCGATCCCGCACCGACGCTGCGCGAGCTCGCCTGGCTGCTCGCCGGCTCGACGGTGGCCGCCGGGCTTCTGGCGGCACTGATCTCACGCCTGGCAGCACGCCGCGTCCTGCGCCCGGTGCACCAGCTCACCGAGACCGTCGAACTGATCCGCACGACGGGCGACCTGGCCATCCCGATCCCCGCCGACAGCCGGGACGAGATCGGCCGGCTCGGCTCGGCGTTCGCGGCGATGACCGCCGCCCTGGACGAATCGGTCGGCGCCCAGCGCCGTCTGGTGGCCGACGCCTCACACGAGCTGCGCACACCGCTGACGAGCCTGACGGTGAACCTCGAGCTGCTGGCGGAGAACCCGGCCGACGCGCAGGCCCCTCTCCTCGCCGCCGAGGCGCTCGGCCAGGCCGGCGAACTCACGACATTGGTCAACGACCTGATCGACCTGGCTCGCTACGGCCAGGCCCCGTTCCACACGGAAGACGTCCGACTCGACCTCGTCGCCGAGCGCGTCGCGGCGCGCGCGGCGCGCCGGGCGCCGCAGATCGAATTCGAGCTGAACTGCACGCCCACACTCGTCCACGGAGACCCCGACGCCCTGGAACGCGCGGTCGCGAACCTCGTCGACAACGCCGTGAAGTGGAGCCCGTCCGACGGCCGGGTCAGGATCAGCGCCAGGGCGGGCATCCTCGAGGTCGCCGACACCGGCCCGGGGATCCCCGACAGCGACCTCGAATTCGTCTTCGACCGCTTCTACCGGTCACCCGCGGCCCGCGCGCACCCCGGCTCCGGGCTGGGCCTGGCCATCGTCCGGCAGGTCGCCGAGGCTCATGGCGGGACGGCCGAAGCCGTGCCGTGCCGAAGCGGCGCGTTGCTGCGGCTGATCCTGCCCGCGTGCGTCGAACACCCGGAGCCGTAGGCACCCCCCGGTGGGCCGATCAGGCGGCCTCGACGCCGGAGGCGGAGTTGTGGGCGTGGACGGCGTCGAGGAAGCGGGAGACGTGCTCGAAGAACAAGCGGCCTTCGGGGAGGACGTCGGCGAGGAGGGGGAAGATGTGCGGCATGCGGTTCCACTCCTCGTAGGTCACCTGCACGCCGTTCTCGCGGGCGCTGACGGCGACCCGGCGGGCCTCGTCGCGCAGGACCTCCGTGGAGCCGGTGACGATCATCAGCGGGGGGATGCCGGTGTAGTCGCCGTACACGGGGGACACGAGGGGATCGAAGCAGTCGAGGCCGTCGGTCCAGCGGCGGGCGAGCCAGTCGATGCGGCCGGCGGGGAGCATGGGGTCGGACCAGACGTTGGCGCGGCGGCGGCTGGAGCTGAGGTCGGCCCAGGGGGACAGGCAGATGCCGGCGGCGGGGAGGGGCATGCCCCGGTCGCGGAGGGACAGCAGCGTGGCGAGGGTGAGATGGCCTCCGGCGGAGTCGCCGGCCAGCACGATGTCCTCGGCGGCGTACCCAAGGCCGAGCAGGCACTCGTACGCCTTGAGCGCGTCGGACAGCGACTCGGCGAGGGAGTGGATCGGCCCCTGGCGGTAGTCGAGGGAGAACACCGGGCGGCCGGTGACGGCGGACAGCCGCCACGTGATCGGCCGGTGGGTGGCCGGGGAGCAGACGAAGTACGCCCCGCCGTGGAAGTAGAGCACCACCTTGCCCTCGTCCATGTCGGGACCACCGTGCACCCATTCCCCGGTGCACGAGCCGAACCCGTCTGGAACGATGGACACGTGCTTGGGGAGGATGCCGGGGACCCGCTCGCCGAGGCAGATGATGCGGCTGGCCACGGCCATCCCCGCGGTGTTGCGCACGAGGATGGTGGAGATCGGTTTCATGGTGCCCCGCAGGACCCCGTTGATCGCAGCGGCCTGCCAGCTGACCGGATATTCCGGACGGATGTCTACATTCAGCCCATGTCCCATGCAAGCCTCCAAAAAGGGACATTCCCCATTTGGTCATCCGTTCTACCGGTAGGTAAGTTTCACTCCCCTTACAGCAGTGTTACGAGAAGGTAACGCCGCAGGACATGAGGCACCCGTGACGGGATATTCGAGGGCTCCGCTGCCCTGGAAGCTCGGTGTCAAGCCCGGCCACCGCGTGTCGCCGGTAAACGCTCCGCAAAGTCTGCCCTTCGACGACCGCGAGAAGGACGACGGACGTCCCGGGCCGCATGAGGTGATCGCGATGTTCCGTCCCGGCGAGGCCGCCCTGCGGGCCGGGTCCCCGCGGGCGCCCGGGCGCCCGGCGCGGTGATCCCCGGTCACGGCGCCGCCGCCGCCCTCTACCCCCGGCTGGCCTGGTACGGCTTCCGCAGGCACGCGACCTACTGGGCCGCCGCGCTGGCGGGCGCGTTCACCAACACCGTCTTCGGGGTGCTGCGCGCGTACGTGCTGATCGCGCTGTGGCAGGCCCGCCCCGGCCTCGGCGGGTACGACGTGGCGGGCGCGGTCACCTACACCTTCCTCACGCAGGCGTTCATCGGCCCGATGCAGTTGTTCGGCGGCGGCCTCGACCTGCCGCAGCGGATCCGCACCGGCGACGTCGCGCTCGATCTGGTCCGCCCGGCGTCCCTCCAGGTGTGGTGCCTGTCGGAGGACCTGGGCCGGGCGGCGTACCTGTTCGTCGTCCGCGGCGCTCCGCCGACCCTCGTCGGCGCCCTGCTGTTCGGCATCGTCGCCCCGCACGCCCCGGCCGCGTTCCTCCTGAGCGTCGCCCTGGGCGTGGTCGTGAGCTTCGGGTGGCGCTACCTCGTCGCGCTGGCCACGTGCTGGGTCATGGACGACCGGGGCCTCGCGGTGCTGTCGATGGTGCTCACGACGTTCTTCAGCGGGCTCATGCTGCCCCTGACGATCTTCCCCGGGTGGTTCGGCGAGCTGGCCCGGGCGCTGCCCTGGTCGGCGATGGCGCAGGTGCCCGCCGACGTCTACCTGGGCACGGCCGATCCCGTCCACGCCCTCGCCTTCCAGGCCCTGTGGGCCGCCGTCCTGCTGGCTCTGGGCGCGCTCATGACCGACGCCGCCCGCAGGAAGATCGTGATCCAGGGTGGCTGAGCGCCCGTGATCAGGACGTACGCGCTGCTCGCCTGGACGTGGACGCGAGCGGCGGCGCAGTATCCGCTGTCGTTCGCGCTGATGACGGCGGGCGGGCTGGTGGTCGGCGGCCTCGACATCGCCGCCATCTGGGTGATCTTCGCCAACACCGACACGCTGGCCGGCTTCGGAGTGACCGAGGTCATGTTCCTGTACGGCGCGTCGCAACTGGCCTTCGCGCTCGCCGACCTGCTGTTCGGCAACGTCGACAGGATCAGCCAGCACATCGGGGCCGGCACGCTCGACGTCATGCTGATCCGTCCCGCGTCGCCCTTCGTGCAGGTCGCGGCCGACCGGTTCACGCCGCATCGGATCGGCCGGTCGATCCAGGCCGCGGCCGTGCTGGCCGTGGGCCTGACGCGGCTGGACGTCCCGCTCGGCCGCGTCTGGATGGTGCCCGTCATGGTCGTCTCGGGCATCGTCATCTTCGCGGCGCTCTTCACGCTCGGCGGCGCGCTGCAGTTCCTGCTCACCGCAGCCCCCGAGGTGGCCAACGCCTTCACCTACGGCGGGGCGACGCTCACGCAGTATCCGCTGAGCGTCTACGACACCCGGATCGTCCGGGGGCTGACCTTCACGCTGCCGCTGGCGTTCGTCAACTGGCAGCCGGGCCTCTACGTGCTCGGCCGCCCCGACCCGCTCGGGCTGCCGCCCTGGACGGGCCTGCTGTCCCCCGCCGCCGCGCTCGCGCTGGCCGCCGTCGCCGCGCTCGCCTGGCGGGCGGGAATCCGCCGCTACCGATCGACGGGGAGCTGAGACCAGTGATCGAGGCAGACGGGGTCGGGAGGACCTTCACGGTCCGCCGCCGGGTCGTGCACGCCGTGCGGGACCTGTCCTTCCGTGTCGCGGCCGGGGAGTTCGTCGCCTGCCTCGGCCCGAACGGCGCGGGCAAGTCCACCACGATCAAGATGCTGACCGGGATCCTCACGCCCACGTCGGGCCGGATCAGGGTGGCCGGTCTCGATCCCTCCCGGCGCCGTACGGCTCTCGCCCGCAGGATCGGCGTCGTCTTCGGCCAGCGGACGACGCTGTGGTGGGACCTGCCGCTCCGGGACAGCCTGGAACTGGTCCGGCTCCTTTACAAAGTAGATCGGAAGGTGTTCCGCGAGCGGCTCGACGAGATGTGCGACCTGCTCGACCTGGGCGGCTTCCTCGGGACGCCGGTGCGCCAGCTCAGCCTGGGGCAGCGGATGCGAGGCGACATCACCGCCGCCCTGCTGCACGACCCCGCCGTGCTGGTGCTGGACGAGCCGACGATCGGGCTCGACATCGTCAGCAAGGCGGAGGTGCGCGACTTCCTGCGGCGGCGAGGCGCCAGGCGCGGGACGACGGTGCTGCTGACCACCCACGACCTGGGCGACGTGGAACGGCTGTGCCGCCGCGTGCTGCTGATCGACCACGGCCGGCTGGCCTTCGACGGCACGCTGGACGACCTGCGGGCGACCGCGCCCGGCGTGACGTCGATCGAGGAGGTGGTGGCCGGGCTCTATCTCAGAAGCCGAACGACTCCTCGTACTCCTCCTCCTGCTCCTCGTCCGGCTCCGGACGGGCCCAGCGGGACGGCATGAGCACCGGGAGGAACAGCGCGACGCCGAGCAGGCCGTACACGCCGGTGGACAGCAGCGTGAGCATGCCCCGGCCGGCCTGCAGCAGCTCGGCCTGCACCGACGGCCCGGTGGGCACGAGGCTCGCGGCGCGCGACACGTCGAGGACGTAGACCACGGTCCAGGCCAGCAGCGCCATCGACGGGACGAACGCCGCCAGCGGGGACACCCGGCCGACCAGCACCAGCCCGAGCAGCAGGCCCACGACGGCCATCACGCCCAGGGCGATCAGCATCCGCGTGTCCTTGGCCGGGTCGACGCTCTGCGCCGCTCCCCGGACCGCCTCCTGGGATGCCCATCCACCACCGAGGAGAAGAGCCGCCGCGACGACAACGCCCAGGAGCAGCCCGAAGAAGTGCCGCATAACACCGCCTTGGGTGAGAGGTCCGCGGCAACACTAGCGACAAAGAACGGTAAAGGGCAGCACTTACGCCGTGATGTCCTTGCTCGTGAAGCGCGACCAGGCGAGGGAGCCGAAAACCAGGACGTACGCGGCGAAGGCGAGCAGCCCCTGCCCCATCTGGTCGAACGCCACCGGCGCCCGCAACGCCCCGTCGAACTCGCCCCACCACGAGGTCAGCAGGACCGGGCGTACGACCGCCACCTGCGGGATCGCGGTCAGGACCTGGCTGACCACCACCAGCACGACGCTCGCGGCCACCGCACCGATCGGCGCCTCGGTCAGGGTGGAGATCGCGAGCGCCACCGCGCCGAGCGCGGCCATCCCCGCGGCGGTGTACAGGACGACCACCCCGACGCGCAGCAGGGCGTCGGCCGCCGGGATCGTCGTGCCGGACAGCAGCGTCACCGGCCCGACGGGGAACAGCACCAGCCCGGCCGCCAGCGCCGACAGCGCCACCAGCGCGCACGCCGCGAGGCAGAACACCACGACGTTGGCGTACTTCACCAGCAGCAGCCTGGTCCGGCCGACCGGGGCGACGAGCAGGTAGCGCAGCGTGCCCTGGGCCGCCTCGCCGGCGATCGCGTCGCCCGCCACGACCGACACGGTCAGCGGCAGCACGATCGGCATCATGACGGCGAACGCGGCGAAGGTCAGCATCAGGCCGTTGCCCGCGATCTGGCCGATGATCGAGCCGCCCGCGTCGCCGTCCGACGCGACCCGCACCGCGACGCCGACCAGCACCGGCACGACCGCGAGCACCCCGAGCATCGCGAGATTGCGCGGGCGGCGGAACGTGAGCCCGATCTCGGAGGCCAGCAACCGCGTCAGGTGCCGCACCTGGCCCGGGGTGGGCCCGGCGGCGTGGACGGACGGCCGCTCCTCCCGTGGCACCGTCCGCGCCTCCGCGGGCCGCGGCGACCGGTCCTCCTCCCGCTCCGGCGGCCGGGCCTCTTCCCGCTCCGGCGCCCGGGCCTCCGACACCGCTGTCCCGTTCTCATGCATCGACATCGAACCCCTCCCCCGTCAGACCGACGAAGACCTCCTCGAGCGTGGGGCGGACCACGCCGAACCCGCGCACGGCCACGCCCTCGCCGACGAGCAGCGCACAGATCTCCTCCGGCGCCCGGGCGCCGATGACCGCCGTGACCTCGCCGTCTTCGGCGCGCACGTCGCCGAGCCCGGCCCGGGCCAGCACGGCCGCCGCCGCACCGACGTCCGGCGTCTCCACCCGCAGGCGGGGCTCCTCGCCCGACGCGCGCAGCGCGGCGATCGGGCCCTGCGCGACGAGCCTGCCCGTACGCATGACGCCCACGTGGGTGCACATCTGCTCGACCTCGCTCAGCAGATGGGAGGAGACGAAGACGGTCGTGCCGTCCTCGGCGATCCTCCTGATCAACGTGCGGACCTCCCGGGTGCCCTGCGGGTCGAGGCCGTTGGTCGGCTCGTCCAGCACGAGCAGTTCCCTCGGGACCAGCAGCGCGGCCGCGATGGCCAGGCGCTGGCGCATGCCGAGCGAGTAGGTGCGGTAGCGCTTGCCCGCCGCCGCCGTCAGCCCCACCCGCTCCAGCGCCCCGCCGACCCTGGCCCGCGCCGTACGCGCGTCGGCCGACGGATCGGCCGCGTCGAAGCGGCGCAGGTTGGCCTCGCCCGACAGGTACGGATAGAAGGCCGGCCCCTCGACCACCGCGCCGACGCGCGGCAGCGCCCGGGCCGGTCCGGCGGAGACGGGCGTCCCGAGCAGCGACCACGTGCCCGAGGTCGGGGCGACCAGGCCGAGCAGCATGCGGATCGTCGTGGTCTTGCCCGAGCCGTTGGGGCCGAGGAAGCCGAAGACCGATCCGCGCGGAACGGCCAGGTCGACGCCGTCGACGGCCACCTGGCCGCCGCGGAAGCGCTTGGTGAGACCCGACGTGACGATGGCGTGCGCGCCCTCGGGGGAGGGCGGGGGCGCCCCGGTGTCCACCCGTGGCGCCCCCGCGCGCGTGCCCACCGTCACCGCGTCCACCGCGTCCCCCGCGACCCCCGCTCGTCCGCGGTGCGTGGGCTCGGTCATCCCTTCACACCGGCCGCGCGGTAGAGGGCCTCCGGGGTCACGGCGCCGGCGAGCAGGCGGCCGTCGTCGGTGATGAGGATCGACACGACCTTCGTGCGCAGCAGCCGGCCGCTGCCCCACTGTCCGCTGACGGGGGTGGCCGACGACTTCACACCGTCGAGCAGCGCGCCGAGGTCCACTCCGTCACGCCCCTTCCCGTCCTGCTTCTGGGCGGGGACGTCGGGCAGGGAGGTGACGAGCACGCTGTCCCAGCCCGAGCCGACGACGCTGCTGCGGTCGTGCGCCTCGGCGGCCGCCTCCGGCCGGTGACCGGCGGGCGGCGTGACCGTCCCCTGCTCCACCTTCGCGCCGGGCGGCGGCGTGAAGGAGAAATTCTCCGGCGCGGGAGCGGTGAACGACAGCGACTCGAAGCCGACCTCGAAGGCCGGCTCGGCCGCTCCCTTGGCGTACACCTGGACGCGCAGCGGCATCAGCTTCTCGCCGTCGAGCGCCACCCGGACGTCCCTGATCAGCGAGTCGGCCGACTTGGGCGTCAGCACGATCTGGTAGGCCGCCCGGCCCGCGACCGTGACGACGTCGCCGACGCTGATCGCGGTGTCGGTCCCGGCCGCCTGCAGCGCCTGCCGCGCGGCCTGCTCCGGCGTCGCGAACGGCGACGCGGCTCCGGACCGCATCGGGAAGGCGCCGTCGGGCCTGCCGCCGGAGGCCGCCGGGGCGGTGAGACGGGTCGCCTTGTTGGCGGCGCTGTCCCACAACCACACCGTGCCGCCGTCGGCGACGACGTCGGTCTCACTCATCTCCCCCGGCAGCATGAGGCGGAACCGGTCCTCCCCCGCGTACCAGATCTTGAGCTGGTGCGACCCCGACAGCAGCGACGCCGCCGAGGCCCCGGACGGCCCGGGCGCCCCGGACAGGCCGGGCAGCGCGGGCAGACCGAGCGACGCCGTCTCGACGATCGTGCCGGACATCTGCGGCATCCGGCCGGTCTGCCAGGTGCGCGCGACGTCGGCCAGCAACTGCTCCGCCGTACGGTCCGGCAGGGACGGCTCGTTGCTCACCGCCGCGATCACCGGTCCCGTCCCCACGGCCGCCGCCACCACGGCCACCGCCGCCACCGGCACTCCCCACCTCACGGCGCGGGCTCTCTTCGCCATTTCACATCTCCCACTATGGGCGGAAAACCTGACGACCCGAGACTGCCGGGACGTTCCTGTGCCGACGCTGAGACGGGCTGAGAGGGCTCTCAGGCTCTCCGCGCCCGCACGTCCGAAAGGGTCCACACTGGGGCAATGCGGGTTCTGGTGGTGGAGGACGAGCGGCGGATGGCGGCGGCGCTGCGCCGGGGGCTGCAGGCGGAGGGCTTCGCCGTCGACCTGGCGCACGACGGGAACGAGGGCCTTCACCTGGCCCGCGTCGGCGACTACGACGTGGTCGTGCTCGACATCATGCTGCCCGGCATGTCCGGCTACAACGTGTGCAAGCAGTTGCGCGCGGAGGAGAACTGGGTGCCGATCCTCATGCTGTCGGCCAAGGACGGCGAGTACGACATGGCCGACGGGCTCGACCTCGGCGCCGACGACTACCTCACCAAGCCGTTCTCGTACGTCGTGCTGGTGGCCCGGCTCCGGGCGCTGCTGCGCCGGGGCGGCGGCCGCAGGCCCGCCGTGCTGCGCGCGGGCGACCTGTCGCTCGACCCCGCGGCGCGGGTGGTCACGCGGGGCGAGGCGCCGGTCGAGCTGACGCCCAGGGAGTTCGCCCTGCTCGAGTACCTGATGCGCCGGCCGGGCGAGGTGGTGTCGAAGCCGGAGATCCTGGAGCACGTGTGGGACACCTACGACACCGACCCGAACGTGGTCGAGGTGTACGTCGGGTATCTCCGCAGGAAGATCGACACGCCCTTCGGCCGCGCCGCCGTGCAGACCGTGCGCGGGGCGGGATACCGGCTCGCGAGCGACGGCGGCTGAGCATGCCCACGTCACCCGGGCCCACGTCACCCCCGCCCCAGCCGTCCGCGCCCCTATCACGCGGGCCCGGTCTGGCCGTGCTCGCGCGCCCGGTGACGTGGTGGCGGCGGCAGAGCCTGCGGTTCCGGGTCACCGCGGCGGCGACGGCCGTGCTGGCGCTCGCCCTCGCCGTGTCGGCGTACGTGTTCGTCGCGGTGCTCGGCGAGGCGCTCGTCCGCAGCATCGACGACCAGGTCTACCAGCGGGGACGCGAGATCGTCGCGCTGTCCGACGCGAACCGGCTGTCCGATCCCGTCGTCTCGGTGGACAACACGATCGTGCAGGTGCTCGACCGGGACGGGCGGATCGTCGACGCCACCCCGAACACCGACCGCCTGGTCCCCCTGCTGTCCGCGCAGGCGCGGGAGGCCGCCGTGCGCACGGGCGCGGCCCGTTTCCTGGACGGCCGGCCGTACGCGCTGCCGGGGCCGCTGCGGGTGCGGGCGCTCAGCGCGGACCGCGGCGTGACGGTGATCGTGGCGCGGTCGTTCGGCGAGGTGGAGAGCAGCCTGGTGACCATCGGGCACGTGCTGATCGCCGGCATGCCGCTCCTGCTCGCGCTGCTGGCGGCGGTCTCGTGGCTGGTCGTCGGGCGCACGCTGCGGCCGATCGCGCTGCTGCGGCGGGGCGCGGCCGAGGTGGGCGCCACGGCGCGGTCGCGGCGGCTGCCGGTGCCCGAGGCGCGCGACGAGGTGCACGCGCTCGCCACGACGCTCAACGACATGCTCGGGCGGCTGGAGGAGGCCGACGCGCGCCAGCGGGCGCTGGTCTCCGACGCGGCGCACGAGTTGCGCAGTCCGCTCGCGAGCATCCGGCTCCAGCTGGAGGTCGCGCTCAGCCATCCGGAAGGGCAGGACTGGAAGGAGACGGCCGAGGGGGTGCTGGAGGACACCCTCCGGCTGTCCCGCCTCGCCGAGGACCTGCTCGCGCTCGCCCGGCTCGACGAGGGCCGCCTCGGCCGGCGAGAGCCGGTCGACCTGGCGGAGATGGCCCGCCGTACGGCCGAGCGGTACGGCCTCGACCTCGACCTCGCACCCGGCGGGTCGTGCGTCGTGCTGGGCGACGCGCTGGACCTGCGGCGGGTGCTCGCCAACCTGGTCGACAACGCCCTGCGGCACGCGACGTCGGCGGTCCGGATCGGCGTGCGCGCCGGAGGGACGGCCGCGGAGCTCACCGTCACCGACGACGGGCCGGGCATCCCGCCCGAGGACCGGGAGCGGGTCTTCGACCGGTTCACCCGGCTCGACGACGCCCGCAGCCGCGACGACGGCGGCGCCGGGCTCGGTCTCGCGATCGTGCGCACCACGGTCGAGGCCCATGGCGGTACGGTCCACCTGGAGGACGCCTCCCCCGGACTGCGCGCCGTCGTCCGGCTCCCCCTGGCACGTTGAGGAGTTCCATGCTTCCCGAGTACGGCAGGCCCGTCACCGAGCTGCTCGCCGAGCTGACCGCCCTGAAGGAGGCCGACCTGCCGGTGCGCGGCGGCAAGGTGACGGCCTACGTCTACGACACCGGCCTGCCGGAGGTGCACGAGGCCGCGCACCGGGCGTACGCGGAGATGCTCGAGGTCAACATGCTCGACCCGACGGCCTTCCCCAGCATGGTCGCGCTGGAGCGGCAGGTGGTCGGGGCGGTCGCCGAGCTGCTCGGGCGTCCCGGCGCGCCGGGAATCTTCACCAGCGGCGGCACCGAGTCGATCATGCTGGCGGTGAAGGCCGCCCGCGACGCCCGTCCCGGCGCCACCCGGGTCGTGCTGCCGGTCACCGCGCACCCGGCGTTCCACAAGTCGGCACACTACCTGGGCATGGAGATCGTGCCGGTCCCGGTCGACCCGGTCACCTACCGCGCCTCGGTCCCGGCGTTCGAGGCCGCCCTGGACGACCGTACGGCGCTGGCGGTGGTCTCGGCCCCCTCCTACCCGCAGGGGGTCGTCGACCCGGTCGGGGAGGTCGCCGCGCTCGCCGCCGCGCGCGGCGTGCCGTGCCACGTGGACGCCTGCGTCGGCGGATGGCTGCTGCCGTGGCTGCGCGAGGCGGGCGCCGCGATCCCGCCCTTCGACCTGAGCGTGCCCGGCGTCACCTCGATCTCGTGCGACCTGCACAAGTTCGGGTACGCGCCGAAGGGCGCGTCGGTGCTGCTGTTCCGCGACGCGGAGCTGCGCCGCCGGGCCTACTTCGCCTCGGCGGCCTGGCCCGGCTACACGATCATCAACGCGACCGTGCAGAGCTCGCGGTCGGCCGGGCCGCTCGGCGGCGCCTGGGCCACCCTGCAGTCCCTCGGCAGGGAGGGCTACCTGGAGCTCGGCCGCAGGACGCTGGAGGCGACCCGGCGGCTGGTGGAGGGCGTGGCGAAGATCCCCGGGCTGCGGGTGCTCGGGGAGCCGGAGGCCGCCCTGGTCGCCATCGCCGGATCCGCCGAGGTGGACGTCTTCGTGCTCGCCGACGAGGCGCGCCGGCTCGGCTGGTTCCTCCAGCCGCAGCTGTCGTACGCCGGGATCCCGGCCAACATCCACGTCACGGTCACCGGTGTGACGCTGGCGGGGGTGGACGCGATGCTGGAGGTGATCGCGGAGGCGGCCGCGGCCGCCCGGCTGCGGGGGCCGGCCGAGGTGCCCGAGGGGCTGCCCGAGCTCATCGCGTCCCTCGACCTCGACGCGCTGGACGACGCGACGTTCACCGAGCTCGCCGCGTCGGTGGGCATCGACCTCACCGCGACGGGACAGCCCGGGATGGCGGTCGTGAACGCCGTGCTCGACGCGCTGCCGGCCGCGACCCGCGAGGCGATCCTCGTCCGGTTCCTGTCGGTTATGTACTCCTGATGCGGCTGTCTTCCCGATCTTCACCTTTTGGGCGCTCCCCCGCCCGTTGTCCGTCATCTGGAGTTGATCAGATGCCTGCCGCAAGCAAGCACGAGCTAGCGAAGGCATCTACGTGGATCACAACAGCTTCCGGCGCTGGGCGATGGCCACGGCGGCCCTGGCCCTCTCGGTGACGACGGCCCTGCCGGCCGCCGCCGACGCCGCACCGCCGCCGGTGGACGTGCAGCTCCTGTCGTTGACGGACCTGCACGGCTACCTGACGCCGCAGAACGACGCGGCGAACGGCACGGTGAAGGACGCCCAGGGAAGGACGATCGTGGTGGGGGGCGCCGCGTACATCGCCGCCCACCTGAAGGACCTGCGGCAGGGCCACGACAACTCCATCACCTTCACCACCGGCGACGACTTCAGCGGCTGGCCGGTCGAGGTGGCCTACCACGAGGACGAGCCCACCGTCGAGTTCCTCAACTCCATCGGCGTGGAGTTCGCGGCGGTGGGCAACCACGAGCTGGACCGGCCGCTGGAGTTCCTCCGCGACCACATGGGCAAGGGCCGGTGCTTCGGCGTCGTCGACGTGGACAGCTGCTTCACCGACTCCACCGGCCGCAGGTTCCACGGCGCGGACTACACGATCTCCTCCGCGAACGTCACCCGCGAGGGCTCCACCACGCCGATCTTCAAGCCGTACGTGATCAAGCACGTGAAGGTCCACGGCGGCCGGGAGGTCCGGATCGGCTTCATCAACCTGACCACCACGACGACGGTCGCCGGCTCCACGTCGTACCAGCCCGAGCTGGACAACCTGCCGCTGGTCGAGACGGCCGACCGGTACGCGGCCGAGCTCAAGCGCCAGGGCGTCGAGGCCATCGTGGCCAACGTGCACGAGGGCGGCTCGGCCGGCGGCTACTACGACGGCTGCACCAACCCGTCGGGCCCGGTCGTCGACTTCGCCAGGCAGGCCTCCCCCGACATCGACGCGATCGTCACCGGGCACTGGCACGCGCTGTTCAACTGCACCATCCCCGACCCGGCCGGCAACCCCCGTCCCGTCGTGGAGGCGGCCAACCACGGACGCCTGATCAGCGAGATCAACCTCAAGATCGACCCGAAGACGGGTGAGGTCATCCGCTCCGCCACCACCGCCGTGAACCACCCGGTCACCCGGGACGTCGCCCCCGACCCGGCGACGGTGCGGCTCGTCGACTACTGGAACGCCAGGTCCGCGCAGACGGCCGCCCGCCCGGTCGGCAGGATCAGCGGCGACATCACCCGGACCCGCGCCACCGACGGCGAGAGCGCCCTGGGCAACCTCGTCGCCGACGTGGAGTACGCCGACGCGCGGCGCGGCGGGCCCGTCGACCTGGCGCTGGTCGCCGCGGCGCCGCTGACGGGCTCCGCCAGTCTGCGCGGCGACCTGCGCTTCGCCAAGGGGACCAACCCGGCGGACGCCGACGGCACCGTCCTGTTCGGCGAGGCCTGGGGCGCGTACGGCTACGCCAACCCGGTGCTCACCGTCTCGCTGACCGGGCGGCAGATCGAGCAGGCGCTCGAACAGCAGTGGCAGACCCAGGCCGACGGCACGGTGCGGTTCGGCCCGCTGGCGGTGTCGGCCGGCGTCCGCTACTCCTATGACGCCTCCCGGCCGGTGGGCGACCGGATCGACCCCTCCCGGGTGCTGATCGGCGGCGTCCCCCTGGACCTCGGGAGGACCTACCGGGTGGCCGCCCTCGCGTACACCCTGATCGGGGCGGACGGCTTCACCGCGCTGACCGCCTTCACCGACCCGGTGCGCAACTCGCGTGACTACGACGCGTTCCGTGCCTACTTCCAGGCCAACGAGACGGTCGCTCCGCCCGCACTCGACCGGGTGACCGCGCTCTGACCACGCTCTGACCGCGCTCTGATTCAGGGCCGGCGGGGCGGTCTCCCCTCCCGGAGACGGCCCCGCCGTGCACCGTCCCCGCAGATTCCCGCATGTCCCGTCGGCAACGGCGGCCGGCCGCCGATGACGGTGTCCCGGCGCCGGACCGACCCAACGAACCGGAGCCCCCCGTGCACCTTCGCAAGCTTCTGTTGAGCCTGGCCCTCGCACCCGCGCTCGCCGCGCCCACGGCCGCCCACGCCTCGGCGGCCGGCGGCCCCGGCGTGCTGCCCCAGAAGACCCACTTCGACCTGCAGGCCCACCGCGGCGGCATCGGCATGACGACCGAGGAGTCGCTGGAGGGCTTCGCCAAGGCCCTGCGCCTCGGGGTCACCACCCTGGAGCTGGACACCCACGTCACCAAGGACGAGAAGGTCGTCGTTAACCACGACCGGCAGATCAGCGCCCAGAAGTGCCGCGACACCGGCCCGGTCGTGCCCGGCGACCCGATGTACCCCTACGTCGGCAAGTACATCAAGGACCTGACCCTGGCCCAGATCAAGACCATGGACTGCGGCTACCAGCAGCTGCCCGGGTTCCCCGAGCAGGAGGTGATCCACGGCTTCCGGATGGCCGAGCTCAAGGACGTGCTCGACCTCGTCAAGAGCTACCACGCCAAGCAGGTCACGCTGAACATCGAGACCAAGGTCGAGGCGGGCGCGCCGGAGCAGACCGCGCCGCGCGAGCTGTTCGTCCGCCGGGTGTACGAGGAGATCCACGCCTCGGGCATCGAGGATCAGGTCACCATCCAGTCCTTCGACTGGGGCGCGCTGAACGAGATGCACCGGCTCGCCCCGAACTGGCCGCTGGTGGCGCTCACCAACTACGACTTCCTCCAGGTGGGCAGGCCCGGCGCCTCGCCCTGGCTCGGCGGGCTCGACGCCGACGACTTCGGCGGCGACTTCGTGAAGGCCGCCGCGGCCATCCCCGGCGTCACCGCGCTGTCCCCGGTGTACGGCTTCCCGCAGAACGGGAAGGTCAGCGACCCCGGTTTCCGCTTCTACGTGGACGAGGCGATGGTGGAGCAGGCGCACGCACGCGGCCTGAAGGTCATCCCGTGGACCTGCGACGACCCGGCCACCATCGAGGCTCTCATCGACATGGGCATCGACGGCATCATCACCGACTACCCGAACGTCGTCCGCCAGATCATGGCCGACCGCGGCATGCGGCTGCCGAAGGCCTACGAGCCGCGCTGACGGTCACGCCCCGGCAGGGCCGCCTCCCTCATCCGGAGGCGGCCCTGTCGCGGCTCACGGACAGGCACTCACAGTGCGGCGGCGTCGCGGGGGTCGGGCGTCCTCCCACCGGTCCTGTCGCCCCGCTGCGCCGCCAGGGCAGCCACCGCCACCGCGAACGCCGTCGCCACCAGCAGCGCGCCGACCCACAGCGGAGAACGGTAGCCCAGGCCCGCGCCGATGGCGGCCCCGCCCAGCAGGGGCCCGGCGGTCGCGCCCACGTTGAAGGCGGCGGTCGCGAACGAGCCGCCCAGGGACGGCGCGTCGGCCGCCGCGTAGAGCGCCCGGGTGATCAGCGTGGAGCCGACGGCGAACGACAGCGTGCCCTGCACGAAGACGAGCACGAGCACGGCCGCCGGGTTGCCCGCGGCCACGCCGAACACGATCCAGCCGGCCAGCAGGGCCAGGCCGCCGGGCACCAGGAGCCGCATCGGCCGCCGGTCCGCCATCCGGCCGCCGATCGACACCCCGGCGAACGATCCCAGGCCGAAGAGCGCCAGCAGCACCGGCACCCACTGCGGGCCGTACCCGCCGACCTCGATGACCAGCGGAGCCAGGTAGGTGAAGGTGCAGAACGTGGCGCCGTTCACCAGGGCGCCGAGCAGCAGGGTCACGAGCAGCCGGGGGCGGCGCAACGCCCGCAGCTCGCGCCGCGCGTCGGGCACGGCCGCCTCCGGTGGCGTGGCCGGAACGGTGCGTGCGACCGCGACGACGGCCGGCACCGAGACGATCGCCACCGCCCAGAACGCCGAGCGCCACCCCCACGCCTGGCCGAGCACGGCGCCGGCCGGCACCCCGGCGACGCAGGCGAGGGTGATCCCGCCGAGCAGTACGGAGGCGGCCCGGCCCTTGGCGCCGGGCCCGGCCATGGCGGTCGCCGTCGCGAGACCCACGGCCAGGAATCCGGCGTTGGCCAGCGCTCCGGCGACGCGCGCGGCCAGCAGGACGCCGAAGCTGGTGGTGACCGCACCGGCCACGTGAACGATCATGAAGACGGTCAGGCAGACCAGCAGCGCCCGCCGTCTCGGCCACCGCAGGCTGAGGACGGCCGTCAGCGGCGCGCCCACGATCATTCCCACGGCGAAGGCCGACGTCAGCGCGCCGGCGGCCGGGACGGACACCTGCAGGTCGCGGGCGATGCCGGGCACCAGGCCCGACAGCATGAACTCGGAGGTCCCCTGGGCGAAGACCGCCAGTCCGAGCATGTAGATGGCGAATGGCATGACAACTCCACACCGCGTCGTAAGAGGTCGCGAAAGGTCGCGAAGGGTCGATGGGGACGCGGCGAGCCATGGCGGTCAGCAGCCGGACGACGAGGAGAGCGTCCAGACGGCGTACAACGGGATCACCGCGCCGACGGAACCCGGTTCCGGCCATGGGGGCACGACGACGGTGACCATGCGCGGAGCCCGGGAGAAACGGCCCATACGACGGTGATTCGGTGACAGGCAGCGCGCGGCGACGCGTAACGGCCGCGACCGCTCAGCACCAAAGGTGGGCGGTACGACGGCTCAGCGGCACGACAGCCGGCGGTGCGACGACTCAGCCACCGAATGACCGGTGGCTAGCGTCTCGACGCCTCGGGGCTCGACATGGCGGCCACGTTAGTCACGGCGCGAGCGCCCTGTCCACCGGTTTGATCGCGTCCCGGTCTCGTCGCGGCCGCTCCGGTCACCGGCTGCTCCCGCGGCCGGACGGGCACGGCCGGTCTTCCCGGGTAGGACCGAAGCCCGGGTGCCCTGCCGGCAACCGCGCCGGGGCCTGCCGCACCCTTGGCGGAGCCGGGCTAGGACAGCACCCCGCCGAGGCGGGTGACGACCGCGAGAGCCGTACGGGCGCTCGCCGCGTCGTGGACGCGGAACACCCGGGCGCCCTGCAGCGCCGACACGGCGAGCGTGGCCAGCGTGCCCGCGTGGCGCTCCTCCACGGGCAGGCCGCCCAGCGTCTCGCCGACGAAGTCCTTGTTGGAGACGGCCACCAGCACCGGCCATCCGGTGGCGGTCAGCTCGCCGAGCCGTCTGCTGACCTCCAGCGAGTGCCAGGTGTTCTTGCCGAAGTCGTGGGCCGGGTCGATCAGGATCGCGTCGCGGCGCACCCCCGCGGCGACCGCGCGCTCCGCGAGGTCCGTCGTGTACGCGACCACGTCGGCCACCACGTCGGCGTACGCGATGCGGTGCGGCCGGGTGCGCGGCTCCACCCGCCCGGCGTGCGCGCACACCAGGCCGATGCCGTACGCGGCGGCGACCTCGGCGAGCTTGGGGTCCACGCCGCCCCAGGTGTCGTTGAGCAGGTCCGCCCCGGCCTCGGCGACCACCTCGGCGACCTCCGACCGCCAGGTGTCGACGCTGATGATCACGTCGGGGTGCCGGTCGCGCACCGCGGCGACGACCTCCGCCACGCGGCGAATCTCCTCGGCCGGATCGACCTCCGTGCCGGGACCGGCCTTCACGCCGCCGATGTCCACGATGTCCGCCCCCTCCTCGATGAGGCGGGAGGCGGCGTCGACCGCGGCGGAGAATGCGTAGGTCGATCCCCTGTCGTAGAAGGAGTCGGGGGTCCGGTTGACCACGGCCATGACCGCGAAGTCGCCGGGACCGAAGGCACGGCCGCGCAGGCGCAGGACGGACGGCGTGACGGCCTGCGCACCGGGCTGGGTGCCGGGCGCCCCGGTGGGCATCGGCGAACTGGACACGCCGCCAGCGTACTGCCGCCGGCGTGCCGAGGACCGTCCCGCGGATCTCATCGTGGCGAAGCGCCGCCCGGATTGAGCAGTTCGACTTTCCGCCCGCATGGGGAACCCGTCGATCGCGAGGTCAACGGTCCGGGCCACGGGGGAAATCACCCATGTTGAGCCGTTGGGTGGGCTACCCCGCTATCGCGCGGCCGTCCGCCGTGAAGGCTGTTTGACGGAGGCCGGCGCCCGCACCCGGCTGCTCACCCCCATCGCCGCCATACGAGCCCAACTGGAGGCCGCGCGGCTCTACTCCGACGACGTGTCCGAGGCGATCGACGGGGCTCTACTCGACAACGCCGAACGGCACGCCGCCACGGCCGTCCGAGTGGACGCCCGCACGGACGGCGAGCGGGCCGTCCTCGCGGTGAGCAACGACGGCGAGACCGTCTCCGAGGCCGACCGCGAACGCATTGTCGACCGCTTCTTCCGCAGGGACACCGCCAAGAGCAGGTCCGCGGGCGGCTCCGGCCTCGGGCCGGCCATCGCCGGAGAGGCCGTCAAGGAGATCGCATGCTCGTCAGCGTGGACGGCGAAGCCCGTGCTCCTCAGTGTGGATGGGGAGGCGGCGCGGCTCTGCCGCGATCCCGGCCGTCCTGACCGCCGGCCTTCCGCGCGATCACCCACGCGGCGATCTGGGCGCGGGAGTTGAAGCCGAGCTTGGTCAGGATGCGCTCGACGTGGCCCTCCGCGGTTCTCAGGGAGATGACGAGCGCCGAGGAGATCTCCCGGTTGCTCATCCCCTGGGACACCAGCTCGGCGATCTCGCTCTCGCGCCTGGTCAGCGGTGACGCCGCCGGTACGGCGGCCTCCTGCGGTTCCTCGCCCCGGTCCTCGGTCCCGCCCGCGTCCGCCGGCTCGCCGAGCGCCTCGGCGATGGCGTCGTCCGGCGTCAACCGCCCTCCCTGGCGCAGCGCGCGGTCGAAGGCCCGCTCGCCCATCCGCGCCCGGAGCGCGTTCACACACCGCTCATGGAACTCGCGGTGCTGCACCATCCACAGGGCGTCTATTCCGGCCGTCCGGCACACCCCCATCGCGGCGCCCAGCAGGCGGGTGGCGGCGGCGTGCCGGCCCTCGCCCTGCAGGATCCAGCCGAGCGCCTCCAGCGAGGTCCCGATCGCAAGCCCGTCGTCGAAACCGCGGCCGACCCGCAGGCTCTCACGGGCCGCGGACGCCGCCCGGGCGTTGTCCCCGCGCTGCCAGGCCTGGATGGCGTACACGTTCAGCACCCAGGACCGGATCCAGCTCTCACCATGGCGCTCGGCGATCGCGAGGCTGCGCTCGAGCAACCGCTCCGCCCGTTCCACGTCGCCCAGATAGCCGACCGCGGCCCCGAGTGAGAAGAGGCCGACGACGAGGGCGATGCCCTCCCCCGCGGCGGCGGCGAGCCCGTCCACGGCCTCCTCCAGCATGACGGCCGCCCGCGCGTGGTCGCCGCTCTGGTGGCTCGCTATGCCGGCGATCAGCGACGCCCAGGCCAGGATCCTGGAGTCGTCCAGCTTCTCCGCCAGCGCCCGGCCCTCGCCGAGCCGAAGCTCTCCCGCCGTCGGGTCGCCCTGCATGAACGCCAGGTGCGCGTCGGTGCACAACGCCTCGGCTCGTACGGCGGTCGGTCCCGGCGTCGCCTCCAGCAACCGGTCGAGCCAGTAACGGCCCTCGCTGTAGAACGCGTTGGGCATCCAGAGGGGATCGAACAAGAGGATGGCCATGCGCAGTCCGGTCTCCGCCTCGCTGGGCTCGCCGAGGCAGAACTCCATGGCGGCGCGCAGGTGCGCCCGCTCCAGCCGCAGCCGGACGAACCAGACGGCCTGGGCGGGGCCGAACCACTCGGCCACGGCCCGCTCGATCAGGCGGAGGTAGTGGTCGCGGTGGCGGCGGGCCAGCGCCCGCCGCTCGCCGGGCCCCTGCAGCCGAAGCCTGCCGAACTCCCGCAGCGTCTCCAGCATGCGGTAGCGGACCCG
>NZ_JBEYWQ010000035.1:0-72873 GCF_040644495.1 Microbispora sp. NPDC046973 | reverse complement strand
ATGGCCTCGACCACCCCCGCAGCCGCCTCCCCGTCCACATCGTTGACCACCACCGCCGCCCCAGCCGCCGCCAACGCCTCGGCATACGCCCGGCCCAGCCCACGGCCCGCACCAGTGACAACGGCCACCTTGCCCGAAAGATCCATGAGATTCCCCCTGAGTTGTATGGGTGGATGATGCAAACATATGTCACTTATGTGACGATCGTCAAAGATTTGCCCAACGTCTGGGCCTGATGATGCGTAGCCGCCGATGATGGCGACGGGCAGGCGTCACGGGCAGGCCGCACCTGGCCCGGACGAGCCCGGGAGACGATCCGGGTCAGGCCAGGACGACGCTCTCCAGCCACCGGCCGACGCGCTTGACCATCTCGTCGTCGAAGGTGCGAGTGTCGACGTTGTCGGCGTGAATCTCGATCACCGGGAAGCCGGCCGCCTCCAGCGCCCTGGCGGTGAAGTAGCTGCCCCGGGGGTCGTCGGAGACGAGGTGAACCACGCCGTCGATGCCGTGCAGGCGGGCCTCCTTCACGTACCACTCGCTCGACCACGGCGGGGTGTAGAGCTGGTCGGTGAAGGCGGCGAAGCGTGCCGCCAGGGCCCTCATGGGGTCGTCGCCGTAGCGGATGTACCCGTCGGCGGCGACGGCGAGGTACATCGACCAGACGAACACCGCCCCGTACTCCTCCTGGAAGCGCTGGTAGAAGCCCATGTCGTACCAGAGACCGCGGCCGATCCACATCAGCCGGGCCCGCTCGCCGGGGCACGCGGCATGGCCCGCGTCGACCCGGTCGCGCACCTCCTCGTAGAAGCGCTTGGCCATGTCCCGGGCCCACTCGGTGCCGCGATGCCACTGAGGGAGCATGACGCTGGGGATGCTGTCGACGACGCCGAGCGGAGCGGGCCGGGTGCGGGCGATGAGGTCGCGGGTCTTCCTGTTCCACTCCTCCTGCTCGTTGACCAGGGCCATCACCTCACGGAAGCGGGACTCGCCGAATCGTCTTCCGGTGGTCGTCTCCAGGAACCTGACGAGGTTCTCCAGCTCCGCGGTGAGCAGGTCCAGTCTGGCCGGGCCGACGGCCTCTTCCCACCGATGCGGCATGAGCTCCCACCAGTTGAGGGGAACCTCGTTCTCGGCGGCGCTCTCCAGCGGATAGAAGGTGACCCCGGGCTCGTGACCCCAGATGTCGAAGATCTTGCGGGTGACGTCGCCGGAGGCGTCGCCCACGACGATGTCCGGTCTGGGCAGGCCTCCCCAGGGGCCGGCCTCCGGCTCCGGATCGAAGGCGGAGCCGAGGGTGACCGAGTTGTACTGCTCGGAGTAGTCGGGGTAGCCGCGCTGCCGCACCAGCTCCAGGTAGTGCCCCGAGCGCTGCTTGGCGGCCACCAGGGACGCCCACCACTGGCTGACCGCGTACGGGATGTCCATCGTGCGGAAGATCTCGTGCGGGACGTCCGCGTTCAGCAGGGCGAACGGCTCGCCGGCGGCGACCCGCCGGCGCAGGTCGGCGAACCATTCGCGCTGGTGTCTGCCCGCCTCGGCCGCCGTGGCGAGGGATTTCACACTGCGCATGGGTGTTCCTTCCGCAGGGCGGTCAGGTCGGCACGCCCGTATTCCTGGCGCTCCAGCAGCACGGCGGGGATGTCCAGCGCCGCACGCTGCGCGGGGAAGTCCCAGGCCGGGGCCTCGTCGCCGATCCTGCAATAGGCGACGAAGAGCTCGGCCCGGCAGTGCCGTACGGCTGTCGCCGCGTGCGCGGCGCGCTCGCTCGCCGTGGCGCGGTGGGCGGTCGGACCGCTGTGGTGGTAGTGCTCGGCCAGCGCGTCGAGGCCGCCCGCGCCGATCGGTTCCTTCAGTGAGAGATCGCCGAAGGAGTGGTCCTCACCGACGATCACATAGCCCTCGGATTCGACGGCCTCGTACACGTGCGGCGTGTCGTGGTCGCTGCCGCTCAGGAAGACGCGCCGCCCGGCGTGTTCCTCGAGCTGTCCCGCCTCGGCCAGCAGCCGTTCGAGCAGCGCGATGTGCTGGTCCACGGGCAGGGCCGCGTTGACCACCGCGAGGAACTGCCGCCCCGTCAGGCGGGCGGGCACGGCCCTGCGCAGCTCGGCGACGGCCGCGAGCAGGCGGCGCCGCTCGTCGTGCGCCGCCACAGCCCCGGCAAGGTCGAGGGGCCGGCCGGTCCAGGCCTCCAGCCTGGCCGCGAACTCGCCGATCCTGCGACGGTTGTACTGGGCGGTCGTGCGGTGCGGCAGGTGCAGGATGTCCACGAGGTACGCCTCGGGCAGTCCGGTTGCGGGTTCCACGCGACGCAGCTCGCGCAACGCGTAGAACAGCCGCAGGGAGGCCTCGCAGTCATGCGAGACCACGACGCGATCCAGATCGCCGAAGGACCCGGCGAGCAGCCGGGCGAGCACCGAGCGGGCCATCGGGTCCACCCCACCGCCCAGATAGCGGTCTGCGAGCGCGGAGCCGGACTCCGGGTCGCCGGTGAGACGGAACGCGCGCACCCCTGCCGCGGTCAGCAGTTCGACCGGCACGTCCGCCCCGACGTAGCCGACGACCGGAGTCCGGTCGCCGGCCCGGCCGTCGATCCGGCCGTCGGTCCGGTCCTTCGAGGCGGCCGGAGGTGCGCCGCGCCGTGCGTACGCCTCCTCCAGCGCGGCCAGCGCCGTAGCCATGTCAGATCACCCCCTCTTCGGCCAGCGCCTTGAGCTCGTCGTCGGAGTAGCCGAGCAGTCCGCCGTAGACCTCGGCGTTGTGCTCGCCGAGGCCGGGCGCCGGCCGGTCGAGCCCCGCCTCCGAGGCGGAGAAGCGGATCGGCACGCCGGTCCCGTACAGGTCACCGCGGCGATCCTGGCCCGGACGGTGACGCGGATGCTCCAGGGGCACGACCTCCTCGCGTTCCAGCACGAGCGGGTCGCGTACGGCGTCGCCGGGCTCACGCACCTCGGCGGCGGGCACGCCGTGCCGGGCGAGCAGGTCGAGGATCACGGCGAGCGGACGGTCCGCCGCCCACGAGCCCACCAGCTCGTGCAACTCGCCGGCGTTGGCCACACGCGCGTCCCTGGTGGCGAAGCGCGGGTCCGCGGCCAGGTCGTCGCGTCCCATCGCCGTGAACAGGCCGCGGGCGAAGGCGTCGGTAGGGCCGCACAGCGCGAACCATCCGTCCGCGGCGGGGAACGTTCCGAACGGCGCCAGCCTCGGCACGGTCGTCCCCGTGCGCATCGGCAGGCCCAGCTTCTCGTAGGCGTCGAACGGCTCGCACGCGACCAGCGAGGTCAGCGCCCCCAGCATGGACACGTCCACGTGCTGGCCCTGGCCGGTGGCGTCGGCCCGCAGGACCGCGGCGAGCGTGCCGATCACCGCGTACAGCGGCGCGACCAGGTCGCCCACCGGCAGCCCGAAGCGGACAGGCGGCTCGCCGGGCGCGCCCGCGGTCATCATCACGCCGCTAAGCGCCTGGATGATGGTGTCCATCGCCTTGCCCGAGCCAGGACCGCCCTGCGCACCGAAACCGCTGATCGACGTGCACACGATGCGCGGGTTGATCGCGCTCGCCCAGTCGTGGCCGATGCCGAGCCGCGTCATGACGCCGGCGCTGTAATTGTCGATCATGATGTCCGACACCCGGACCAGGCCGGCCAGGACGTCGCGGGCCTTGGGGTGCTTGAGATTGAGCGTGACGCTCTGTTTGTTGCGGCCCCGCAGGAGCATCGACACGGACATGTCGTCGTCCCCGTGGCGGGCCAGCGTCAGCCCGTCGGCGCCGATGTAGGGGGCGTTGTTGCGGGAGCTGTCGCCCCCGGTCAGCGGATTCTCCACCTTGATCACCCGGGCGCCGAGCCCGGCCAGCAGCAGGGTCGCGTACGGTCCGGACAGTGCGGTGGTCAGATCGATCACCGTGCGGCCGGTGAGCGGACGGTCAGCCACGCAGCACCACCTCGTCTCCCTCCCAGTGGAACTCCGTCTTCAGGCCCGCCTGTCGCGTGATGCGCTCGATGTACGACACGACCCGCCGCCCCTCCTCGTCGTCCCCGAGCGGCACAGGGCGGCCCGCGTCGTCGATCCAGCAGGGCACGATTCCGGCAGAGATCAGGCCGGCCGCGCCCAGGCCGTCCCGGTCGAACCGGCAGACCGCGATCGCGGTGTTCCGGCTCTCGGGGTGGAAGGGGTAGTACGGCATGTCCGGGTCGGGGGCGAAGCCGTACAGCTCGACTCTGCGGCGCGCCCACGCGACCCGTTCGCCCGCGTCGCCCGTGGTGGGCGTCAACGCGTGGGTGACGGTCACGAAGTTGCCCAGGCCGTGGTAGATCGGCCTGCCGCGGTACATCTCGACGCCGCGCATGATGTGGGCGTGGTGGGCGAACACGGCGTGCGCGCCGGCGTCGACGGCGGCATGGGCCACGGGCCGCTCGTACATCGCCAGGACGGCGGGCGTGTGCCCGACGCCCTTGTGCAGCGACACCAGCACGACGTCGGCCTCGGCGGCCAGGGCCGCCACGTCCTCGGCCATCCGCTCCAGGGAGGCGGGGTCGGCGAAGGTGTAGACGGCGGGCGGCCCGCCGGGGCTGGCGTGGTCGAGTTCGTAGTGGGTCAGCACCTTGACGTACGCACAGCCGGGCTTGCGGCTGGTCGCCCAGGACTCGCGGGGGCCGACGCAGTTGTAGCTGAGCACGCCGATCCGCAGCCCGTCGCGTTCCACGACGGCGGGACGGCGGGCCTCGTCGAGCGTCATGCCGGCGCCCGTGGTGGCCAGCCCGGCCCCGGTCGCGTACGTGATCGTGTCTGCCACCCCCTGGTCGCCGACGTCGTAGACGTGGTTGCCCGCGAGCGTCACCACGTGGAAGCCCGCGTCGGCGACCGCGGAGAGCGCGGCGGGATCGGCGGGCGGGGCGGGGACGTCGGTGCTGACCTGGGCGGTGGACGTGCTGTGGGGCACCTCGATGTGGCCGATCACCACATCGCCTCGGTCCAGCGTCTCCCGGGCCGGGGCGAAGAAGGACGCGGGATCGGGCTCGTCGACGACGAGGTCGCCGACGGCCATTACCGTGAAGCTCACGAGGTGGACTCCTCCTCCAGCACGCGTTCGTCGGGGGTGTGCGCCGCGCGCCCGGAGTAGCGCGACAGGAAGGCGCGCAGGCGGGGCGAGGCGGGGTTGTCGAAGATCTTCTCGGGAGTGCCGGTCTCGACCACCCGGCCGTTCTCCATGAAGACGCACCGATCGGCCACCTCGCGGGCGAAGCTCATCTCGTGCGTCACGATGATCATGGTCATGCCGCCGCGGGCCAGGTCGAGCACGACGCTCAGCACCTCGTCCACCAGCTCGGGGTCCAGAGCGCTGGTGGGCTCGTCGAACAGCATGATCCGCGGGTTGGTGGCCAGGGCCCGGGCGATGGCGACGCGCTGCTGCTGTCCGCCGGAGAGCATCCGGGGATGGGCGTCCGCCTTGCCGGCGAGCCCCACACGCTCCAGCAGCCGCAGCGCCTCCTCGCGCGCCTGCTCCGGCCTCCGTCTGTGGACCAGCACCTGCGCCTCGATGACGTTGCGCAGCACGCTCCAGTGCGGGAACAGGTTGAACTGCTGGAAGACCATGCCCATGCGGCCGCGCTGGGCGGCCACGCGCCGGTCCGGAAGCGGGCGCAGGTGGCCCCTGTGGAACTCGTAGCCGAGCAGGTCCCCGTCGAGGTACATGGCCCCGCCGTCGATGCTCTCCAGCTGGTGGACGCAGCGGACCAGGGTGGACTTGCCCGACCCAGACGGGCCGATCACGGTGACGACCTCGCCCTCGCGCACGTCCAGGCTCACCCCGTCGAGCGCCACGTGGTCGCCGAACCGCTTGCGCACGTCGCGGACGCGCAGGACCGGCGTGTCGCTCACCGCTGCCCCTTTCCGAAGTGCCGCTCCAGGCGCCGCTGGCCGAAGGACAGGCTGATGACCACCACCAGGTACCAGGCGCAGGCGACGATCAGCAGCGGCACGATCTCGTAGGTCCTGTTGTAGATCACCTGCACCGAGTAGAGCAGGTCGGCCATCGCGATCACGCTGACCAGGGAGGTGCCCTTGAGCAGGCTGATGAACTCGCTGCCGGCGGGCGGGACGATCACCCGCATCGCCTGCGGGAGCACGACCTTGACGAAGCTCTGCCTCGCCGTGAACCCCATCGCGCGAGCGGCGTCACGCTGGCCGCCGTCCACGGCCAGGATGCCGGCCCTGACGATCTCGGCCATGTACGCGGCCTCGTGCAGGGTGAGCCCGATGACGGCCGCGGTCAGCGAGCTGATCACGGAGTTGGTCGGCCACGAGACGAAGGTCGGGCCGAACGGCACGCCCAGCGGAATCCGCGGCAGCAGGTAACCGAGGTTGAACCAGAAGATCAGCTGGACCAGGGGCGGGATGCTGCGGAAGACCGTGACGTAGACGCCGCAGGCCCAGGCCACCGGCCGGAAGCCGCTCAGCCTGCCCGCCGCGAGGAGCACCCCGAGCACGCTGCCCAGCAGCATCACGATGACGGTGAGCAGCAGCGTCATGCCCAGGCCGCGCAGGACGTTCGGGTCGAACAGGTACGTGCCGGCCACCGGCCACTCGAACCGCGGGTTGGTGACGAGGAACCAGGCGAACTGCGCGATGAGCACGAGCAGCACGGCGCCGGCCACCCAGCGCAGGGGGCGGATGCGCGGACGGGCCGAGGCGACGTCCACGGCCCGTGGTGCCACGGTCTGTGGTGCCACGCTCATTGCGTCGCCGCGGTGTTCATCTTGGGCTCCTGGACCGCCACCTTCTGGAGCCCGTACTTGTCCATGATCTTCTTGTACTCGCCGTTCTTGAAGATCTCCTTGAACGCGTCGAGCATGACCGGGCCGAGACCGCTGGACTTGGGCACGAGCATCGCCAGCTGGTCGACGCCGGCGCCCTGCTCCTCGGTCTGCGTGACGTACGTGAAGGCGTCCTTCTCCTTGGAGAGCACGTCGAGCGCGGCGCTCTCGGTCATGCCGGCCGCGTCGGCCCGGCCGGACTTGGCGGCCAGGATGGTGCCGTTGGTGTCGGCGAAGCCGATGAAGTCGAGCCCCGGCTTCCCCTGCTTGGCGCACCATTCGGTCAGGCGCTTGGCCTGGTCCTCCACGATGCTGCCTGCGGTGCCGGCGACGCGCTTGCCGCACAGGTCACCCGAGCTGCCGATGGCCGAGGACCCGGCCTTGGGGATCAGGTAGGAGGTCCGGGTGACCATCCACACGAGCGCGTCGAACTGCTTCTCACGGTCGGCGCTGTCCTTGACCGGACCGTTGAAGGCGTCGTACCTGGAGGCGAGCATGCCGGACAGCGCCGCGGGCAGGCCGCTGACGATCGAGATCTCGGTGCGGACCCCCAGCACCTTGCCGAGGGCGTCCTGCAACTCCTTGTCGATGCCCGTGACGGTCTTGCCGTCGTTGGCGACGATCCGATAGGGCGGGTGGGAATCCCCGGCAAATCGGATGACGCCCGCTTCCTTGATGCTGTCGGGCAGGGCGTCGTACAGAGTCGTCGCACCGGCCGGCCGCTGCGTCTCGCCGTCGCCTCCGCCGCAGGCTGCGACGCCGGCGAGGGTCAAAGCCGCCGCGCCCGCGAGGATGGTCCTGGGGATTCTCATGGTGATCCTTCCGCGACCAGCTAATGCTGCAGTTATTTTTGCGGTCGTGGGGATAAGTGTCACACCTAGAGACGCACACCTGTCAAGGGGCGGCTGTGCGGAGGTGGAGACGAGCGGGGCGAGCCGAGACACCGCCCCGCCGTCGAGAGCGATCAGGTGAGCGCGAGGATGGAACTGGTCCTGTGGTGGGCGACCAGCTCGGCCAGCCCGGGCTCGAACTCCGCGACGATCTGCTTGACGCGGAACTCGGCGAGCGGCCCGAGGGTGTCGTAGATCTCCACGAAAAGGTCCCTGGCCGCGGCGCGCGGCCAGTCGGCCGGCAACAGCTCCGCCGGCAGGTCGGGGTCGTGGTTGGGGAAGGTCCGCCAGGTGTCCATGATCCCCGTACGCGCGACCAGCGCCTCGGACGCGCCGACCACGCCCCTGCGGACGCGTTCCAGAAGAGGCGAGTACTGGGCAACGAAGCCCTCATAGGTGCGGCGGAGCTGATCGAAGTCCCACGCCTCCTGCGGGGCGCGCATGCCCGCGAGGTCCAGGGCCTCGGCGCGGAAGACCGTCGACATGGGGATCTCCAGCTCGGTGAGCACGGCCGCCGCACTGTCGGCGTTCGCGGTCGGCGAGACCCACAGCCCGTCGTAGAGCGGGGCGAAGCCGAGCCAGCGCAGCCTGGCGCGCAGCGCGTGGCGCAGGTCGCGCTGCTCCTCGGAGATGGAGAACGCCGCCATCACCCATCGTCCGTCCCACGCGCCCTGTTCCAGGCCGAAGGACATGATCCGCTGCCGCCCCTCCAGCATCACCGCGGCGGCCCGATCGGTCAGGCGATAGTAGGTGCGCCGCCCGATCTTGGACGACTCCAGCAGATCCCGTTTCGTCAGGCGGCTGAGCGCGGCCCGGGCCGCCACGGCGGAGACACCGAACTCCTCGGTCAGCCGCACCAGGGCCGCCGACGGCAGCTGCTCGGGCCGGCTGATCCAGTAGTCCCCCAGAAGCGTCGTGATCAGGTGCTGCGGGGGTGCGCCCACTTGGAAGCGCGGAAAATCGACGTCCTCCGCCTCGGACCTCTCTCGATCATTCACATCAGGAGTATATTGACAACGTTTGAGCGTGCGCTCGTTATCAGAATGTCATGCTTTTGCGCGATCTCACGTCACCGTGCCGCGGCCACCGCATCAACCGTCCAGGTCGCCGCGGGCGATGAGGTCCAGCCGGTCGCGGTCGGTCGTCTCGTCGAAGCTCGTGTGACGGCGAGTCGCGGGCGGCTCCAGGGCCGCCACCTGCGCGAAGGTGTGATGGGCGGCCAGCCCGGCCAGCTCCGGGTCGAACTCGGCGAGGATCTCCCGGAACCGCTGCTCCGCCGGCTCCCCGAGCGAGTCGTAGATCTGCACGCACAGCCGCCTGGCCTCGTCGCGCGGCCAGCCGGCGGGCAGCAGCTCGGCGGGGAGATCGGGGTCGAGCGTGGGGAACACCCGCCAGTCGGTCATGATCGCGGTCCGCAGCCGCAGCGCTTCCGCGGGGCGCGGGACGGACTCCGCCAGCCGCTCGGCCACCGGCCGGTGGGCATCGATGAAGCGCAGGTAGCGCTCGCGCAGCACGGCCGTGTCGAAAGCGTGGTCCAGCACCGGGTCCAGGTCGTCGTCGGCGACCTTGCGGGCCCGGAACACGACCGCCCCGCGCACACCCAGCCTTCGCACGAGTTCGACGACGTCGTCCGTCTTGTCGTGCGGCGACACCCACACCGCGTCGAAGATCATGCCGAAGTGCAGCAGGCGCAGCCCGTCGCGCAGCGCGCGTCGGGTGTCCCGCTGGTCCTCCGGCACCGAGAACGTGACAACCGTCCACTGCCCGTCCCAGCGCGGTGTGACGGCGCCGAACGTCAGCAGCCGGCGCATGTGCGCGACGATCACGTCGGACGCCCGGGGCGGCAGTCCGTACGCGGTGGTGCGGCCGTCGCGGGAGCTGACCAGCAGCCCTCGTGCGGCGACCCGCCGCAGGGCGGCGCGGGCGCTGGTCGCGGTGATGCCGAACTCCTCCAGCAGCCGGACCAGCGCCGCCGACGGGATGTGCTCCTGGCGCCAGAACCAGTAATCGCCCAGCAGCGTGGTCAGCAGCCGCTGCGGTTCGGCCCCTTGCCGCGCCCTGGGCAGGGAGCCGGGTTCCGGCGACGCGGTCACCCGGCGTCCCTCCATGGTCAGACTCCTCAGCCGGTGTAGGTGCCCCAGCCGGCCACCTCCCGAAAACGGGCGCGTTCACCGGGCTCGACGTGCCCGAATCCTACGTCACCCGCCCCCGCGTGCGGACTCCTCCCGGCGATCTCGGTCGCGGTCCGGGGGTGCCGGAACGACCAGTGCACGGAAGGTCTCATTCTTCACCTCGCGGGACGTGGGGGCGCAGGAAACGGTCGGGGGTGTAGTGGACGAACTGCGCGGCACCCAGGTCCGGGTCCTCGGTGGCCAGGCGTGCGGCCAGCGTGCCGAGCCGATGAGCGTCCACGTCCGTCCAGCGGCCAGTGGTGACCCGGTTCCGCAGGGTCTGCACCGCGGCGACGAACTCGGCGCCGGTGTAGCGGCAGTGGCCGGGCCGGTCGACGAACGCCTGGCGCAGCATCGCCTGGTTCCCGGCGCGCCGCACCACGTCGGAGTAGGCGCGGGCCTGGGTGACGGTGGGGTAGTTGTCGCCACGCTCGTGCATCGTGAGGACCGGGACACCGAGCGCGCCGCGCGGGGTGAAGTAGTCCTCCATGTAGGTGACGGCGCCGGGGTCGGCGGAGACGCGCGGCGCCGCCGCCAGGGCCGCGAGGTCGGCGTCGAGGTCCAGTCCCGCACTGCCGTAGAGGGCGCGCACCTGCGTCATGCGCCCGGACTCCCGCAGTTCCCGGCGGTAGTCCACGCCCGTGTTCCAGGAGAAGTTCCCGCCTGCCCGCTGTTCGAGCGGGTAGCGGGGAGAGAAGACCGTCGCCATGAAGGCCGCGTACTCCTGGGCCTCCTGCGCCGCCCAGTCGCGCGCCGCGGGTTCGGCGGTGCCGGTCACCGACCAGGTGGAGACCTGGGCGAAGGACGCGGCGAGGGCGATGCGGGCCCGCCCGGCCGGAGTCTGCTGGGCGGCGTCCAGGACGGCGCGGGCGGCCGCGACGCTCCGCGTCTCCTCGTCGGCCGAGGCCGGCCGGACGAGTTTCACCGCGTCGTCGCCGGGGGCGAGCAGCGTCTTGAACGCGAAGGCCGCGTCGAGCGACTGGTTGAGCATCGCCACCGGCCCGGCCACCGAGGCGCAGTACGGCAGCGCGCCGTCGATCAGGTCGGGCCGCCGTTCCGCCAGGCCGGCCGCGATGGCGCCACCCATCGAGCCGCCCCAGGCCAGGGTGGTCGTGGGCTTCCCGGCGACCTCGGCGAACGTGGCGAGCGTGTCGGCGGAGGCCCGCAGGGTCTCCTCGACGGCCCAGCCGCTCCCGTAGGGCCGGGTGCCGGTCAGGGCGTACCCGTGGGCCAGCAGCCAGCTCTGCGCGGCGGCGTTGCCGCCGAGGTCGGCCGGCAGGTGCTGCGGGCCGGCGCCCTGGCCGTACCCCGGGCTGAACGTCAGCACGGTGCCGTTCCAGTTCCGCGGAACCTCGATCGCGTAGGTGGCGCCGCTCGGATGGACGCCCGTGACGCTGATGGGACCGGCCTGGCCGGACGCCGCCGAGGCGAGCGGCAGGCCGACGGCCGGCGGGAGGGCGAGCGCGAGAGCCGCCGCCGTGAGCGCGGTCACGGCACGGGTCGCCCGATTGATCACTGAACGGGGATTGATGTCCGCCTCCATGAGTGGGAAGCTGCTGCGACGCGAGATACGCAACAGTTCGTTGAACGGTCGTCCGAATTTAGCCGCTGATCACATTCGGCAGAAATCTTACGGTCGTCATAGAACTGTTGACAATGCTCTTGGGCCTGCTTACTTTGGCCCGACCACCTGCATGTGAGGAGCCTCGATGGTCCGAAAGTCAGCTCCGGGCGTCGTCGCGGCGGGTGCCGCGATCGCACTCCTGTCCGCCTGTGGTGCCGGTCCCGGTAGCACCCGGAACGCATCCGCCGACGGTGGCCGGCCCGACGAGCTGGTCTTCGCCGCGATCCCGTCGGAGCAGAGCGACAACCTCGAGGCGTCGTTCGCCCCGATAGTCTCCGCGCTGCAGAAGGACCTCGGCGTCCCGGTGCGGTTCCAGGCCGTCACCAGCAACGCCGCCGTCGTCGAGGCGCAGGTCGCCAAGCGGGTGGACGTCGCCGTCTACGGGGCCTTCAGCTACTACCTGGCCCGTAGCCGCGCCGACGTCGAGCCCGTCGCCGTCCCGCTGGCCGCCCCCGGCGGCGACCCCGGCGCCTACGCCTACGGGGTGACCCGCGGCGACGACAAGAGCATCGCCTCGCTCAAGGACGTCGCCGGCAAGGACGTCTGCTTCACCGACCCCGGCTCCACCACCGGCTACCTGCAGCCTCTCGCCTCGCTGCGGGAGGCCGGCGTCGACGTGGACAAGGACGTCAAGAAGGTGTTCACCCACGGGCACGACACGGCGGTCGCCTCGCTGCTGGCCGGCGACTGCGACATCGCCTTCGTCGGCGACGTGTTCATCGACCAGCTGCTGCCCGCCCGCGGCCTGCTCAAGCCGGGGCAGGTCACCAAGGTGTGGACCTCGCCGCTCATCCCCGGGCCGCCGATCGTGGTCGGCACGTGGCTTCCGCAGGACGTTCGCGACAAGATCGTCAAGACGGTGACCGGGCTGACCGCCACCGGCGCCGCCTCCGCCGGGCTCTGCAAGGGCAGCGAGATCAAGGGCCCGAAGAACTGGGGACAATACGCCGGTGCAGCGGCCTGCACCCTCGGCGCCTCCACCGCCTGGACGTTCGTCAAGGCCACCGACGCCACCTACCAGCCGATCGCGCGCATCTGCGAGATCACCAAGGCCGAGGTCTGCACGTCCGGTGGCTGAGGAACCCGCCGTGATCGGCGACCCCGTGCTGCGGCTGTCGGAGGTCGGCAAGGGCTTCCACGGCACCCCCGTGCTCGACGGTGTCTCACTGGACGTTCCGCAGGGGCAGTTCGTCGCGTTGGTCGGCCCCTCTGGGGCCGGCAAGTCCACGCTGCTGCGGCTGGTCAACGGCATGCACCTGCCGGACAGCGGCACCGTGCGCACCCTGGGCGAGAACCCCGCCGCCTGCTCCCGGAGCCGGCTGCGCGCCCTGCGTGCCAGGGTCGGGTTCGTCTTCCAGCAGTTCGGTCTCGTCGGACGGCTGTCCGCGCTGGAGAACGTGCTGATGGGGTCGCTGGCCACCCTGCGGCTGCCGAGATACGGGGTCATGAGCTATCCCCGCGCGCTGCGGGTCCGCGCCGTGGAGCAGCTGGACCGGGTCGGGCTGGCGGACCGGCGGTTCCAGCGCTGCGACACGCTCTCCGGCGGGCAGCAGCAGCGGGTCGCGGTGGCCCGGACCCTGCTGCAGAGCCCCGAGCTGATCCTCGCCGACGAGCCGGTCGCCTCGCTGGACCCGGCGGCGAGCGTGCTGGTGCTCGAGACCCTCAAAAGGATCAGCACCGAGGACGGCATCTCCGTCGTGTGCAGCCTGCATCAGATCGAGCTCGCGCTCGCCGCCGCCGACCGGGTCGTGGCGCTGCGCGACGGCCGGCTGGTGCTGGACGAGCCGGCGGCCGCCCTCACCGCCGAGCGGCTGCGGGAGATCTACGACACCGCGGGATCCCGCGATGGTTAGCACCTGCCCCGCCACGCACTCCCCGCCCGCGGCGGACCCGGGCCCGCTGCGGCCGCCGTGGAGCGCCCGCGCCCTCATCGCGGCGGGGCTGCTCGTCGCGGCCGTGGCCGTCACCTGGCTGACGTTCTGGTGGATCGGCCTGTCCCCCGCCTCGCTGGCCGCCGGGTTGGGCGACACCGCCCGGCTGCTGCGCCGGATGTGGCCGCCGGACCTGCCCGACGCCGGCGATGTCGCGGGGATGATCGCCGAGACGCTGCTCATCGCGGTGGCGGGCACCGGCCTGGCGGCGCTGGCCTCGGTGCCGCTGGCCTTCGTCGCCGCGCGCACCCACCGCGGCCCCCGCTGGCTGCGGCCTGCCGCCCAGGTGGTCGTCGTGCTGACCCGGGCCGTGCCGACGCTGGCCTTCGCGATCCTGTTCGTGCGGATCTTCGGCCTGGGCCCGCCGGCCGGCGCGCTCGCCGTCGCCGTGCACTCGGTGGGCATGATCGCGAAGCTGCTGGCCGACGCCGTCGAGGAGGCCGACCCCGTCCCCGCCGAGGCGGCCCGCGCGTGCGGGGCCGGCGAGGTGCAGGTGGCCGTCTCCACCGTGTTGCCCCGCGTGTTCCCGGCGCTGACCGGCATCGTGCTCTACCGCCTCGACATCAACATCCGGGCGTCGGCCGTGCTCGGCGTCGTCGGGGCCGGCGGCATCGGCGTGGCGTTGCAGACCGCGCTGGGCAGCCTCAACTACCACCGGGCGGCGGGCATCATCTGCGTGATCGTCGTCCTGGTGCTGCTGCTGGAACTGCTGTCGGTGGCGGTCCGCCGCCGCACGGGCCAGCAAAGCACGGGCCGCCAAAACACGGGCCGCCGCAGTACCAGGGCCGGCCGGTCCGGCGGGGACACGACGGGCACGGCCGCGCTGCCCGCCGGGCGCGCCCCGCACGACGTCGGCTGGGACCGCGGCCGGGTGCTGCGGGTGGCCGGCGCGGTCGCCACCGGAGTGGTCTTCCTGGTGTCGCTGTGGTCCGTGAGCCCCGACCCGGGCCGGCTGTCCGGCGCCTGGCCGAACCTGCGGGGCGTGCTCGCCGGCATGTGGCCGCCCGCGTTCTCCGGCGACCTGCTCATGGCGGTGCTGGAGAGCCTGCTCATGGCGCTGGGCGCCGCCTCGGCGGGCGCCGCCTGCGGGCTGGTGCCGGCCCTGCTCACCGCCGCCGGCACCACCCCCTGGCGGCCGCTGTCCGCGGTGGTCCGGGTGCTGCTGGTGGTGGTCAGGGGTATCCCCGACCTGGTGTACGCGCTGCTGTTCGTGGCCGCGCTGGGGCTCGGCCCGTTCGCCGGTTTCCTGGCGCTGTGGATCTCCTCCACCGCGCTGGCGGCCAAGTTCTTCGCCGACTCCCTGGAGCAGCTCGACCCGCTGCCACACGAGGCGCTGACCTCGGTCGGCGCCCGCAGGTGGCAGGCGTTCGCCGCCGGGATCTGGCCGCAGTTCGTGCCGTCGTTCACCGGCAACAGCCTGTTCGTGGCCGACCTGGCGCTGCGCGAGTCGGTCGTGCTCGGCATCGCCGGCGCGGGCGGCGTCGGCTACCTGATGCAGGAGTCGATCGCCACGCTCCGCTACGACACCACCGCCGCGATCGTCATCGCGATCGCCGTCGTCGTGTACGCCATCGAGACGCTCGCCCGGGTCGCACGCAGGCACCTGCTGTGAGCGGGCGGGCTCATGACGGGAAGGGAAGGGATTCCACCATGACCACCACCGCCGGCGGCCCCGGGCGCGCCTCCGACTGGGACCCCACCGCGCCGGAGACGTTCGACAGCTCCCACGAGGTCTACGCCGAGCTGCGGCGACGCTGCCCGGTGCCGTGGAGCGACGCGTTCGGCGGCTTCTGGGCCGCCACCCGCTACGCGGACGTGGTGCGGGTGGCCCGGGACAGCGAGACGTTCAGCACCGCGGTGCAGAACGTCGTCCCGCACGTGCCGCGCGCCCAGCGCCGGCCGCCGCTGCACTTCGATCCGCCCGAGCACGGAATCTACCGCGCTCCGATGGACAGGGTGCTGCGCCGCAGCGTGGTGCGGCGTCTCGAACCGGCCTTCGCGGAGGCGGCGCGCGAGCTGCTGGGACCGCTGCTGGCCCGCGGCGGCGGCGACTACTCCCAGGAGTTCGCGCTGCCGTACGCGGCGCAGTGCTTCGCGCTCTTCCTCGGCCTGCCGGTCGACCAGGTGCTGGAGATCCGCCGGATCGGCGTCGAGTACAGCTTCGCCATCCAGGAGATGGACCGGGCCCGGGTCATGGCGGCCAGTGAGGAGCTGTACGCGATCGCCCGGGCCATCGTCGAGGACCGCAGGGCCGCCCCCCGCGACCCGGACGAAGACCTCGTGACCAGCCTGCTGCGGGCGTCCGGCGACCCGGAACGGCCGATCCCGTACGACCTGGTCGTGGCCACCGTCCGGCAGACCATCGTGGCCGGCATCGGGGCCCCGCACGCCGTGCTGGGCAGCGCCGCGGTCCATCTGTCCCGTGACCCCGGCCTCCAGGACAGGCTGCGCGCCGACCCCGGGCTGCTGCCGGCGACGGTCGAAGAGCTGCTGCGCCTGTACGCCCCCTACCGGGTGTTCGCCCGCACCGCCACCCGGGACGTCGATCTCGGCGGCCGCACGGTGCGGGCCGGTGAGGCGATCGCGATGATCTTCCCCTCGGCGAACAGGGACGAGACGGTGTTCGACGACGCCCACCGGCTCGACCTGGAGCGACGGCCCAACCGGCACCTCGCGTTCGGGCGGGGCGCGCACCGCTGCCCTGGCGCGGCGATGGCCCGGCTGGAGATGAGGGCAGCGCTGGGCGAACTGCTCGCCGGAACCACCCGCGTCGAACCGGACGGCGAGGTGGAGATGTTCAACTGGCTGGAGTTCGGGCCCAGGTCGGCACCGCTGCGCCTCGTCCCCCGCCGCTGACCTGCGCCACTGACCTGCGCCACTGACCCCTGCCGCTGACCCCTGCCACCGGCCCTGCCACCGGCCCTGCGCCTCCGGACGCCGGTCGCCGCCTTCAGGTGCCCGCCCCTCGGCCCCGGCGTCGAAGGGGCGCGTACGGCGTTCCATATGACATTTACCGGGACCAGCGCCGCGTGGATGTCGCTCGTCAGGCCGCGGGCGGTGCGTCGACCTCGGTACGGCGGGCGGCTCGAACAAGCCCGGACCTGACCCGGATCGCGGCCGGTCGCCCCACCTCCACAGGCATACTCGGACGTTCACCGGGCTTCGCCTGCCGCCGCCGCACCGGCGTACGCCCCGAGCGCTCCGCACACCGCCGAGGCGGCAATCGGGGATTGACATTGGTGACAGAAAGCTGAACGATCGTCTGCGTTGGCGATGGCAATGTGCCTCACAACAGCTGCCAGGCACCCCGCCGGCCATTCGCGGACCTCGTCGGGCCCCGAGCCAACACCCCCTGCCCGTCCATCAACCGTGGAGGAAACGCGACATGCCTGCCCGCTCCATGACCGCGCGGACCCTGCTGGCGGCGACCGTGGGGGCCGTCGTCCTCGCCGGCTCCGGTGCCGCCGCAGCGTCGTCCGCCCAGAATCCGCCACCGCCGAAGCCCCCCACGGCCGGCGCCTCGACGCGGGCCATACTGCCCACGGTCCGTGAGGCCGCCGAGGGGTTGCCCGGACACACCGTGTACCGCCCGGCCGATCTCAAGGCACTGCGCAAGGGCAGCCTGCCCGTGATCGTCTACGGCAACGGCGCCTGCGCGACGAGCAACCTGGAAGGAATCACGTTCCTCACCGGCCTGGCCTCCCAGGGGTACATCGTCGTGGCCAACGGCGCGGTGGACGAGTTCGCCGTCCCCAACACCCCCGAGAACACGATCGCGCACCCGGAGGCGCTCCTCGCGGCCGCCCACTGGGCCACCGAGTCGAAGCAGGCCCGCAAGCAGTTCGACGGCCGGGTGGACACGACGCGGGTCGGCGTGCTCGGCCACAGTTGCGGCGGCGTCGAGGCCCTCGCCGCCGGGACCGACCCCATGATCGACGCGGTCGCCGGGTTCAACACCGGGTACTTCGCCGAGCCCGCCTTCGGCGGCTACGGGCGGGACCGTCTCGCCGATCTGCACACGCCGACGCTGCTGGTCAACGGCGGCCCTGACGACGTCGCCTACCAGAACAGCATCGACAACTACGCCCTGCTCGACGTTCCCGCCGCCCTGGTCAGCGACACGGCGGCCGGGCACACCGGTCTGATCGCGGGGCTCGAGGCCACCAAGGGCTGGCAGGTGGCCGCGGACTGGTTCGACTACGTCCTGCGCGGCGACCGGGCCGCGGGGGCGCGCTTCGTCGGCCCCGACTGCGGGCTGTGCGGCGAGAACGGGTGGAAGGTCGAGTCGAAGGGGCTGTCACTGTGATCGGCCGGAAGGCGACCGCGTGCCTGGCCGTCGCGCTGGCGACCGTCGTCGGAAGCGGAACCGCGGCCTCGGCGTCCGCCGGGCCTCCCGGCGGCACACCGTGCCTGACGGACTCCCCCGCCCACCCCACGTGCATCAGCGGCACCCTCGACGACGGCACACCGTACGAGTTCGTCGTCCCGGCCGGCTGGAACGGCACCGTGGTGGTCGCCCTCGACTTCGCCGGCACGGGCCGGAACGAGCCCCTGACCGCGCGTCTGCTGGCCGACGGCGTCGCCCGCGGCGGGACGAGCCGGGCGGTCACCGGCTGGGACATCCGGTCCGCCATCGACAACCAGGCCGAAGCGCTGGCCCGCTTCGAGGCCGCCTACGGCCGGGCACGCAAGGCGATCGCCTCCGGCACCTCGATGGGCGGTTTCGTCGCCGCCGGCGTCGCCCAGGTCCATCCTGACGCCTTCGACGCCGCCGTCCCGATGTGCGGCGGCCTCGGCGGGTCCGTCGGCCAGTGGAATCAGAAGCTCGACACGCTCTTCGTGCTCGAGCGCCTGGTCGCACCGGGGCTGCCGGTCGCCGACATCCCGGAGGACGTCGAGTCGGCCAGGAAGGCATGGATCGACGCCCTGGCCGCAGCGCAGCAGACCCCGGAGGGGCGGGCCCGGATCGCGCTGGCCGCCGCGATCGGCCAGCTTCCGGCCTGGGGCCGCAATCCCGACGGGTCCACGCCGCCGCCTCCGGACAGCGGGGACGCGAACGCGCTGGAGCAGGGCGCCTACCTCGCGCTCGCCGGCGGGCCCCTCCCCTACGTCGGGCAGGCCATGAGCAGCCGGCGCCAGATCATGGCGGTGGTCGGCGGAAACCCGTCCTGGAACACCGGCGTGGACTACGCGAAGCAACTGCGCCTGGCCGATCCCGCCCTCCGGCGTGCCGTCGGCGAACTGTACGAGGCCGCCGGCCTGAAACTCGGGGCCGACTTGAAGAACCTGGCCGACGCGCCCCGCATCGCGGCCGACCCCGACGCCGTCAAGCGGTTCTCTCGCGGCATCGTCCTGGACGGCGACCTGCGGATCCCCGTGCTGACCGTGTCGGGCACCGGTGACCAGATCTCCACCGTCGCCCAGCAACAGTCGTACGGGGAGAAGGTGCGCCGGGCGGGAGCGAACTCCCTGCTGCGCCAGACGTACACCGAAACCGTCGGGCACTGCGACTTCTCACCGGCGGAGCAGGAAGCGGCGCTGGCGACGATGCTCGACCGGCTGCGGAGCGGTCACTGGCCCGCGACGTCCGCCCCGGCGATGAACGCCCGTGCGGCGGCGCTGGCGGCCGACCCCGCCCCCCGGTATGTCTCGTTCACCCCGCCCCGGTTCAACCGCCCCTACCCCGGCTGACCCGCACGGGCCGGTGCCCGGGCCGCCCGGCCCGGGCACCGGCCTTTCTCCGGACAGACTGCCGGCCCGGGCCGACGTGCCGGGGCAGGGTCTCGCTCGGGGACGCTCTCGCTGGGGACGCTCTCGGTCCGGACGCGGCAGGGGACGCATGATCAGGACGTGTATCCGCAACGGTCACCGATCGTTCACCGAACGGTAACCTTAACTACGCCGTTTTGGGAGGTTGATGCGTCACTCTTCCATAGAAGCCGATTTGTCCAATTGAGGTGTGAAGTGTCTGAGTTCCTCGCCGCCGTACTCTCCCGGGCGGCCATCATGGTCCTGGAGGCGCTGCTCGTGCGTCTCGTTCAGGCTCTTGTGACGTCGACCTTCCGCGTCTCGCTGCCGCACGCGGCCTGACCGGCGGGCGTCTTCGTCGTCGCGGGCCGGTGGCGCCGGCCCGGCAGCACCGGCTCTCCCCAAGACGACCGTCTCGCCAGGCGATGACGCCAGGTGAACGGCCTGGCGAAGGGCCCGGTGAACGTGGAAGCCGGCTCCCCGGGGAGCCGGCCACTCTCCACACCGTCAAGGGAGACGGGAGCGCCGGGAAGTCGTGCCCGGCTCGGCGGCCCCTCGTCCCCTGGCGACGGCCACCGGCCCGTCCCTCTGGGCCCGTCGGCCTGCCGCCTCCCGCGGGATCGTCGTCCCCCGCGCGGATCAGTCCTTGAAGGCGTCCTTCACCTTGCCGGCGGCGTCCTTGACCTTCTCGCCGGCCTGCTTCATGTGGCTCTTGGACTGGTCGGCCCGGCCCTCGGCCTCCAGGCTCTCGTCGTCGGTGACCTTGCCGAGCCCTTCCTTGGCCTTGCCGGCGACCTCTTCCGACTTGTTGCGGAACTTGTCCTCCGTGCTCATCCGGACGCTCCTCTCGGTTCCAGAAGCTGACGAACTCCCTCTTTCCGCTGGTGAAGGGGCTAAACGCCGCTCGGCGTGTCGCCGCTCACACCCCGCAAACACAATCCCACCAAAACGGGAAGAAGTGACGAATCGGGCGTACGCTAGGAATAAGGACTACAGCACACACCTCTGAAGGGTGGTGTGACGTATGACACACGGTGCCGACATCGGGACGCATCCCGACATCATGCAGATGCGCGCTCGCTACGAGGCCGCCGCGGCGAATCCCGCCGCGCAGCTCGCCGATGGTCTCACGCTCCTGAGCGGCCTGTATCTAGCGCTCTCGCCGTGGATCGTCGGATTCAGCGGCACGCGGACTCCGCTCGCCGTGAACAACCTGATCACCGGCCTCGCCGTGGCGCTCCTGGCGATGGGGTACAGCTCGGCGTTCGGGCGCACCTACGGAATCTCCTGGGTCGCCCCGCTGCTCGGTATCTGGACCATCATCGCCCCCTGGGTGATCCGCGGGGGCATGGCGACCACCTCGACGATCGTCAGCAACGTGGTGGTCGGCGCGCTCATCCTGCTCTTCGGCCTGGCGACCATGCGGTTCGGCATGATGGAGCGCGGGCAGCCCGGCGGCTTCCGCTCCACGGGACCGACGCACATGGGACCGGCCCACTGACCGGACCCCGGCCTCCGGCGGGCGGCGCCCCGCCCCGCGCCGGACACCCGGCGCGCAGGCGCGGCACCGCCGTCCCGAGAACGTCGTTCCGGCGCGGCCGACGCCATGGGCGTCGTGTCACCGGCCCCCGTTACTCTCGTCTCGTCGGAGACGAGAGGACGGTGGCGGCGTGACGACAACGGCCCCCGTCGCGAGTCCGGTGGACTTCGCGGCGTACGGCGACTACACGATCAAGGCGGCCACCCGGCCGGACGGGTCGTTCGAGCGACCCCTGTACCGCTTCCGCGACCGCGTGACGGCCGACGGGAGCGGCGGATATCCCGCCGAGCCCGGCCGGTATCACCTGTACGTGTCGCTGGCCTGCCCGTGGGCCCACCGCTCGGTCATCGTCCGGGCGCTCCTCGGCCTGGAGGACGTCGTGTCGATGTCCGTCGTCGATCCCGTGCGCGACGGACGCGGGTGGGCGTTCCGCGAGGGTCCCGGCCACGGCCCCGACGAGCTCAACGGCTTCACGCTCCTGCGGGAGGCGTACGAGGCGACCGAGCCCGGCTACGACGGCCACGTGTCGGTGCCCGTGCTGTGGGACCGGCGCACCCGCCGGATCGTCAGCAACAACTTCCCCGACATCAGCCTCGATCTCGGCCAGGCGTTCGCGCGGTGGGCCAGGCCGGGGATCGACCTCTACCCGGAGGACCTGCGGGGCGACATCGACGCGCTCAACGAGCGCGTGTACGCCGACGTCAACAACGGCGTGTACAAGTGCGGCTTCGCCGAGAGCCAGGAGGCGTACGACACGGCCGTGACGACGTTGTTCGTGGCGCTCGACGAGCTCGAGGAACGCCTTGACGGCAGCCGCTACCTGTTCGGCGACCGGCTCACCGAGGCCGACGTCCGCCTGTGGGTCACGCTGGCCCGGTTCGACACGGTCTACGTGACCCACTTCAAGGCGAACCTCCGCCGCCTGGCCGACTACCCCAATCTCTGGCGCTACGCCCGCGACCTCTACGCGAACCCCGCCTTCGGCGGCACCACGAACGTCGACCACATCAAGCGGCACTACTACGGCACCCACCCGAAGATCAACCCGCTGCGCATCGTGCCCGCGGGGCCGGTCATCGACTGGAGTTCGTAGCTCACGCGGAGGGCAGCGCCTCACACAGCCGGTCCAGCTCGTCCTCGGTGTTGTAGTAGTGCACCGAGGACCGCACGAGCGAGGGCAGCGCGCGGGCCTCGAAGTCCCACCGGGCGGAGGACGCCGCGGACACCGAGACGTTGATCTTCGCGGCCGACAGCCGGGCGGCCACGTCCCGGCTGTCGCGCCCGTCCACGGTGAACGTCACGATGCCGCACCGCCGCGCGCCCCGGTCGTGCACGGTCACTCCGGGGATCGCGGCCAGCCGCCCGCGCAGCGCCTCGGCGAGCCCGGTCACCCGCTCCTCGATGGCGTCGAGCCCGAGGCTCAGCGCGTAGTCGGCCGCCACGCCGAGACCGATCTTTCCGGCCACGTAGCCCTCCCAGTTCTCGAACCGCCGGGCGTCGCCGCGCACCTCGTAGGAGTCGGCGGAGGTCCATTCGGCGGCGTGCAGGTCGAGGAACGGCGGCTCCAGGCGGTCGAGAATCCGCCGCGAGCAGTACAGGAACCCGGTGCCACGCGGCCCGCGCAGGAACTTGCGGCCGGTCGCCGACAACAGGTCGCAGCCGATCTCGCGGACGTCGACCCGCATCTGCCCGACCGACTGGCAGGCGTCCAGCAGGAACGTCACCCCGGCCTCCCGGGCCACGGCGCCGATCTCGGCCGCCGGGTTGACCAGACCGCCCTGGGTCGGCACATGGGTGACGGCGATCAGCTTGACCCGCTCGTCGATCATGTCGCGCAGCGCCTCGACGGACAGGGCGCCGGTCTCGTCGTCGGGCACCACCTCGACGCGCACGCCGTGCCGCCTCGCGATCTGCAGGAAGGCGATCGCGTTGCTGGCGTACTCGGCGCGCGCGGTGAGGATGCGGTCGCCCGGCTTCCACGGCAGGGAGTAGAAGGCCATGTCCCAGGCGCGGGTGGCGTTCTCGATGAGGGCGATCTCGTCGCGGTCCGCGCCGACGAGCTCGGCCAGCGCGTCGTAGGCCCGCTCCGACCGGTCGAGGGCGGCAGCGGCCGCCTCGTAGCCGCCGGTGCGCTCCTCCAGACGCAGGTGGTCCACCACGGCGTCGGTCACCTGACGCGGCGGCAGGGAGGACCCGGCGTTGTTGAGGTGGACGACGTTCTCGCATCCCGGCGTGTCCGCCCGCGCCCGTCCGACGTCGATGGTCACGTGAAGCCTCCCAAAAGATCCCGAAAGCCCCATTCTGCCCGGTCTGCAACCCACTTTCCTGTGCGCATGGGTCCTGGTGGCCGACCGGGGTTTCGCGAATCCGGCATCGCATAATGAGGTATGAGCACCTCCTCCCCCGCGGGCGGCTGGACGTTCCTCACCAACCACGCGCACGTCCTGCTCGCGCTGTCCCGCGATCCCGACGCGCGACTGCGGGACGTCGCCGAGTCGGTCGGGATCACCGAGCGGGCGGCCCAGGCGATCGTCTCCGACCTGGAGGCGGCGGGCTACCTGCGCCGTGAGCGTGTGGGGCGGCGCAACCACTACACGATCAACCCGCTGGCCCCGCTCCGCCACCCGAGCGAGCGGCACCGGCACATCGGCGAGTTCCTCGAACTGTTCGGGGCCGCGGTTGACGTACGAAGCTGATTTCCTGAATACTTGAACACAGTTCGAGGGGGAGTACCCGGCTTCCTCAGCGTCGTCATCACGGCCGCCGTCCTAGGGCGTCCCGGCGCGAGGGTCACCGCTGAAGGTGGCACGGGGAGACCGTCGGCCTGCCGAGCCCGCCCATGCGGCGGTGAGGAGGGTGACGATGTCTGTGCCCCTGTGGGTCTGGGCCGCGGTTCTGGCGGTAATCCTCGCCATGCTCGCCGTGGACCTGTTCGCCCACCGCCGGGCCCACGTGGTGGGCGTCCGCGAGGCGCTGGCCTGGTCGGGAGTGTGGATCGCGCTGGGCCTCGGCTTCGGGGCCGTGGTCTGGCTCGCGTGGGGGCCGGAGGCGGGCGGAGAGTACCTGGCCGGTTACCTCATCGAGAAGTCCCTGGCCGTCGACAACGTCTTCGTGATCGCGCTGCTGTTCTCGTTCTTCGCGGTCCCCCGCGAACTGCAGCACCGTGTGCTGTTCTTCGGCGTGCTCGGCGCGCTGGTCTTCCGCGCGGCGTTCATCGGCGCGGGCGCCGTCCTGCTCGACCGCTTCCACTGGATCCTGTACGTCTTCGGAGCGTTCCTGCTCTACACCGGCGTGAAGATGGCCAGGCACTCGGCGATCGAAGTGCACCCCGACCGCAACCCGGTGCTGCGCGCGATGCGCCGGCTCATCCCCGTCACCGACTCCTACCAGGGCCAGCGGTTCCTCGTGCGGCAGGACGTGGACGGGCAGGACGGGCGGCCGGGCCGCAGGTGGGTCGCGACGCCGCTGCTGGCCGTCCTGGTCGCGGTGGAGACCAGCGACATCGTCTTCGCCGTCGACTCGATTCCGGCGATCTTCGCCGTCACCTCCGAGCCGTTCCTCGTCTTCACCTCCAACGCGTTCGCGATCCTGGGGCTGCGGGCGATGTACTTCCTGCTGGCCGGGGCCATGCACCGGTTCGGCTACCTGCGGTACGGCCTGGCGGCGATCCTCGTGTTCGTCGGCGCGAAGATGCTCCTGGCGGACGTGTACAAGATCCCCGTGTGGCTGTCGCTCGCGGTCATCTGCGCCTGCCTCGTGATCGCCGTGGGCGCGAGCGCGTACAGGAACCGCCGCGAGGAGCGCGAGGGAAAGGACCTGGCCGCCCGGGATCGCCGGTAGCGAGGGTCCGCCCACGGGCGTGGGCCCCGGATGCCCCGGTGCGGGGCCGTACGGCCGCCCCGAATCGATCTTCCGCCGCGGCGCGGCGATCTTGTACTCTCCACACATGGCCGCGTCGGTGGAGGGGATGTTCGCGGCGCCGGGGACGGCCGCATGATCGACGAGATCCTGCCCTCGTGGGTGGCGTCGGCCGAGAGGTTCGGCGACGTGCCGGAGGAGACGCTGTTCCCGGAGGAGAGGCCGCTCATCGCGCGGGCCGTCGACCGGCGGCGGCGCGAGTTCGTCACCGGACGTCACTGCGCCCGGCTCGCGCTGGCCCGGATCGGCGTCACGCCGGTGCCGATCCCGCGCGGCGAGCGGGGCGCGCCCGTCTGGCCCACCGGCACGGTCGGCAGCATCACGCACTGCTCGGGTTATCGTGCGGCGGCCGTCGCCTCCGCGGACGTCGCACGCGCGGTCGGCATCGACGCGGAACCGCACGAACCCCTCCCGGAGGAGGTCCTTTCCACGATCGCCTCCCCCGGGGAGATCGCCGCCCTGCGGGCGATGGGCGACGCCGACGGCGAGGTCTGCTGGGACAGGATCCTGTTCAGCGCCAAGGAGTCGGTCTACAAGGTGTGGTTCCCGCTGACCGGACGCTGGCTCGACTTCACCGAGGCGGTCGTGGACATCGAGCCCTCGGGCACGTTCCGCGCGCGGCTCCTGGTCGCCGACCCGGCCGTCGGAACGGACACCCTGCCCGGCCGGTGGGTGGTGAGCGACGGGCACATCGCGACCTCCATCGCCCTCCCCCGCCCCGGCGATCCCGCACCGGCCCGGCCCTGACGATCCCGCACCGGCGCGACGGCCCGTCGCCGGTCACCCCGCGCGGAAGTAGTGGCCCTTGTCGAGATCGTCGAGCAGCCCCGGCTGCACCGGCTGCCATCCCATCAGTTCGCGGGTCAGCGCGCTCGACGCCGGGGCGTCGATCCCGATCATGCCACCCAGCCACGAGAAGTGCTCGCTCGCCTCCTCGCGGGGGATCGAGACCACCGGCAGCCCGAGGTGGCGGCCGATCACCTCGGCGGCTGCGCGGATCGGCACGCCCTCGTCGGTGACCGCGTGCAGCACCGAGCCCGCCGGGGCCTTCTCCAGCGCGAGGCGGAACAGGTGCGCGGCGTCGAGCCGGTGCACTCCGGGCCAGCGGTTGGACCCGTCGCCGACGTAACCGGAGACGCCCCTGCCGCGGGCGATGCCGACCAGGGCCGCCATGAAGCCGTGGTCTCCCTCGCCGTACACCGTCGGGGGCAGGCGCAGCACCGACGAGCGGACGCCGTGGGAGGCGAGGTCGAGCGTCCACAACGCGGTGGCCTGCCGGGCCGGCGGACCGTCGTCGTGCGCCGCGGCGGAGCCGGAGTCACGGCCGTCCCGTTCGGTCGTCACCCGCCCCGGCGTGAGGCCGAGGAGTCCGGAGGCGAGGACGAACGGACGGCCGGAGCCCGCCAGCGCCTCGCCGAGCGCCTCGACGGCGCGGCGATCCGCGTCGGCGGCGCCCTGGAAGTCGCCGGCGAAGGCGATGTCGTGCTTGAACGCGAGGTGGATCACACCGTCGGACGCCGCGGCCGCGCTCCGCAGAATGTCGAGATCGTCGAGGGTGCCGCGGCACACCTGCGCCCCGGCCCTGGCGAGAGCGGCGGCCGAGGCGTCGGACCGGGCCAGGCCGACGACCTCGTGCCCCGCGCCGATGAGCTCGGGAACGACGGCGGAGCCGATCCAGCCGGACGCGCCGGTGACGAACACGCGCATGACGTACTCCAAGTGGTCGATTGCCCTCCGCGCCGGGTCACTCGGGCGGACGGCGATGTCAGTGACTGCCATCAACATAGCACCGATGTCAGTCGCTGTCATCAGGGTAGGATCCGAGGCATGGGTCGATGGGAGCCGAACGCACGAGGCCGTCTCGGACAGGCGGCGCTCGAGCTCTACATCGAGCGCGGATACGAGCAGACCACGGTCGCGGAGATCGCCAAGCGGGCGGGGCTGACGGAGCGCACGTTCTTCCGGCATTTCGCCGACAAGCGCGAGGTGCTGTTCTACGGCTCGAGCACGCTGCAGGATCACCTCGTGGACGCCGTCGCAGGCGCGCCGGACTCCGCGGCGCCGATCGACGCGATCGCCGGAGCCGTCGAGAGCGTCGGCGTCGTGTTCCAGGGGCGCCGTGAGAGCGCCCGGCAGCGGCAGAGCGTCATCGCGGCCACCGCCGAACTCCGGGAACGCGAGCTGATCAAGCTCGCGTCGTTGTCCGCGGCGCTCGCCGACACGCTGCGGCGGCGCGGCGTCACGGAGCCGGCCGCGAGCCTGGCCGCCGAGGCGGGCATCGCGGTCTTCAAGATCGCGTTCGAGCGCTGGATCAGCGGACCCGGCGAGCCGGACCTGTCGCAGCTCGTCCGGGAGTCGTTCGACGAGCTGAAGGCCGTGATGGCGGGCAGGTGACCTCCCGCCTTCGCATCAGTGGTGGGTCGATGCGCGTGCGTGTCAGGAACACCTGACACGCACGCGGCCCTGTCACCCCAGCGTGGCAACCCGCTTGAGGAAGACGACGCCGTCGATCATGTCGAGCCGGGCCGGGTCCAGCGGGAAATAGGCGAAGTCCTGGGAGACGCGCGGGGCGGTCTCCGTGAGGGCCTCGGCCAGCCGGCGGGCGTCGACGAGGCAGCGGTCCCACGGGAGCGTGGACAGGATGCCCTCGACGGTGTCCGGGGGCGGGGTGTCGTCGCCGGCCGTGCCGAAGGCCGAGGCCAGGAAGGCGTACCGGTCGCCGAGGTGCGTCGCGGTGATCGCCCCGGCGCTCCACCACTCCAGCCGCTGGTCGCCGAACGGCATCAGGCTCTTGTTCCGCTGCAGGTGGAGGTTGCTGGAGAAGACCAGGGCCGGGCCGTGCTCGGCGACGGCACGCAGGTTGGTGGCCATCATCGCGTCCCGCAGGGCCGACAGCCGGGTCCACCGTGCCGGGGACGCGTCGGCCATCCAGTAGTGGTAGCGGAGCAGGCCGATGGCGGTGCGCGCGTACAGTTCCGCCCGCTCCCTGTCCTCCGTGCCCAGCTGCGGCGCCTGCGTCTCGAGCAGGGCCACCAGGTCGTCGGCGATCAGTCGCAGCCGCCGGGCGTCGGCGGACCGGCCGATCGACTGGGACGGATCCATGGCCGTGGCCTCGTTCGACCACCGGTCGTCGGGTCCCAGCAGGGTGTCGAGGGTCTCCCCGGTCACCACCGTGCCGGGAAGCGGGCCGTCCAGAAGGGCGTACAGGGCGGTGAGCGCCTCGCGCGGGCTCGCCGCCCAATACTCCAGAGGGCCGTCGAACCCGAAGAACCGGAGCTTCTCCTCATGCTCCTCGTTGTACGCCCGCATCCACCGCACGAGCTCGCGGTTGGCCGGTGACGCGCCGAAGCCGTGGCTGAAGCCGCGTTCCATGACGTCGTCGAGCGTGCCGGCACCCGTCCTGACGTAGTCGTCCACCACGAGGCCCCTGAGGCAGTCGCTCTCGACGGCGAACGACCGGTAGCCCTCGTGCTCGACCAGATGCCGGAAGATCTCGTTGCGCACCTCGCCCAGCTCCCCCACGAAGTGCCTGGCCTCGCCCAGGCCGAGCAGCAGGGGCCGCACGGGAAGCGAGCGGAGGAACGCCGAGACTCCCGCGCCGTCGAGCGGCCGGGCCGTGTCCTTGATATCCATGCCTTCGACGGTATCGTTGAACACTCGGTGTAAACTTTTCCAGAAAAACCCCCAGTTCATCGCGATGGACCTTCAATCGGTGATGCATTCATGAGGCCAGTGGACCTGGCACGCGAGCACGGCCTGTCCACCCAGGCGGTCAGGAACTACGAGGACGCCGGCATCCTGCCCGCCGCCGAACGCACCGTTTACGGCTACCGCACCTACACGCCGCTGCACGCGCGAGCCCTGCGCGCGTTCCTCGCCCTCGTGCCCGGGCACGGTCACCAGACGGCCACGGCGATCATGCAGGCGGTCAACCGGGGTGCCACCGAGGACGCACTGCGGCTCATCGACGACAGTCACGGCCAGCTCCTCGACGACCGCCGCACCCTCCAGGCCGTCGAGGCCGCGCTCCGCGACCTGGCGCCCCTGCCGCAGGAACGCGGCGACACGTTCATCGGCCCCCTGGCCAGACGGCTCGGACTCCGCCCCGCCACGCTGCGCAAGTGGGAGAACGCCGGGCTGGTCCGGCCGCGCCGCGATCCGCAGACGGGCTACCGGATCTACAGCGCCGCCGACGTACGCGACGTCCGGCTGGCCCACCAGCTCAGGCGGGGCGGCTACCTGCTGGAGCAGATCGCCCCACTGATCGCGCAGGTCCGCTCCGCCGGAGGCGTCGCCCCGCTGGAGTCGACGCTGCTCGACTGGCAGGCCCGCCTGTCCGCTCGGGGCCGCGCCATGCTCAAGGGCGCCGCCGCCCTGGACGCCTACCTCCACGCCCGCGAACTCTGAAGATGCGGCGCCGGCGCGCCGCTAGTGGGAATCCCGGGACACCCGGTTGCCGCTGGAGCCTCTGAGGAAGCCGAGGTCGGCGCCCGTGTCCGCCTGGCCGACCGTCTCCACGTACAGACGCTCCCAGCCGCGGCGCGGGGCGGCGAAGGCCCGCACCATGGCCGGTGACGGCCGGCGGGCGGCCAGTTCCCCGGCGGGGACCTCGACGTCGATCCTGCGTTTTCCGACGTCGAGGACGACGATGTCGCCGGTGCGGACGAGGCCGAGCGGCCCGCCGGCGGCCGCTTCCGGCGCGACGTGCAGCACGACCGTGCCGTAGGCGGTGCCGCTCATCCGCCCGTCGCTGATGCGAACCATGTCCCGTACGCCCTGGGCGAGCAGCTTCGCGGGCAGCGGCAGGTTGGCGACCTCCGGCATGCCGGGATAGCCCTTAGGGCCGCAGCCGCGCAGGATGAGCACCGAGCCGGGGGTGACGTCCAGGTCCGGGTCGTCGAGCCGGACGCGCAGGTCCTCGACGGAGTCGAACACGACGGCGGGCCCGCGGTGGCGCAGCAGGTGCGGCGAGGCCGCCGCCGGTTTGATCACGGCGCCGTCGGGGGCGAGGTTGCCGCGGAGCACCGCGATCCCGGCCTCCTCCAGCAGGGGCGTCTCGCGGGGGCGGATGACCGCGGGGTCGTGGATGCGGGCGTCGTCGAGGTAGTCCACCAGCGGACGGCCCGTCACGGTGATCGCCCGGGGGTCGAGCAGGTCGCGCACCTCGCGCAGCACGGCGTGCAGGCCGCCTGCCCGGTAGAGGTCGTCCATGAGGAACCGCCCGGCGGGCAGCAGGTCGACGAGCAGCGGCACGCCCGACCCCGTACGGTCGAAGTCGTCCTGGGTGAGCTCCACCCCCAGCCGTCCGGCGATGGCGAGCAGGTGGACGACGGCGTTCGTGGACCCGCCGAGCGCGGCGAGCGCGACGACGGCGTTGAGGAAGGAGCCCCGGCTGAGCACCGTGGCGGGCCGGCGGTCGGCGGCGACCATCTCGACGGCGAGCGACCCGGTGGCGTGCGCGGCCTCCAGCAGCCGGCTGTCGGCCGCCGGGGTGCCCGCGACGCCCGGCAGGGTCATGCCGAGGACCTCGGCGAGCAGGCCCATGGTGGAGGCGGTGCCCATGGTGTTGCAGTGCCCCTTGCTGCGGATCATCGACGACTCCGAACGCAGGAACTCCGCCCGGGTCAGCGTCCCGGCGCGGACCTCCTCGCTGAGCCTCCACACGTCGGTGCCGCAGCCGAGCGGCACGCCCCGGAAGTGCCCGGTGAGCATCGGCCCGCCCGGCACGACGACCGCGGGCAGGTCCACGGACGCGGCGGCCATCAGCAGCGCGGGGATCGTCTTGTCGCATCCTCCGAGCAGCACGACCCCGTCGATCGGGTTGGCCCGCAGCAGTTCCTCGGCGGCCATCGCGGCCATGTTGCGCCACAGCATGGCCGTGGGGCGCACCTGCGTCTCCCCCAGTGACACCACCGGCAGGTTCAGCGGGACGCCGCCCGCCTCCCAGACACCGCGCTTGACGTGCTCGGCGACCTCGTCCAGGTGCATGTTGCACGGGGTCAGGTCCGACGCGGTGTTCGCGATCGCGATGTGCGGACGCCCGTCGAAGGCGTGGGAGGGCAGCCCACGTCGCATCCACGCCCGGTGGATGTACGCGTTGCGGCCGGTCCCGGCGTACCACTCGGCACTGCGGCTCGTCCCCATTCGGCCCCCGATCTGCGGGGAGGCACGGGCTGTGTGAGGCCAGCCCACCGTTCACTCTGCCCAGAAGATTGCGGTAAGGACCTTTTCTCCCGCCCGAAATCGGCTCTAGTATCCGGAACATGATCGTGCTTCCGCTCGCTCCGCCGCGGGCGGTTCCCGGCCGGCTGCCATCCGCCGGTGCGATCGCCGCCGGACAGGAGGCTCCGTGACCAGGCAGTTCACCGCCGCTCAGGCCTCCGGCGAGGTGTACGCCCTCGGCGAGGGCCCTGTGTGGGACCCCCTCAGGCAGCGCCTGCTGTGGGTGGACATCAACGCGGGAGCCGTGCACGAGGGACGGCTCGACCCCGCGACCGGCGCCATCACCGCCACCACGGCACACGCCTTCGGCGGCGCGACGGGTGGCACCGTGGGCGGCACTGTGGGCGGCACTGTGGGCGGCACTGTGGGCGGCACTGTGGGCGGCACTGTGGGCGGCACTGTGGGCGCGGTCGCCGTCTCCGCCGCCGGAGAGCTCGTCGTCGCCGAGCGCGAGGTCCTCACCCGGGTCGACACCGCCGGCCACCGCACCGAGCTGGCCCGGGTGCTGCCTCCCGGGGCGCCGAGCAGGCTCAACGACGGCGCCGTGGACCCGGCCGGGCGCTTCCTGATCGGCAGCATGGCCCTGGACGACCGGGAGGGCCAGGAGGTGCTGGCCCGTCTCGACGGCACGACCTGCGTCCGCCTCGACGACGACCTGACCCTGTCGAACGGCCTGGCCTGGAGCCCCGCGGGCGACCGCCTGTACAGCATCGACAGCACGCCGCACGTGGTGTGGGAGCGCGACTACGACCCGGCCACCGGCCGGACCGGGCCGCGGCGCGAGCTGTTCAGGCTCGCCGGCGGCATGCCCGACGGGATGTGCGCCGACAGCGAGGGCAACCTGTGGATCGCGATCTTCGGCGGCGGCCGGGTGGAGTGCCGTGATCCCGGTGGGCGCCTGCTCGCCACCGTGGAGGTCGGCGCGCCCAACGTCACCTGTCCCGCCTTCGCCGGACCGGATCTCGACGTCCTCGTCATCACCACCTCCACCGAGGGCGTCGACCTGGCTCGACATCCCGGATCGGGCCACCTGTTCACCACCCGAGTGGGCGTACGCGGCCTGGCGACGCCCTACTGGGTGCCGGCTCGATGACGAGCCCCGATCCCCGTCAAGGAGACACGACCGTGCCCCTCACGCCCATCGGCGCCGTCGCGCCCGTCCCCTTCTCCCGGTAGTGCGGGCACTGGTCGTCACCGGCCCCGGCAGGGCCGAGGTCGTGGACCTCGAGCCGCCGGTCGCGGCGCCCGGGCAGGTGGTCGTCGACGTCGAGCGGGTCGGCGTCTGCGGCACCGACGTGGAGTTGTTCACCGGCGCGATGAGCTATCTGCACTCCGGCCACGCCTGGTATCCGCTGCGTCCCGGCCACGAGTGGTGCGGCGTCGTCACGGCGCTCGGGGAGGGCGTGGACCCCGGCTGGCTGGGCCGCCGCGTCACCGGCGACACCCAGCTCGGCTGCGGGCGCTGCCGCCTCTGCGGCGACGGGCTGCACCACGTCTGTCCCGACCGGGCCGAGATCGGCATTCGCAACGGCTTCCCCGGGGCGCTGGCCGAGCGGCTGGCCGTACCGGCGTCGGCGCTGCACCCGCTGCCCGAGACGATCGACGCGACGATGGGCGCGCTGGTCGAACCCGGCGGCAACGCCCTGCGCGCGGTGCGCGGCGCCGCCCTGCGGTCCGGCGACCGGCTGCTGGTGCTGGGCACGGGCACGATCGGCCTGCTCGTCGCGCTGCTCGCGCGGGCGGGGGGCGCCGAGGTGCATCTGATGGGCCGCGACGAGCCCACGCTCCGCCTGGCCCGCGACCTCGGCTTCGCGGGCGCGTGGACCCGGGCGTCACTGCCGTCCCTGCCGTGGGACGCCGTGGTCGACGCGTCCAACGCGGCGGAGCTGCCGGCGCTCGCGCTCGACCTGGTCAGGCCCGCGGGCCGGGTAGTCTATGTCGGTCTCGCGGGGTCCCCCAGCCGCATCGACACCCGCGACCTCGTGTTCAGGGACGTCACCGCCGTCGGCGTGCTCAGCGGATCGGCCGGTCTGGCCGGGACCATCGAGGCGTACGCGGACGGGTCGGTCGACGCCCGCCCGCTCGTGGCCGCGACCGTCGGCCTGGACGACGCCGCCGGCGTGCTGGCGGGGCGCCGCCCGGCCGGTGCGGGTCCGGGCCCCAAGATCCACATCGACCCTCGGCGATAGAGGAGGCGCGTGGGCGCCTCCGGACGGAAGCGTTGAGATCATGAGCCTTACCGATGCCGGAACCCGTGCAGAGCCGCGACGGCCGGCCCCGCCCGAGCCCGCCGTGCTGGCGGCGGTGGAGGCCGCCGTTCCGGGGATCACGCGGGCGCGGGTGAGCGACCGGTTGGGGATGGCGCACGACGCCTCGCATTACCTGCTGACTCCGCAGGCCGTTCTGGTGCCGGAAAACGCCGGGCAGGTGGCGGCGTTGATGCGGACCGGGCTGCCGTTGACCTTCCGGTCCGGCGGCACCAGCCTGTCCGGGCAGGGCGTCACCGATCATCTGCTGGTCGACACCCGCCGTCACTTCCGCCAGGTGGAGATCCTCGACGGCGGTGCGCGGGTCAGAGTGCAGCCCGGAGCCGTGCTGCGGCAGGTCAACGCCCGCCTTGCCGCCTACGGCCGCAAGCTGGGCCCCGACCCGGCCAGCGAGTCGGCGTGCACGATCGGCGGGGTGGTGGCCAACAACTCCAGCGGCATGACCTGCGGCACCCACGCCAGCACCTACCAGACGCTGGAGTCGATGGTCGTGGTGCTGCCCAGCGGCACCGTGATCGACACCGGCGCCCCCGACGCCGACGCCCGCCTCCGCGCCCTGGAACCCGCCCTGGCCGAGGGCCTGCGACGACTGCGTGACCGCATCCGCGGCAACCCCGATTCCGTGCGCCGGATCACCGCGCAGTTCGCCATCAAGAACACCATGGGCTACGGCCTCAACAGCTTCCTCGACCACGACACCCCGGCGCAGATCCTCGCCCACCTGATCGTCGGCAGCGAGGGCACCCTCGGCTTCGTCGCCGAGGCCGTGCTGCGCACCGTCCCGGCGCACCGCCTGGCCGCGACGGGCCTGGTCGTCTTCCCCACCCTGGGGCGGGCGATGGCGGCCGTGCCAGACATCGTCGCGGCGCAACCCGCCGCCGTCGAGCTGCTCGACGCCGAGTCGCTGCGGGTGGCCCAGCTCGACCCGCACGCCGACGACGTCCTGCGCACCCTACAGGTGCGCGACCACGCGGCGCTGCTGGTGGAGTGGCAGGAGCCCGACCCCGAGCTGCTCGCCGCGCGCGAGCGGGAGGCCGGGCGGGTCTTCGCCGGGATGGACCTGGCCGTCCCGGCCCGGCTCAGCGGCCACAGCGCCGGCCGGGCGGCGCTGTGGCGCATCCGCAAGAACCTGTACGCCGCGGTCGCCGGCGCCCGGCCGCCCGGCACCACCGCGCTGCTGGAGGACGTCGCCGTCCCGGTCCCCGCCCTGGCCGGCCTGTGCGATGAGCTGACCGGGCTGTTCGACCGCTACCGCTACGAGCGCAGCGTGATCTTCGGGCACGCCAAGGACGGCAACCTGCACTTCATGCTCAACGAGCGCTTCGGCACCGACCTCGACCGCTACGCCGACTTCACCGAGGACCTGGTGGAGGCCGTGCTGTCCCGCGGCGGGACCCTCAAGGCCGAGCACGGCACCGGCCGGGTCATGGCCCCCTTCGTCCGCCGCCAGTACGGCGACGAACTGTATGAGGTGATGCGCGAGGTCAAGCGTTTGTGCGACCCCGCCGGCACGCTGAATCCCGGTGTCGTGCTCACCGACGACCCCAAGGCGCACCTGCGCGACCTCAAGACCGTCGCCACCGTCGAGCCCGAGGTCGACCGGTGCGTGGAGTGCGGCTACTGCGAGCCGGTCTGCCCCAGCCGCGACCTGACCACCACCCCGCGCCAGCGCATCGTGCTGCGCCGCGAGATCGCCGCCGCCCGCGCGGCCGGCGACCACGCCCTCGCCCGGCAGCTGGAGGAGGACTACGGCTACGACGCCGTCGACACCTGCGCCGTGGACGGCATGTGCGCCACCGCCTGCCCCGTGCTGATCAACACCGGCGACCTCACCAAACGCCTGCGCGCCGACCGCCACAGCCGCCCCGCCCGGGCCGCCTGGAAGTCCGCCGCCAAGCACTGGGACGGAGTGACCCGGGCCATGGACCTCGCGATGGACGCGGCCGCCGCGGCTCCGGCCGGCCTCGCGGAGATCGCAAGCCGGGCCGCCCGCGCCGTCGCCGGCCCCGACACCGTCCCCCAGTGGAGCCGCGACCTGCCGCGCGGCGGCACGCCCCGCCGCCCCGTCCCGGCTCCCGGCGCCGACGCCGTCTACGTGCCGTCCTGTCTGAACACCATGTTCGCCCCCGCCGACGGCGGCCCCGGCGTCATGGCCGCGCTGCTGCGGCTCGCCGAGCGCGCCGGTCTGCGGCTGCACGTGCCGGAAGGCGTCGGGAGCCTGTGCTGCGGCACCCCATGGTCGTCCAAGGGATTCACCGGAGGCTACGAGGTGATGCGCCGCCGGGTGCGGGAGACGCTCCTGACCGCGACCGACGGCGGCCGGATCCCGGTGGTCAGCGACGCCGCCTCCTGCACGGAAGGGTTCGAACGGCTGGTCGCCGCGGGGTCCGAACCGTCCGCGGACGCGGCCTCGCCCGTCGTCCGGGTGCTCGACGCCGTGACCTTCGTCGCCGAGCACGTCCTGCCGCGGCTGCCTCAGCCGCCGGAGGAGCGCAGGCCGGCCTCGCTCGCCCTGCACCCGACCTGCTCGTCGGTCCGGCTCGGCCTCGACGCCGCCATCGCCAAGGTGGCCGAGGCCGTCGCGAAGGAGGTCGTCGTCCCGGACGGCTGGCAGTGCTGCGCCTTCGCCGGCGACCGCGGCCTGCTGCACCCGGAACTGACCGCCTCCGCCACACGTGCCGAGGCCGCCTCCGTCACCGAGGGCGGCTTCGCCGCGCACGCGTCGGTGAACCGCACCTGCGAGATCGGCATGACCCGCGCCACCGGGAAGACCTACCACCACCTGCTCGAACTGCTCGACGAGGTGACCGCCTGAGGTACGCCGCACGATGACGATTCCCCGCGATCACTACGGGTGTGAAGCGGGTGATCACGGTCGTCTTCACGCGGTCGGTGACGTCGGCTCGGTCAGCACCCACCTCGCCGGCCAGGTCTCCGCCCCCCTCGTGGTGGTGCGGCCCGAGGCAACGGCGCCCCACGGTCTGATCGTGGTCGGCGCCGACGGCTCCGACGAGGCCGAGGCCGCGCTGACCTACGCGTTCGAGGAGGCACGGCTGCGCCGCTGCCGCCTGCTCGGCCTGTACGCCTGGCAGCTTCCGGTGCACGCGTACGCGCCGGAGGTCACCTACGACATCGACGAGGTGCGGCGGGCCCAGGAGCAGCACGTGGCCGCTGTGCTCGCGACCTACCGGGAGCGCTACCCCGACGTGGATGCCGAGATCCGCGCTGTGTGCGGGCACCCCGTTCCCGTACTCGTCGAGGCCGCCGAGAAGGCCGACCTCCTCGTGGTCGGGTCCCGCGGACACGGCGCCATCGGCTCGGTGGTGCTCGGCTCGGTGAGCCGGGCCGTCCTGCACCACGCCCGCTGCCCCGTCGCCGTCGTGCGCCCTTCCACGACCGAACAGTAGAGACGCCCGATCGTCTTCAGCTTCCACGGCTGCCCATGGCCATAGGCCACCGGCGTGTGTTCCTCCGCCGGCCCGGCGATCGTCGTGGGCCGGATACAACAGGGCCGCCTGCGGGAGGGTGGTTCAACGCCGCCACAGCGCGCGCCACAGGGCTCGCCACAGGCGCCGTCCCGATGTGAGGGGCTCGTCGTCCTCCTCCGGCGCGGCGTCGTCGTCCGGCAGGTCGTACCAGTGCGTGTCACCGGGGAACGGGTCCGGCTCCGCGCCGCCGGGCTCGTCCCCGGCTGCGGCGTCGGCGTCCGGGGCCGCGAACGGCGGGAACTGCTCGGAAACGGCCACTGCGGTCCTCAGGGTGAATCGGGCGCGTCCCACCCCCGGGGACGCCTGCGAGAACTGTACGCGTAGCTTCTGGGCGACTGCCCCGATTCGTCACCGGTCATGGAAGATCGGCCGGGCGACTGCGGAGGATCCGGGCCAGCAGGGCGGTCATCTGCTCGCGCTCGGCGGGGCCGAGGCAGGCGAACCACTCCCGCTCCCTGCGGGTCTGCTCGGCGAACGCCTCCCGCACGGCCGCCTCGCCCGCCGCGGTCAGCGTGACGACCACCGCGCGGCCGTCCTCCGGCACCGGCCGGCGTTCGACCAGGCCGCCGCGCTCGAGGGTGTTGACGGCGTTGGTCACCGCGGAGCGCGACATGGCGGAGATCTCGGCGAGCCGTACGGGCTGAGTGGGGCCGAGCAGCCAGAGCTTGAACATCAGCCGGAACCCGGGCAGTGTCAGGCCGCGCGGCCGGTGGATGCGGGTCTCCAGGTCGGTGACCAGCAGGTAGGCGAGCTGGAGCAGGTGGTAGGCCAGCGCGAACGCCTCGGCGTCGGCCGGAGGCGACATGGCCGCCAGGCGCTCGCGCGCGTACGCGGCGTACCGCAGGTCCGGCGGCACGTCCGCGCCGGGATCCGGCTGGGCGTCGGGCTCGCTGTTCACCGGTCAAGTCTTGCGTAGCCGCAGGGGCGTCGTGAATATTGTTACGGCCATAACAACTTCTCGTTTCCCCGGAGGCGCTCGTGCGCATCGTCATCGCCGGAGCGGGCATCGGCGGGCTGACCGCCGCGCTCAGCCTGCACGCGGCCGGGTTCGAGGACGTGACCGTGCACGAGGCCGCCCCCGAGATCCGGCCGCTGGGCGTCGGGATCAACCTCCTCCCCCACGCCGTCCGGGAGCTGACCGAGCTGGGACTGGCCGACCGGCTGGCGGAGATCGGCGTGGCCACGGCCGAACTGGCCTACTTCAACCGCTACGGCACACCGATCTGGTCCGAACCCCGGGGGCTGGCCGCGGGCTACGCCTGGCCGCAGTACTCCGTCCATCGCGGGAGGCTGCAGATGCTCCTGCTGGAGGCGGTGGTCGAGCGGCTGGGCCCGGACGCCGTACGGACCGGCAGCCGGATCACCGGCCCCGGCACCGAGGACCTGCTGATCGGCGCGGACGGGATCCACTCGGCCGTGCGCGCCCATCTGTACCCCGGCGAGGGCCCGCCGCCGTGGAACGGCCTGGTCCTGTGGCGCGGCGTCACCTACGGCGAGCCGTTCCTGACCGGCCGATCCATGATCATGGCGGGCGACGGTACGCAGAAGTTCGTCGCCTATCCCATCGAGACCGGCGAGCGCACGCTGATCAACTGGATCGCGGAGCGGCCCCTCGACGGCGAGGCCCCCGACCGGGGGAACTGGAACCGCCCGGCCGACCTCGCCGAGATCGGCCGGCACTTCGCCGACTGGCGCTTCGACTGGCTCGACGTACCGGGGATCATCGCCGGGGCCGAGACCGCGTACGAGTACCCGATGGTGGACCGCGATCCGCTCCCCCGCTGGACCTTCGGCGACGTCACGCTCCTCGGCGACGCCGCGCACGCGATGTATCCGATCGGCTCCAACGGCGCCTCCCAGGCGATCATCGACGCCCGGGTGCTGGCGTACGCCCTCGCCCGGGGCGACCTGGCGGCGTACGAGGAGATGCGCCGCCCGGCCGCGACGGCGCTTCAGCTGTCCAACCGAGAGATGGGCCCGGAGATCGTCATGAAGCTCGCCCACGAACGCGCGCCCGGCGGGTTCGACGACATCGAGCAGGTCATTCCCCACGCGGAGCGGGCGGAGATCTCCGCCTCCTACAAGCGCACGGCCGGGTTCGACCCCGCCTCGCTCAGCGAGCGCCCCTCGTGGAGCGTCGATCGGAGTGCCGCCTCGTGAATCCGGAACCCGTGACCCCGGAACCCATGGCCCTGGGACCCGTGACTCTGGAACCGCTCGCCACGTTCCGCGTGGATCTCGACCCGGTGCTCGATCTCGGGGACTCGCAGTGGGGCCACCGCCGTGTGGTCAACATCGTGGGCGGCGCGTTCGACGGTCCCCGCCTGTCGGGCACCGTGCTGCCCGGCGGGGCCGACTGGCAGGTGGTCCACGCCGACGGCATGATCAGCATCGACACGCGCTACACGCTGCGCACCCACGACGGCGCGTACGTCTACATCACCACCAGCGGAGTCCGGCACGGCTCCCCCGAGGTGCTCGGCCGCCTCGCACGGGGCGAGGACGTGGACCCGTCGGAGTACTACTTCCGGCTGTTCTGCCGCTTCGAGACGGGCGACGATCGATATCTGTGGCTCAACCGCACCCTCGCCGTGGCCTCGGCCGCCCGCGTGGCCACCGCCGTACGGTATGACGCCTACGCCCTGACCTGAGGAGTCCTCATGCCGAAGCTCGACCGCGCCCCGCTTCCGGTCTCCGTCGAGCACGACGTCCCGATGCCGGTGCGGGACGGCACCGTCCTGCGCGGGTCCGTCCATCGGCCGGCCGGCGGCGGTCCGTTCCCGGCGCTGCTCATGCGCACGCCGTACGGCGAGGACTCGTTCCGGACGGCGCCGGTGACGCCCGCGCTGCGGGCCGGGTTCGCGGTCGTGCTGCAGCACTGCCGGGGGCGCGGGAGCAGCGACGGCGAGTTCCGGCCGTGGGTGGACGAGGGCGCCGACGGCCACGACACGATCGCCTGGATCACCTCCCAGCCCTGGTCGAACGGCGAGGTCGTGATGAGCGGCATGTCCTACCTCGCCGGGTGCGCGTTGCAGGCGGCGGCGACCCGCCCGCCGGGGCTGAAGGCCGTGGTCGCCTCGATGACGCCGCACGACTTCCACGACGGCCTCAAGTATCACGGCGGGGCCTTCGCGCTGGGCTCGGCCCTGAACTGGGGCGCGTTTCAGGCGATGCTCGGCCTGCTGCACGCCGCCGAGGCGGGCGAGGACGTCGGTGCGGGGTTCGTCGCCGTTCTTCCCGTTCTGCATGATCAGGACGCCGCGGCGCGCACCCTGCCGGTCGGTGACATCCCCGGCATCCCCTGGTGGCGTGACTGGACCTCGCACGTGGAACGCGACGTTTACTGGGAGGATCTGGCCGAGACCCTGCGTCACGACCGCGTCGAGGTGCCCGTCATGCACGTGGCGGGCTGGTTCGACCTGTTCCTCGGCGGGACGCTGGAGAACCACCGCCGCCTCGGCGGCCCTCTGGTCGTCGGCCCCTGGTCCCACCTCGCGCCGGGCGCCGCGGGCACCGGACGGCTGTTCTTCGGCCCGGCCGCCTCGGCGCAGGCGATCGGCCTGGAGCAGCGGGAGCTCGCGTTCCTGAAGGGCGAGGACACCGGCCCCGCCGTGAAGATCTTCGTGATGGGCGACGACGTCTGGCGGGACGAGGAGGCCTGGCCGCTGGAACGCGCCGTCGAGACCCGCTACCACCTGCACACCGGCGGCCTGCTGTCCCCCGAGCCTCCCTCGGCGCAGGAGCCGGCGACCTTCACCTTCGACCCGCGCGACCCGGTCCCGACCGTCGGCGGCCCGACCCTGCTGCCCGACCCCACCAACGTCGGTCCGCAGGACCAGCGCGACGTGGAGCGGCGGCCCGACGTGCTCTGCTACTCGACCGAGGTGCTCGCCTCGGACGTCGAGGTGACCGGCCCGGTGTCGGTTACCCTGCACGCGGAGACCTCCGCCGCCTCGACCGACTGGACGGCCAAGCTCGTCGACGTGCACCCGGACGGCCGGGCGATGAGCGTGATCGACGGCATCGTCCGCGCTTGCGAGTCCTCCGGGACGTTCGTCATCGACCTGGTCGCCACCAGCCAGGTCTTCAAGGCCGGCCACCGCATCCGGGTGGAGATCTCCAGCTCCAACTTCCCCCGTTTCGACCGCAACCCCGGCGCCGGCAGGGTCGGGGCGAGCGAGGCGGACCTGGTCGTCCAGCACCAGAAGGTGTACCCCGACTCGTACATCACGCTGCCGATCGTCCCCCGCTGACGCTGTCGTCAGTCGTCCCCGGACGCGACCTCCCGGCCGCCCGCCCAGTGGTGGCGGACGATCCCGCCCTCCCTCCGACAGGAGATCCACGCCTCTGCCACGTCCGGCCGTTGGGAGGTCCGTACGGCCCAGTCGCAGTGGTCAAGGAAGGAACTGCCCTGGGGACGTGTCAGGGTCACCGTCGTGCCGTCGGTGCGCCGATAACCGAGGACGTAACCCACGGGAGGCCGCTTGTCCTTCGATCGGCGCCACCATAGGACCAGTACGAAGAGCACGACCGCGCCGATGAACCGTACGGCATAGGGGGCCACCGACGGTGCGACAGGAGAGTGCCGAACCGATTGCTTGTCAGGATGGCAGAAAGCTGGGCGTGCCGTACCAAGAGGCGGTCAGTTCCTCTTCGGCATGTGCACTGTCTCGGTGCTCGCTACGGCTCGCGCCATTCGCCCGATCGGCCCGGCACTCCCAGAGTATGATGCAGGTATGAGCGAGAAGAAGACGCGGATCACGATCACGGTCGACCCCCACCTGGCCGCCTATGCCGAAAGGCTCGTCGCGACGGGTAAGGCCCCATCCGTTTCCGCCGTTCTCAACGACGCGCTCAAAGAGCGGATTCAGCGCGACCGGCGCGCCCGCCGCTGGTGGAACGCCAAGGCGGCCGAGGCCGCCGCCGACCCCACGTGCAACGCCCGGATCACCAGAATGCGCGCCCACATCGACGAGCAGATCCGCCGGTTCGAGCAGGAGCACGGCGGCGCGTGAGCGACCACACCCCCACCCCCCTCATCCTCGACACCACCGTCCTGCACGAACTCGCCCGTGGCGAGGCCGGCACCATCGGCCTCATACAGAGTTACGACGCCGATGGTCAGCCCATGGTCGTGTCCGCTCTCGCTATCACCTCGACGCTCATCGAGGCATGCAGCGAGGAAGCCGCCGACGCCATGCATGGCCTGGCCACCATGGAACACGTCATGGTCGCGCCGCTGAAGGACGCGGAACAGGTCGAGAACCTCGCCCTGGTGGCCGTCGCCACCGGCCTTGACGTCTGCGAGGCGCACACCGCGGCGATCGCCGACGTCTCGGTCTGCCCGATCCTGACGTTCGACGCGACTCGGTGGAACGAAGCGTCACGATCCCTGGACAACCACCTGTTCACGATCGAGATCGCCGATCCCGACGTGTGACAAGGCCCGGCCCCAACGTTCATGTACGGCAAGCTCATCGAGCGCCCCGAAGAAGTCGCAGCGTGAGCGGCTGGAGCGACACCGGCAAGCCGGCGGACGAAGACGAGCATCAACGCTTCGACCGCTACCTTCGGCAGCTGACAGACGTCTGCCAAGAAGACGAAGCCGAGCTCACCCGGCATACCGGGCGGCGCGTCACCGCTGGGCGGCGTCAGGGGGTGTCGTCGAGCAGCGCGTCAGAGGAGTCAACCGTGGCGGCGGCCCGGATCCAGGCATCCAGCCGGTCGAGGTCATGGCACTTGCGAATCTTGTCCCTGAACTCGTCGGGCACCTGGATGTCACGAGCGGCAAGCACCGTCAGGATGGCTTCGGCCTTGGCCTCGGCCTGTCCCTTGGCGATGTTCTCACGGGCCCAGTCGCTGAGGTATTCGTAGGTTTCGGTCTTCAACTGCTCCTCCAAGTGATCCCAGACCTCTCGAGGCAGCGCCGCACGAACCATGTCAGCGTACATACCCCCCAGGTCTCGGTCGAGATTGTGCAGCGCGATGAACAGGGCGTTGAGGATTTCGGGACCCTCCGGCGTGGCGGCATGGTGGATCGCCGAAAGCACTGCGAGTTCGATGTCCTCGGCCGCCTGGCCGGGATCGGTGATGACGGGCACTTCGTTCGGACCGGCGACCAGCGGTTTCAGTACCAGACCAGGATGGCCCAGTTCGATCGGGCGGGCGCACCATCGGGCGACCGATGCTTCAGGGCACACCACCAGCAGGATGACTGGGCACTCAAGGCGGGTGCGGAGGCTGACAAGGTACATGGGCCAGGACCACATCTTCCCGGGATCCTGGCGCCGCTGAACTTCCACAATCACGGCCAGTACGGGCTGGGGGTCGGCTTCGGCCCGCTTGCGACGGAACACGATGACCGAGTCGGCGCGACGTTCGGCAGGTGTGACCTCGGTGAGATCGGCCGATTCGAGGCCCGCGTAGTCGTAGTCGGGCAGCTCGACTCTGAGGGACCGGGTGAGCAGGTCGGCGGCGAGGTCGGGTCGTTCACAGAACAGACGGACGAGGGCTTCGTGTTCGGCTAGTGCCACGGCGTGACCGTATCCACCCGAGATGGACGGCGAGCCCCGGCATAACTTTCTGTGATTATCTCGTTACTCTACGTCTCTATCGCCCTCGCGGTCTGCTTGGGCCGGTCCGCCCTGGGTCGTGAGGCAGGTGCGGGCCGGTTGGTGGGCCAGACGGGTGAGGAGGGCTCGGACGCCAGATGTACCAGCAGGCCTTTCAGGCCCTTCCGCAAACGGGGTGACCACTCCGGCGAGCGCCGTCCTCACCACTGGATGAAATCCGGCGGCACGCGGTCCACCAGCCAGACGCCGTTGGCGCTCACCCGGAAGTGATGTCCGGCGGCGTGCATCGCCGCCGCCTCCACCACGAGCACGACCGGCTTCCCTCTGCGCGCGCCGACGCGGGTCGCGGTCTCCCTGTCCGGCGACAGGTGGACGTGATGACGTGCCATCGGCCGCAGCCCATCCGCCCGGATCGCCTCGACATTCCGGGCGACCGTGCCGTGGTAGAGGATCGGGGGCGGCTCGACCACCGGCAGGTCGAGGTCGACGGGCACCGAGTGCCCCTGGCTGGCCCGGATCCGATCGCCGTCGATCACGTATCGCCGCTTGTCGTTGTCGGCGACCACCCGCTCCAGTTCGGCACGCGAGATCGGAAACCCGTGCGAGGCCGCCGCCGTCAGCAGCGTGTCGACGTCCACCCAGCCGTGCGCGTCGAGCGCGATGCCGATGCGCTCGGGCTGGTGCCGCAGATGCTTTGCCAGGTACTTCGAGACCCGCACCAACCGCCGCTCGTCCATTTTCCTCCTGTGCCCGCTGCCTCGCACCCTATGGTGTCGGTCGTACGGCCGGCCCTGGCCCGCCAGGGATAGCCGATAGGCTTCGGACCCTATGGACAGCTCGATCCTGGAGAAGGTCCGCGAGCTCCGCGGACAGGGCCGCTCTCCCAAGCAGATCGCCCGTGCCCTGGGCATGGCGCCGGCGGCGGTCGCACCGTATGTCAGGGCGGTGGCCGAGCAGACGGGCGGGCAGGCCGCCGAGCCCGAGCTCGTGGGGTGCTGGATCAACGCCGGCTGGAGCGAGGGACTGGGCGTGCCGGACACGACCGGCTGGGCGGACGACGTCCCGGACGGCCAGGAGACCGCGGGCACGGTGAGCGTCGTGGTGGCGCGCAAGCACGGCTGGGACAAGCTGTCGGTCTGCGCCTACCTCGTCGACGTCTACTGCCTCGGCGTCAAGCACGCCCTCGGCCCCGACGTGATGAGCGAGGTGGAGCTGCACCGCTTCCTCCCGAAGTACTTCAGGATCTATCCGCACGGCTGGGGTGAGGCGCCGCTCGACCTGGCGCGGCACCTCGTCTTCGGCGCGGTCAACTACGCCCGCGATCTCGGCTTCGAGCCGGCCGCGGACTTCGCCGGGGCGGCCGGCCACCTCGGCGCGTGGGAGGAGAAATCGGCCGTCTCCTTCGGCAAGGACGGCAAGCCCTTCTACCTCGCGGGCCCGAACGACGACGCCAGGCACGTGGTGAAGACGCTGGAGCGTAGGGTCGGCCCGCCGCCCAACTTCGACTTCTTCGCCCCCGTGCCCGAGTCGCCGATCTCGCTGGGCGGTCACCGGCTCACCCCCTGACTCCGGGGTGCAGTGCCGGCAGTGCTGCGCCTGGCCCAGCGGCCGACGGCGTGGGGCTGGAGCACGCCGAGCCGCGGCTGCTCGGGCCTGCCGTGTGGACCACGGCGCGCTCGATCTCCCGGGGGCTCGGCGGGCCCTGACGTGCGTCACCGTATCGCCGGGCACCGCGCCCCTCGTGATCTCGTCTGCGCCCTGTTCACTCATCCCGGTGCGGCTCGCTCACCTGTCCGCGAACAGACGGTCCGCCGGGGGTCTGGACGTGCCAGACTGCCAGGCATGGCAGTCTCGGGCCGATCAGTGGTCGTCGACATCCGGACGCGCCGGGCCGGCAAGGAGCGCGACCCGGCGATTCCCGACGGGCCGGACCCGTTGCTGCGCACGGTGTACGGGGAGATCCTCCGCGACGAGCGGCTGGACCAGGACCGCACGCTCGACGACGTGGCGCGTGCGGTGGGCATGTCGAAGCAGTATCTGTCGGAGGTCGAGCGCGGCCGCAAGGAGCCGTCGTCGGAGATGCTGCATTCGGTGTGCGACGCGCTCGGGTTGCCGATCGAGCAGCTGCTCACCCGTGCCGTCCGGCGGATCACGGCGTCGCGCCGGATCGCGACGCGCGGATCGTCCGCCGGTACGCCACGGGTGCTGCTGCTGGCGGCGTGAGCGCTACTCGCGGGTCATGATCAGCTCGTCGGCAAGGCCGTACTCGACGGCCTCGCGAGCGCTGAAGATGCGGTCCCGGTCGGTGTCCTCGCGCAGCCGGGCGACGTCCACCCCGGTGTGGAGGCTGAGGATCTCCTCGGTCTGCGCGCGCACGCGCATCACCTCGGCGGCCTGCAGGGTCAGGTCGGAGATCGTGCCCTGCCCCTGCGTGGACGGCTGGTGCAGCAGCACGCGGGAGTGGCCGAGCATGAACCGCCGTCCGGGGGCGCCGGCGGCGAACAGCACCGCGGCGGCGGAGGCCGCCTGGCCCATGCAGTACGTCGCGACCTTCGCGCGGATGAACTGCATGGTGTCGTAGATCGCGAGCATCGCGGTCGACGAGCCGCCCGGGGAGTTGATGTACAGGCTGATCTCCTGGTCCGGGCTCTCCGCCTCCAGGTGCAGCAACTGCGCCATCACGACGTTGGCGACGCCGTCGTCGATCTCGGTGCCGAGGAAGATGATGCGCTCGTTGAGCAGCCGGCTGAAGATGTCGAACGACCGCTCCCCCACCGGGGTCTTCTCGACCACGTACGGAATCGTGTACTGGCTCATGACGAGAACCCCATCCTGTTGGGAACGGCGTACGGCGCGACGCTGGGGAAGGAGTCGACGATCGTGTCGATGATCCCGTAGTCGCGGGCCTGCTCCGGGGTGAACCAGCGGTCCCGGTCGCTGTCGGCGGCGATCTCCTCGATCGAGCGTCCGGTCTCCGCGGCGAGGATCTCCTCGGACTGCCGCTTCATGTACTGGAGGTTCTCGGCCTGGATCGAGATGTCAATCGCCGTGCCGCCGATGCCGGCCGACGGCTGGTGCATCATGATCCGGCTGTGCGCGAGGCTGGTGCGCTTGCCGTGGGTACCGGACGCCAGCAGCACCTGACCCATGCTCGCCGCCATCCCCAGCGCGACGGTGACCACGTCGTTCGGCACCAGCTTCATCGTGTCGTAGATCGCCAGCCCGGCCAGCACCGACCCTCCCGGCGAATTGATGTACAGGATGATGTCGCGTTCGGGATCCGCCGAGGCCAGCAACACCATCTCGGCGCAGACCCGCTCGGCCATCTCGTCGTCGACCTCTCCGGTCAGCAACAGGGTCCGTTGCTGGAACAGCTTCTCGTTCAGCCGATCCCGGTAACTCGTGCTCGGTGAAACACTCATGGCGCAGTTGTATCCGCCATGCCCCCGCCACCTGTCGATATGTCTGCTGAGGGCAGACCGGTGGCAGGCCTGATGAGAAGGACTGCCGCTCACACGCGTTCGTCCGGGAGACCCGGCCGACCGAGCACGGTGCGCGCTCGGCGACGGCGTCCTCGCGGCCTGACGAGCCTCGCCGCCGCACCGGCATCGCGGCTAGCCCACGTTTGTGGGGTTGTCTCACCCACTTCCTACCAGCACATACTCGACATACACCGCATTCCCGTCAGACAGAGAGGTGAAGGCATGGCCTTCGATCCGAGGGAAGCTCTGCGTGAAGCCGGCATCCTGAACAGCCCGCTGGCCGCCGAAGTCGAGGAGGCGTTCGCCACCTTGACGCGGGAGGAAGTCGACCTGCTCATCTCGCTCAAGGACAAACTCCCCACCGCGCTGCCCGGCGTGCTGGCGCACGCCGGCGCCGGAGGCGAGTGGTCCCGGCCCGAGGTGGAGGCCCACACCGTTCCGGTCGAGGGCAAGTGCCTGTGCGGGGCCTGGTCCGGCTCCGGGTCGGGCGCGGACTAGTCAGGACGGTTCGCCGGTGCGGCTCCGGCCGCGTATTCGCCCACAGAGTCTGGGGCCGCACCTGCGGCTGGAGCGCAAAGGGGAATGATGCCTGGGAAACTCGCCCGGAACCGCTCGTTGATCGACGTACCGGCAGACCTGACCTACTTCGTGCACGACGGGAAGTACCTGGTCCTCAACCCGCAGGTGGGCGGCCGGATCGTCCTCGACGCGCGCGAGTTCGCCGTCCTAGCGGCCCTGGCCCGTCCCCGGGCGGGCGGGGAGCCGGCCCCCCTCGGCGAGACCGACGAGGCCGACGAGACCGGCGAGACCGATCGGATCCTCGCCAAGCTCATCCTGAACTGCATCGTCTACTACAACGGGAACCGTCCGAGGCTCAGCATCAAGGAGCCGCCGCTCCGCCAGGTGTATTACGCGATCACCGACGGCTGCAACCTCCGCTGCCCGTACTGCTACGCCTCCTCCGAGAAGTGCCTGCCCGGGGAGCTCACCACCGCCGAGTCGCTCGACCTGGTCTCCCAGGTCGCCGCCATCGGGGCCAAGACCATGATCTTCACCGGTGGCGAGCCCATGCTCCGCAAGGACCTGTTCCGGATCGTGGAGCACGCCAACGACAGCGGACTGACGTCGAACATCGTCACCAACGCCACGATGATCAGGAAGCCCGCGCAGGCCGAGCGGTTCGCCGAGCTGTTCGGCATGGTCACGGTGAGCGTCGACGGCGGCACGGCCGAGACCCACGACCGCACCCGCGGCGCCGGCTCCTTCGCCCGGACCTACCGCGCCCTGCGGCTGCTCAACGACGCCGGTGTGGTGCCGCGGATCAACCACATCGTCACCTCGGACAACGTGGACGAGCTGGAGGATTTCGCGAGGTTCGCCGAGGGGCTCGAGGTCCACAGCATCCGGCTGATGTACCACAACGACCTGGGCCGGGGCGAGAGCGACGAGTACGACTTCGGCTGGGAAGACCACATGCGGATCCAGCAGATCACCTGGACGTCCCCGGCCGCCGGCAAGCTGCTGCCGGACGGCCCGCGGCCGATCACGCCGTGCTCGGTGAAGGCGAACTGCGGGATGGGCGGCAACGAGATCTACGTCAACTCGCTGGGCGACGTGTATCCGTGCAAGCTCGTCACCGGACGGTCGCACCACGCGGGCAACGTACGGCGGCAGCCGCTGTCGGAGATCTTCGCCGGGCCGCTCCTGCGCGGGATGCGCACCAGCACCGTGCTCGGCGGCGACTACCACGCCGACTGCGCGAAGTGCTACATCAAGGCGTCCTGTGGCGGGGGATGCCGGGCCGCGCACATGGCCGAGTCCGGGGACCTGCGGCGCAACAGCCGCCACCAGTGCCGCATCCTGCGGCACGGCGTCGCCACACAGCTATGGATGGAGGCCGGTGTCAGCCGCTTGGAGCTCGCCGCCGACGAGCGCGAGATGACGACACCCCGCCTGGTCGCCAACGACGACGTCCATCCCGTCTTCGACGACTGGAAGACCTATGTTCCCCCCTCGCGCGACGCCGTCAGGGTCGGCGAGTTGCTTCCCATCACGCCGGTATAGAGGAGGTCGATGTGTCGCTGCGGATCAGCGAGGCCGTGATCTGGCAGGAGACCGGAGAGGGCGTCTCGCTCTACAACACCGAGACGGGCGACTTCCACAGCTTGAACGACACCGGCTCCCGGATATGGAGGCTGGTGGCGAGCGACGGCGAACGGGAACCGGTCATGTTCAAGCTGTCCCGCGAGTTCGCCGGCAGCAACTCCGCGATGAGCAGGCGCATCGTCGCGGACGTCGACGAGTTCATCGGCGCCATGATCGAGCAGGGCCTCATCGAGGAGGTCCCGGCCGAGGCGTCGGCGGTCAGGGAAGAGTCGCTGTCGTGACGCGTCCGCCGGCCCCGCCTCCACCGGTCCCGCGTCCGCCGGGCCGCGCCGGATGAGCAGGGCGGTCGTCCTCGGCGGCGGCCTCGCGGGCGTGCTCGCCGCCGCCGTGCTCGCCGGGCACGCGGACGAGGTGGTCCTGGTGGAAGGCGACCGCTACCCTTCCGGCCCGCGCCCCCGGCGCGGGCTGCCCCAGTCGCACCACAGTCACGTGCTCGTGGCGGGCGGCGCGCGGGCGCTGGACGCGTTGCTGCCAGGAACGGCCGACGCCCTCCTCGCGAACGGCGCGCACCTGCGGGGCCTGCCCGGCGACGCCCTCATCTACTCCGCCGACGGCTGGTTCCGCCGTCTCCACACCGACGCCCACCTGATCTCCTGCACCCGAGGGCTGCTGGACCAGGTGGTGCGGCGGCGGGCGCTCGGCGGCGGCGACGTCGAGGTCTGGGAGGACACGCGGGTGCTCGGGCTCACCGGGGACGAGGCCGTGATCACCGGCGTCTCGGTCAGCCGGCGGGGCGGCCATGCCGAGAACGTACGCGCGGACCTCGTTGTCGACGCGACGGGACGCCGGTCGCAGTCGCCCCGGTGGCTCGCCGCGATCGGCGCCGGGGACGTCGAGGAGGTGTCGGTCGCCACCGGGCTGGCCTACGCGACGCGTCTCTACCAGGCGCCCGGCGACCTGGCCGCCACGATCCCCGCGATCATGCTGCACCCGGGGACGGCGAAGGGGCAGCCGGCCCGGGGGGCGACGTTGTTCCCCGTCGAGGACGGCCGGTGGATCGTCACGCTGACCGGCACCCGGGGCGGCGAGCCGCCGACGGACGAGCAGGGCTTCGCGGACTTCGCGCGCTCGCTGCGCCACCCGATCGTGGCCGACCTCATGGCGGAGACCACCCCCCTCGGCGTCGTCCGGCCGTACCGCGACACCGTCAACAGGAGGCGGTTCTTCGAGAGGGCGCGCCTGCCCGCCGGTTTCGCCGTCGTCGGCGACGCGGCCGTCGCGGTGAACCCGATCCACTCGCACGGCATGTCGGTCGCCGCGCTCGGCGCGCTCAGGCTGCGCGAGGAGCTGGCCCGGCACGGAATCGGGCCGTCCCTGTTCGCCGGGCTCCAGGCCGCGCTCGCGGCGGAGGCGGAGCGGTCCTGGCGGATGGCCGTCGAGCAGGACGGGGAACGGGCCACAGAGCGGGTCACAGAGCGGGCCGGGGAGCTGGCTGGGGAGCGGGCCGGCCGTGACAGCCCGCCGCGACGGGAGCCCAACGCGTTCGAACGCGAGATCCGCGCCCGCCTGGCCCAGGCGAAGCTGAGCAGCCCGCGGCTCGCCGCCGAGTTCTTCGGCGTCCAGACCTTGATCTGCGGCGACACCGCGACGGACAAGTCGGAGATCGCCCGGGTGCTGACCGGACAGCCGGAGCCCCTCCTCACCGGTGAGGAGGCGATCGGGCAGTACCCGGCCCTGGCCGCCTGGCGGCGCTCGCGGTTCACCGCTGCGAGCGGCTGACCGCGCCCCCGGAAAGCCCGCACTCGCTGAACCCCCGCTTGCGCTGAAATCCGGGTCCGCTGAAATCTGGCGCCCGATGAAACCCGGCCCCGCCTCACAGGCTCGCAGCGCGGTCCGGGGAGGCGGGAGCTCAGGCCGGTTTCGCGACGAGGGCCCGGATCTCCGAGCCCCCCAGCGGCGGCGTGACCTCGGCCAGGTCGAACCCGGCCGCGGCGAACAGGTCCCGGAACTCGGTCATGCAGCGCTCCCGGCCGCCGGTGTAGACGAGCATGGCGATGTCGCTCATGACGGCCCCCGCCGCCTCCGGCGTGCCGAGGCCGGACGGCATCACCGGCTCCAGCACGAGCAGGCGGCCGTCCGCCGCGATCGACCTGCGGCAACTGCGCAGAAGAGCGATGCAGCGCCGGTCGTCCCAGTCGTGCAGGACGCCCTTCACCAGCATGACGTCGCCCTCCGGCACGGCCTCGAAGAAGTCGCCGGCCTCGATGGAGCACCGGTCGGACAGCCCCGCCCGCCGGAGCTCCTCCGCGGCGCCCGCGACCCCCTCGGCGGTGTCGAACAGGACGCCCTTGAGGCCCGGGGTCGCTGCCAGCACCGCGGCCAGCAGCGAGCCGTTCCCGCCGCCGACGTCGACCACGGTGTGGGCGCCGGTGAAGTCGTACGCTCTCGGCAGCGCGGGCGCGATCCGCTCGGTGCCCTCGCGCATCGCCCTGTTGAACACCGCCGACAGCTCCGGGTGGCGGGCGAGGTGGTCGAACAGCGGCCTGCCGTGCACGTGGTCCCACGCCGCCTCACCGGTCCGCACGCTGTGGGTCAGCGCCCCCCACGCTCGCCAGGTGTCGGGGTCGCCGAGCAGCAGGAGGCTGGAGCGCATCGACCACGGGTGGCCGGCGCGCAGCGGCTGCCCCTGCTCCGTCAGCCCGAACCACCCGGGCTCCCCCTCTTCCGCGACGCCCAGCACCACCAGTGCGCGCAGCAGCCGGCCCAGCGCGTGCGGGTCCGATTCGGTCGCCTCGGCGAGCCGCGTCACCGGTGCGGCCCCCTCTGCCAGCAGATCCGGCACGCCGAGCCGGACGGCGGCATAGAGGATCTGCGAGGACGCGTACCCGAAGGCCATCCGGGACAGGTTCGCGTACCCCGCGAGGCCGCGCGGTCGGTCACTCATGGGCCGGCTCCTTTCGGCGTCCGACAGGTGTCCGGCGAGCGCGTAGCCGCAGGGGCAGGCGGCGTACGCCGTGCAGGAACAGGTCGGGTGTCCACTCGATGTCGGCGGGATCGACCGCCAGGGCGATCCCGGGGAAGCGGCGCACCAGCGCGCCGACGGCGGCCACGGCCTGCAGCCGCGCCAGCGCCGCGCCGAGGCAGAAGTGGACCCCGTGGCCGAAGCCCAGGTGGCGGTTCGGGCTGCGGCCGATGTCGAAGACGTCCGGCCGGGGAAAGACCGCAGGGTCGCGGTTGGCCGCCAGCAGCACCGGCACCACGATGTCCCCGCGGGGGATCACGGTGCCGCCGATCTCGACGTCGGCGAGGGCGTACAGCGGCCGGGAGTGCCCGACCGGGCCGTTGTACCGCAGCGTCTCCTCGACCATCGAACCGACGAGCTCAGGGCAGGCGCGCAGCCGTTCCAGCTGGCGCGGGTGCCGCAGCAGCTCCAGCACGCCGTTCCCGATCAGGTTGACCGTCGTCTCGTCCCCGGCGAGCAGCAGCTGGAACACGCTGGAGATCAGTTCGACGCGGCTGATCCCGCCCGCGCGCTCCGCCTCGGCGAGCCGGGACAGCAGGTCCTCCCCCGGGTGTGCCCGCCGCTCCTCGATCCTCTCGTTGGCGTACGCCATGAACTCCATGCCGGCGCGGCGCACCCGGAACGGGTCCCCGCTGCCCACGATCTCGTCGCTCCACCCGCGCAGCCGGGCGCGGTCCTCGAAGGGCAGGCCGAGCAGCTCGGCGACGACCAGGATCGGCAGCGGCAGCGCCAGGTCCCGGATCAGGTCGGCCTCGCCTCCGGCGGCCGCCATGCCGTCCACCAGTTCGCCGGCGACCCGCTGGACGTGCCGCTCCAGCACGGCCACCGTACGGACGCCGAAGGCCGGCGCCATCAGTCTGCGTATGCGCGTGTGGTCGGGCGGGTCGAGGTGGAACACGTTGCGCCGCAGCATGGCCAGCGGGTCGCGGCTCTCGGCCCGGCGGTGCGGCGCGGCGAGGCCGGGGGGCAGCCGGTCGAGCTGACGCCCGACGTCCGGGTCGAGCAGCGCGCGCTGCACGTCGGCGTACCGCGTCAGATACCACAGCACCCGGCCGCTTCCCGGGCTCACGTAGCGGTAGACCGGCGCGTGCTCGCGCATGCGGTGGAACAGCGGGTGAGGGTTCGGGCGATGCCGCGCGGCCGCCGGATCGAACGGCTGCTCCAGCGTGGTCGCGGTCATGACCCTCTCCTCACGGGGCGCACCGGCGGTCGTCGACCCGGCCGTCCGCCGGGGCGCACCCGGCCGGCGTCAGCGGCTCGCGTGCTCATGGCCGCGCTCCCCTCCTCATTCGCCACGCGGGCGGCCTCGTCCCTCGGCCCGCGGCTCCGTGCACTCGTCGGCTCACCGCTTGGCGGCACGCGCGTCCTGGACGTCGAGGGCGAAGAACCTCCTGACGGTGTGTCCCAGCTCCTGCACGCCGGTGAAGCCCCGCCGGGCCAGCTCCACCTCCGCCGAGGTCCCCGTGCGGTGCCAGCGACGCAGGAAGATCTTCGCGCAGATCTCCGGCGGCGGGACGGCGAGCCGGCCGCGGGTCCGCTCCGCGGCCTCGTCGGCGCGCTCCACGATCTCGGACCACTCGTGCCAGTGGCCCGACTCCCTGACCCGTTCCAGGACGACCGGCCGCCAGTCTTCCGACTGCCAGCTCGGCCAGACCCGCACCATGACCAGCCGGAGCTGCTCGGCGACGGGGAGGGCGGCGAGCTCCGTCTCCGTGAGCCACGAGGCGAGGACGGGCGGCAGGGCGGCATCCTCGGCGACCCCGAGCCTTGCCCGCGCGTACGCCTCCAGGCCGAGGCCCCCAGATGCGGCGAAGCCCGTCAGCAGGCCGGTCAGCGCCTCCTCGTGCAGGCGGGGGTAGTCGTCGCCGAACAGCCGCCCGGCGTTCACGACGTCGAGGTCGGTCATCCACCTGCCCGGCGCGTACTCGCGCCTCGACCGCCATTTGAGCGCCTCGTAGTGGGTGATCCCCGTCAGCGCCGTGCCGGCCGCCCAGTCCGCCGACCTGTCGCCGCGGCGCCCGCCGACCGCCCGCAGCGCCGCCATCGCGTCCAGCCGCTTGACGTCCCACTCGCCCGTGCCGATCAGCCGCTCCAGCGTCGCGAGATGGTCGCGGTCGCCGGAGTCCACCGCCGTGTCCAGCTCGCGCCAGGTCCGCCGCATGAAGGGCAGCGCTTTCGCGGCCCGCACGATCCGCTCCCCGGCCGCCGCCGGGATCAGGCCCGCCCGAGCGCCCTCGCGACAGCCGTACCTGATGTTGACCAGCGCCACCGTCCCGGCGGGGTATCCCCGGTCGGCCGGCCCGTGCACCACGGCGACCTCGTCGTCCCCGTCGACCTCGCCGGTCGCGTACATGTCGAACACGGCCCCGGCGCCGCTCATGCCGTACGGGGTCAGCTCCGCCGCGCGCAACGCGCCCATGCTGGCCGCCCCGATGACGTGCACGCCCTCGTCGAGCAGCCAGAGGATCTCCTTATGGCCCACCGACAGCCGTTCGCGGTAATAGCCGTCGATGATGACGGCGGTGTCGTCGTGGCTCCAGGTCTCGGAGAGGAGGTCGCCCCGGGCCACTGGGGGCCGCACCCGCGCGTGCGGCACGACGCGCAGGACCTCGTCGCGGGAGATCGTCGGGCCGGCGTAGACGACCACGTTCGGCGAGCTCATCACAACACCCTCGCTCATCGCAAAACCTTGCTCATCGGATAACCCCGGCTCATCGGAAGACCCTGCTCGTCAGAAAACCCTGCTCGTCAGAAAACCCCGGCTCATCAGAAAATCTCTGCGCAGACGCGGCTCCCCGGCGCCAGCACCCTGACGACCGGCACTTCGATGTCCTCCCTCGTCAGGTCCACGACGAGAGGCGCGTGGGAGAAGGCGACCGCGGCCCGTTTCACCACGTCCTCCAGGTCGTCGATCAGGCTCTCGTGCGCGTGCATCGGCGTTATCGGCGCTCCGGCCTCCCCCGGCGGCTCCGGCCGGCGCTTGGCGCCCAGGTCGTCCTGGATGTCGGGCCGCAGGTCGTCGCGCGCGCCCGAGACGTAGCCCAGCCTGGCCTGCGCGGCCTCGGTCAGGGCGCGGCTGAGCGCGATCTCCGAGCTCAGGTGGCAGCCGAAACCCAGGAACGGTGGCGGATAGTCGTCGCAGGTGATCCGGGCGACGAAGCACGGCAGCCCGGTCGGCGAGGACAGGGACCTCGCTTCCAGGCGGACCCCGGCCCGCTCCATCGTCACGCACAGGTCGTCGACGACCGGTGACCCGAGCGAGCGCGGATCGATCCGGACGCCCCGGTCGCCGCCGGTGACGAAGGCCGTGACCGCGTCCCGCTCGATCACCTCGTACAACGCATGCAGTACGGCCTCCGCCTGGGTGTTCCCGCTGGCCAGGCCGTTGGTCGAGGAGAAGAACGCCGGTGGGTTCCAGCCCGTCCTGCGGACGAGGGTGAACTCGACCACGTCCCTCGGGACGAGGGTCCGCGACCCGTCGACCAGCGACTTGGCGACGACCCAGTCCACCGGCAGGCCGTCGTGCAGCAGGGTCGGCGTGCACAGCGGGAGAGCGTGGACGTCGTAGCCCAGCTCCCCGGCCACCTCACGGGGAGAGGCGGTCGTGACCGGCCGCATCGGCTGCTCCGCGTGCCAGAGCTCGATGGCCTCCATCATCGCGGACAGCTTCGCGAGGTCGGACGTGACGCCCTTGCCCTGGGAGACGGCGAGGGTCCGGGCCGTGGGCCTTATCGCCTGGAACGTCGGGATGCCGAGCGTGTCGAGCATCGTGATGTCCGCGACCCGGGTGACCCCGGCCCTGCGCGCCGCGCGGCCCGCCATCTCCAGCGAGGCGGCCGGGTCGCGGGCCCGGTCCGTCCCCGGCAACCGGACCTTCGACTGGTCGGAAAGGGAGAGGATCCATGAGTGGGAGGAGGTGTCTGTCCGCATCGTCCCCTTGCCCTGGTCGAGGTGAGGTGCCGAGGTGAGTGCCGGGATCGGGCCTGCCGGGCCGGCCGGACCGGATGGTGCCGGCTCAGATGTTGCTGGCGCGGTTGAGCAGGGCCCTGCCGCCCACGGCGTAGCCGACGACCGCCATGACGGCCAGCACGAGCAGGTCCACCCACGCCTCGCCGAAGCCGAAGACCGCGGCGTCCCGCATGCCGTTGATCGCGTACGTCAGCGGGTTGACCACGGAGATCCACTGCAGCACGGTGGGCATGCTCTCGGTGGTGTACATCGAGGGGGCGCTGAAGACGAGAACGGGCATCGACACGTTCGACAGCACCATGAAGGCCTGGTAGTCCGTGATCGTGATCGCTGCCGCCAGGTACAGCCCGTTGAGCGCCAGGGCCGACAGCGTGAGCGCCGTCAGCAGCCCGAACCAGTTCTCCGGGCCGAACGGGAGGTCGAACATGATCGCCGCGACGGCGAGGCCCAGCAGGGTCTGCCCCAGCACGAGCGACACCCCGGCGATCATCTTGCCGAGCAGGAAGCGCGACCTGCGCATGGGGTACGACCACAACTGCGTCGCCACCCCGCTCATCTCCTCCTGGAACACGGCCATGGCGGACGTGCCCGCCGCGCTGACGACCGACATCGCCAGCGTCATGGGGAGCAGGAAGACCGCGAACCCCACGCTGACACCCTTGTAGTCGACGACCCTGACGAGGTTGCTCAGCGAGGTGTTCACCAGCAGCAGGTACACCAGCATCGGCGTCAGGCCGAGGATGAGGTAGACCCGGTTGCGGGCGAGCAGCGCGTACTCCCGGTAGAGCACCGCGGACAGGTCCGCCGCCCTCGCGGTCCGGGTGGGGGGCGCGGTGTGGAAGTGCAGCCCGGCGGCCATCGTCACCCCTCGTTCCCGGTCATCCGGAGGAAGACCTCCTCGAGCGAGTCCACGGCGGTCGAGACCCCGGTGATCGCGATCGCGTGGTCCTGGCAGTAGCGGGACAGCTCCGGCAGCACGTCGCGGGCGTTCGCGTCGTCGATGCGCACCTCGTCGTCCTCGGCCTTGGCCCGCAGCCCGGCGGACTCCGCCCAGGCGGCCACGAGGCCGCCCGAGGCGGGGTCCTCGACAGTCACCAGCAGGTGGGTGCTGCCGAACTCCTCCACGAGCTCGCGCGGTTTGGCGAAGCGCAGCACCTTCCCCCTGTCGACGACCAGGACGCGCTGGCTGTTGCGCTCCAGCTCGTCGATGTGGTGGCTGGTCCACAGCACGGTCACACCGTGCTCCTCGCGCAGCCAGGTCACGAAGCGCTCGACCTGACGCCGCCCCGCGACGTCCAGGCCGGCGGAGGGCTCGTCGAGGATGAGCAGTTGCGGAATGGTGAGCAGCGCACGCACCAGCTGCAACCGCTGCCGCTGACCGCCCGACATCTGGAAGACCAGGCGCTGCATCGCACCGGTGAGGCCGAGGAAGTCCGCCACCTCCAACGCCCACGGCCGCACGTCGCGCCACCGCAGCCCGCGGAACCGGGCGGCGATCCGCAGGTTGTCGAGCGCCGGCAGCATCATGTCGAACGGGCCGGTCTGGTGCATCGCCCCGATGCCGCTCTTCGCGAGGACGGGCTGGCGCACCGGATCGGCGCCGAAGACCCGGATCTCACCGGAGGTGGGGGTGGTGACTCCGCAGATCATCTTGATCAGTGTCGTCTTGCCGGCGCCGTTGGGGCCCAGGAGTCCGACGGTCTCCCCCTCGGCGATCTCGAAGGAGACGTCGTCCACGGCCGGTCTCTCGCTGCCCCGATAGCGCTTGATGAGCCCCACGGCCGTCACGACATCCAACGCAGCCTGCCCTTCACTTCGCCCTCCCGCTGTCGGTGTGCTCCTGAGCGATGTGAGCGGCTCTCCGCTCGTCCCCGGCCTGACCGGAACGCGTCGCAGGTCGAGTATGAGCCGGGGACGAGCAGGTAACACAACCCCACAAACGTGGGCTACCGGTGCGGCCGGGAGGGCCATAACCGGGGCCATGGTCGGGCCATACCGATCGTTAAGCGCCCCTTTCTAGGGTCGCCGCAAAGGGACCCCCACCAGGCTCCCTTCAGTCGAACGGCGATCCGACCCGGGACTGCACATGGACCTTGTTTCCGACGGCCTGATAAATGATCGCGACACATGGCTGATCGTCATGCTGGCCAGGGGCTACACGACGACGAGGATCGCCCGCGAGATGCACCTCAGCCGGTACACCGTGGCGGAGCGCATCAGCAAGCTGCTCGTCCAGTTCGCCTGCAGCAACCGCAGTCAGCTCGTGGCCTACTTCTACGCGCACCGGCTCCTGAACGTCGGCATCTGGCCGCCCAGCGTCTCCGGCGTCGTCGGGTAGGCCGGGGTCGCGCGGGTCACCGTGCCAGGCCCGGCCCGCCTCCGGGCCTCGTCATCGGTTGGATGCCGTCGCCTAGGGTGACGTTCCTGTGGACTGCGACACGGGCGACACGGGCGCCGACGGCACGGCGGATTTCGCCGCCGAGTTCGCCGCCACCCCTGTGGCCGCCCCCGCGTCCGCTTTCGTGGCCGCTTTCGTGGCCGTTGTCGTGGCAGAGGAGGACGGATGCGGCGAGGCGTTCGCGACGGGCGTCGCCGTGTCCGGCGCTCCGCCGGAGACGAAGACCAGCACCCCGGTCGCGACGGCCACCACCGTCACGACTGCGGCGGTGGCATACGTGACCCTGCGCGCCAGCCGCCTGCGCTCCTCGCGCCGCCTTGCTTCCTCGCGCCGCATGGCGGCGCGCATGCGCTTCACCTTTCGCTGTGACATGGGCACTCCCGAGACCGCTCCCCGAGACGTCGTCGGGCGTCACCATAGCCGCGAGCGCGTAACGCGAATCTAAAACCCCGCTCGCCCGCTCGGGCGTGTCGGGGCGCCGGCCATCCGGCGGGTCGTCTGCGGCGCGAGGACTCCGCCGCGTGGTCGGGGTCAGCCGCCGAGGGCCTCGGACTCCTCTTCTTCGATCCGGCGGTTCCACTCCCGCTTGGAGGACTGCCAGCCGTCCTCGTCACGGCCCCGCCGCCAGTAGCCGGAGATCGACAACCACTCCAGCGGCAGGCCGCGCTCCACCCGCAGGTATCGCCGCAGTTCCTTCACGAAGTTCGCCTCGCCGTGGACGAAGGCGTGCACGACGCCCTCGGGGAACTCCAGCTCCCGCACCGCCCGTGCCAGCGCCTCGCCCACCTGGGCACCGCGGCGGTGCAGCCACAAGATCTCCGCGTCGCCCTCCGTCTGCAGCTTCTGCTCCTCCTCCGGGCCCTCCACCTCCAGGAAGACCCGGGCGGGCGCGCCGGCGGGGAGCCGCTCCAGTGCGGCGCCGATCGCCGGGAGCGCGCTCTCGTCCCCGGCCAGCAGGTGCCAGTCCGCCTCCGCGCTCGGCGCGTACGCCCCGCCCGGGCCCAGGAAGTGGATCACGTCGCCCGGCCGGGCCCGCAGGGCCCAGGGCCCGGCCAGTCCCTCGTCCCCGTGGTAGACGAAGTCGATGGTCAGCTCCCGCGCCTGCGGGTCCCAGGCCCGGACGGTGTACGTCCGGGTCTTCGGCCACTGGTCGCGCGGCAGCTCGGCACGGATGACCGCCATGTCGAACGGCTCCGGATAGGCCACTCCCGGCAGCGGGAACAGCAGCTTCACGTAGTGGTCGGTGAACTCGCCCGCCTCGAAACCGGCGAGTCCCTCACCGCCGAGCACCACCCGGATCATGTGCGGGGTCAGCCGCTCGGTGCGCTCCACCACGCCGGTGGTCGCCCGGGGTGCACGCCGCGCCGGTTCGGTCGTCGCCATAGGAGGTTCCCTTCATCGGATTGCTTAGGTAAGCCTAACCTCCTAAACGGAATCGATCGAGTCTTCCTCCCGCCGACGTCGCGCGGACGGTCCTCGCCCACGACCCGGAGTCGCGAGCGAGGACCTCACCACTTCGCAGACGGGGCGGAGACTCAGGCGAGAGCGGGCTCGGGACCCGACCCGGGACGAACGGCGGGGGCTTCGTCCAGAGGCTGCGGCGGAGCGTCGAACACCGCCTCGTCGAGACGGCCCTCGGAACGGGCGACCAGGACGGGCACCACCATCTGCCCCGTGACGTTGGTCGCGGTGCGGATCATGTCGAGGATCGGGTCGATCGCCAGGAGCAGCCCGACGCCCTCCAGGGGCAGGCCCAGCGTGCTCAGGGTCAGGGTGAGCATCACGATCGCGCCGGTCAGACCGGCGGTCGCGGCCGAGCCGACCACGGAGACGAACGCGATCAGCAGATAGTGGCCCACACCGAGATGGACGCCGAACACCTGGGCCACGAAGATCGCCGCGAGCGCGGGATAGATCGCGGCGCAGCCGTCCATCTTGGTGGTCGCGCCGAAAGGCACCGCGAAGGCGGCGTAGTCGCGGTCCACGCCCAGGCGCTCGGTGGTGACCCGCTGGGTGAGCGGCATGGTCCCGACCGAGGAGCGGGAGACGAAGGCCAGCTCGATCGCGGGCCAGGCGTTGCGATAGAAGGCGAGCGGGCTGACCTTGCCGACGAAGGCGAGCAGCAGCGGGTAGCTCACCAGGAGCACCAGCAGGCAGCCGATGTACACGCCCGCGCTGAGCTTCGCGAGCGGGGCGAGCAGGTCCCAGCCATAGCTGGCGACCGACTTGCCGATCAGACCGGCGGTGCCGATCGGGGCCAGCCTGATGACCCACCACAGGGCCTTCTGCACCAGATCGAGGACGGACCGGCTGAAGCCGAGGAACGGCTCGGCCTTCTCGCCGACCGCCAGGGCGGCGGCGCCGAGGACGACCCCCAGGAAGACGATCTGGAGGACGTTGAGCTCGGTGAAGGCCGTGACGATGTTGGTCGGGATGATGCCGGTCAGGAAGTCCAGCCAGGTGCCGGCGCCCTCCAGGTCGACGGCCTTGGCCCCCGCGGTGGAGATGGTGACACCCTGACCGGGATTGAGGATCAGGCCGAGGCCGATGCCGAAGACCACCGCGATCAGCGAGGTGATCAGGAACCACAGCAGCGTCTTTCCCGCGAGCCTGGCGGCGCCGCTGACGTTGCGCAGGTTGGCCACGCTGACGACGACCGCGGTGAAGACCAGCGGCGCGACCGCGAGTTTGAGGAGCTGGACGAAGATCTTGCCGACTTCGGTGAGGGTGGCGGTGAGCCAGGTGACGTCACCGGCGCGGGCGACGAACCCGAGAGCGGCTCCGATCACCAGACCGAGCAGCAACTGCAGGGAGAAGGAGAGTTTCTTCACGAACGAGACTCCGGCAAAAAGGCATGCTGACGCCGAGGCGGCATGCGAGGTGAGGGGAAGGGAGCGGTGACTGCGTTCAGCGACAGAGACGACTGCTCACGCGGCACAGGTCGACGTGCAGCCGCTCGACGAGCCACACGATCACCGGGAAGAACCTCATAACGAGACAAAGCCTCCTCAACCGGCTGCAAATTCCGGGCTTCCTCTGTGATCCGTATCACGCTTCCTTGCCCGGGAGAAGCCTCACCGAACCAGAAATCCGACCAACCGGGCTCGACCGCCAAGGCGGTCCCCCCGCGAGGCGACGCCGAGCTCGCAGAGTCCTGGGGCCGGCCAGCGCGGCGAAGTGATCTGCCGGCCCGGTGCCGCACCGATGACCTCGGCTCAGGGCGGGCACCGCCCCGGCCAGCCGCGGCGAACCCTCATAGATACAAGTTGTATCTATGACTGCTACGCTCCTGGCATGGCCGATTCCGCGAAGCGCCCGTCCGCCGCCCACACCGCGTACGCCGTGACCAAGGAGCTGATCCTCACCGGCGAGCTGCCGGGAGGCAGCCTCATCAGCGAGGGGGAGATCGCCGAACGGGTACGCGTGAGCAGGACGCCGGTCCGGGAGGCGTTCCTGCGGCTGGAGTCGGAGGACCTGCTGGCGCTCCACCCCAAGCGGGGTGCGGTGGTGGTGCCGGTGCCGCCGGGAGAGGCAGCCGACGTCCTGGAGCTGCGGCTGGCCCTCGAGCGGGCCGCGGCGGAGCGCATCGAGCGAACCGGCCTGCCCGGCGAACACCACGAGAAGATGCGGGAACTGCTGCGGCGCCAGCGGACCCTCGCCGAGGCCGCGGACGTCGGCCGGTTCGCCGAGGTTGACGAGGCGTTTCACCGGTGCATCGTCGAAGCGTCGGGAAACCGGCTGGCCGGCCGGTTCTACGCCACACTCGGCGACCGGCAGCGGCGGATGAGCATCTCCGCGCTGCGCCTGCGGCCGGAGCGGCTGTCGCTGCTGGCCGACGAGCACGAGGCCCTCCTCGGCCACCTCCTCACCGGCGACAGCGCGGCCTTCGCCGCGGCCCTGCTCGGTCATCTCACCGCGACGCACGGCTCGCCGCACGCAGCGGGCCGCGACGACCGCTGACCCGCGTCCTCCTCACGCACACTCCTCGCGAAGGTCCGACTCACCCATGCCAGAAACCGAGCGGATGCCGGAACCCCGGCAGGCCGCCCCCTCGCCTGCCACCGCACCCGCCCTCGCCTCGAGGCCGGGCTCCTGGCGGATCGTCGCCGGGGCGATGTTCGCCTGTGGCTGGGGCGGCAACCAGTTCACCCCGTTGCTACTGATGTATCGCCGGCTGGGCGGCTACTCCACGCTCAGCGTCGACGCCTTCCTCGGCGCGTACGTCGTCGGGCTCGTGCCGGGGCTCCTGCTCGCCGGGCCCGTCTCCGACCGGCGCGGGCGACGTCCCGTGCTGGTGGCCGGCACCGTCGCCTCGGCCGCCGCGAGCCTGGTGCTCTGCTTCGGCGGGCAGAGCGCCTGGCCCGTCTACGCGGGGCGGCTGATCACCGGCTTCGCCGTCGGCATCGCCATGGCGGTGGGCAGCAGCTGGGTGAAGGAGCTGTCGAGCGGCGCGGACGGCGGGCTCGCCGCACGCCGCGCCGCACTGTGCCAGACGGCGGGATTCGGCCTCGGCGCCGGTGTCGCGGGCGTGCTGGCCCAGTGGGGGCCGTGGCCCATGGTGACCCCCTACGCCGTCCACCTCCTCCTCACCGTGGCGATACCCGTGCTGCTCCTGCGGGTGCCGGAGACACGGCCGCCGCTCGCGCACGCGACAGGGTCGGTCCGGCAGCTCCTCACGGCACTGGTGGACGACCTGCGTGTCCCCGCGCCGGCGCGCAGGCGGTTCCGGCTCGTGGTCCTGCCGATGGCGCCGTGGGTGTTCGGCGCGGCCGGACTGGCGTACGCGGTCATGCCCCAGCTGGTCGGCTTCCGCGTCGGGGACTGGGGTCTGGCGTACGCGACCGGCCTGACCGTGCTGACCCTGGGCACGGGCGCGGCCGTGCAGCCCGTGGCCAGGTGGCTGCACGGTGACGTGGGAAATGGTGAACCGGGAAACGGCGAGGCGGGAACCCGAACGGGACGGGCCCCGGTGGCGGCGATGGCGGTGATGCTCCTCGGCGCGACGCTGTGCGCGGCGAACGCGGTGCTGCTGTCGCCGTGGCTCGCGGCCGTCACCGCGGCCGCCCTGGGCGCCGGTTACGGCATCGCGGTGGTCTCCGGACTGCTGGAGATCCAGCGCATGGCCGGCCCTGACGACCTGGCCGGCCTGACCGGCGTCTACTACACGCTCGCCTACGCGGGCTTCCTGCTCCCCACCGTGCTGGCCGGCTTGTCGTCGTGGCTCTCCTACCCCGTCATGCTGGCGGCGGTGGCGACCGCGGCCCTGGTCTGCCTGGGCCTCATCGTGACCGGCGCCCGTGTCACGGAGCCGGCATCGGCCCGATGATGACGACCTGCGGCGGGCGCTGAAGCTTTCAGGCGCCGAAGCCTTCAGCGGTGCGTGACGGCATCGGGCGGCGCGGCGTTCGCCGAGATGAGAGCGGGTGATCTCCCCCGGCGCGGGCGCGCCACGGCGGGCGGTGCGGCCGAGCCCTGTACGCGCCCGCCCGGCCGGTGAATCGTGCGTGGTGTCGAAGATCTCACGCGGCGAGGAGGCACGGCGTGGCGGTGCGGCGAGGAGCGCGTCTCATGGCGGCGGTCGCGGCGATGATCCTCCTGCCGGTCACGGCGCTCCTCACGAGCGCCCCGGCCGCCGCGGACACCCGCGTCGACAACCCCTACGTGGCCGCCGGGCGCTACGTCGATCCCTGGTGGTCCGCGTCGGCCGCGGCCGAGCCCGGCGGTGCGGCGGTGGCCGGCCAGCCGACCGGCGTCTGGCTCGACCGCGTCTCCCGCATCGCGGGGACCGCCTCCTCCCCCGGGCTGCGCGCCCATCTGAACGAGGCCGTCCTGCAGGACTCCTTCGACCCGGCCCCGCTCACGATCCAGATCGTGCTGGACGACCTGCCCGACCGCAACTGCACCCATCCGATCTCCAACGGGGACTTCAGCGTGACGTCCGACGGCCTGAACCGCTACCGGACCGAGTACGTCGATCCGATCGCCGAGATCCTCGCCGACCCGGCCTACCAGCGGTTGCGCATCGTGGCGGTCGTCGAACCCGACTTCCTGCCCGGGCTGCTCCTGCCCGCCGCCACCTCCCGCTGCGCCGCCGTGCAGGCGAGCGGCGCCTACCCGGCGGCGGTGCGATACGCGGTGACCCGGCTGCACGCCATCCCCAACGTGTACGTCTACCTCGACGCCTCCCATCACGGCGTCGTCGGCCATCCGGACAACTTCGGCCGGGCCGCCGACCTGCTCGCGAGCATCGCGGGCGCGAGCGGAGGAGGACCGTCGCCCGTGCACGGCTTCACGGTGAACGTCGCGGGCTACGGCGCCCTGGTCGAGCCGTACTACAACACCCAGATGGGCCTGCCGATCAAGAACTCGCGGTGGGTGGCCGGAAACGACTACGTGGACGAGCTGTCCTTCGCCCAGGCGTTCCGGCAGCGGCTCATCGCGGCCGGCTTCGGGTCCGGCATCGGCATGGTGATCGACACCTCGCGCAGCGGCTGGGGCGGCCCGTATCGCCCGGCCCGCAAGAGCACGTCAGGCGACGTCAACCGATTCGTCGACGAGTCCCGGACGGACCGCCGCTACGACGTCGGCAACTGGTGCAACCAGTCCGGCGCCGGGCTCGGCGCGCGGCCCACGGCCATCCCCGCCGCCGGCATCGACGCGTACGCGTGGATCATGCCGCCGGGCGTCTCCGACGGCTCGAGCGTGAACGTCACGAGTCCCGACGGCATCCGGCCCGACCCGATGTGCGATCCCACGTACTCCCGGGTGACCAACGGTTACGTGCCCAGCGGGGCGCTGCCGTACGCCCCGCCGGCCGGGCAGTGGTTCGGGGCGCAGTTCCAGCAGCTCCTCGCCAACGCCTACCCGCCGCTGTGAGACAGCGGCTAAGCGGTCGGCCGGTCGTCGAGGAGCCGGACCAGTCGTCTCGGCGCGATCAGCCGGTAGCTGTCCTCGACCAGCCCGGCGATCTCGTCCCAGTCCTGATCGGCGTCCAGGCGAGCCCCCACCCAGCCGTTGCGGCCGACGTACGGCGGGACGAAGAAGCGCTCCGGATCCGAGGTCACGAGGGCGTCCTGCACCCCGGGCCCGGCCTTGAACGTCAGCGACCGCCCGTCCTCACTGGTCATCGCGAACAACCTGTCGCCGACCCGGTAGGACGGCGCGGTGTGGCCCCCGAACGGCTTCTCCACGGCCTCCGGCAGGTTCAGGCAGATCTCCCGGAGCCGGGCCGCCGCATCCTCATGGCTCACGCGGCTCGCCCCTTCGCACGGTCGTCATGAACGACCAGGGTAGGGGCCTGCCTCCGGCCGCACCACCCGGCGCACCACCCGGCCCGAAGCGGTGAGGGCGGTCAGCAGTGCCACGGCCGCCAGGACGAGCGGCGCGGCGCGGGCACCCGTCTCGTGGGCTCCCGCGAGGTGCAGGGCCAAGGTCACCGCGGCGATGCCGAGCGCGGTGCCGATGCCGCGTGCCATGTTCACCATGCCGCCGGCCGTGGCGGCCACCCGTTCGGGGACGGCGGCCATGACGACGGTGTTGTTGGCGGACACGAACAGGCCGAGACCTGCGCCCGTCAGCGCCAGGCAGGCTCCGGCCCAGCCCTCGGCGACGGGATCCGCGGCCAGCAGCGCGCAGCCCGCGGCCGCCGCCACGGCGCCGACGACGCACCTGCGCCGGTCGCCCCAGATGCGGGGCAGCAGGTGGTCGCCCATGAGGGCGCTCGCCGCGAAGCCCCCGGGCAGCGCCGTCAGGACCAGGCCGGCGACCAGTTCTCCGGTCCCGCCGGCCACGAGAACCTGCGGGATCAAAACCAGGGGTCCGAACAGCACCAGGTAGCCGCCCAGCGCTCCGCCGAGCCCCGCCGTGACGACGCGGCTGCGGAGCAGGGCGGTGTCGATGAGTGCTGACGGCACCCGCGCCTCCCGTCGCCAGAAGCCGATGGCGGCCCCGGCGGCGACGGCGAGCAGGACCGGGACCGACCAGGACGGCAGTCCCAGGCCCGAGACCACGGAGGCGGCGAGCAGCAGGGCGCTGGTGGACGCTCCGAGCAGGACCAGTCCCGGCCAGTCGAAGCGGCCGCCCCTCCCCCGATGCCGCGTGCGCGGCAGCAGGTAACGCCCGGCGATCACGGCCGCGCAGCCGACCGGCACGTTGATCCAGAACACCCACCGCCATCCCGCCGTGGCGACCAGCACGCCGCCGAGGGCCGGTCCGAGGGCCAGGCCGAGCGCCTGGGCCGCCGCCTGCACACCGAGACCGGTCCGCATCCGCGCCCGGGGGACGCTCGACACGACCAGCGCCACGCTGTTGGCCTGGAGCATCGCGGCGCCCGCCGCCTGCACCAGCCGGCAGGCCACCAGCACCGCCAGGGACGGCGCCAGCCCGCAGGCGGCCGAGGCCAGGGTGAACACGACGAAGCCGTAGAGGTAGACCAGCTTGCGGCCCGCCACGTCGGCGAGCCTTCCTGCCCCGGCCAGCAACGCGACCAGCACCAGCAGGTAGCCCAGGGACACCCATTGCACCGCCGCCAGCGAGGCGCCGAACTCCCGTTCCAGCGCCGGGAAGGCCAGGGTGACGATGCTCGCGTCGAGCTGTCCCATGAACGCGCCGATGCAGACCGCGCCCACGGCGAACCAGGGGGCGTACGGGTGCTCGCGCACGCGGTGGGGGCGGCGCGACTCCTTCAGCAGATCACGCATCCTCCGCCCCCTGAATCAAGCCTATCCCCGCAGGTGGGAACGCCCCCGGGGGCCGGCGCCGCTCAGCCGGGGCTGCCCCGCTCGAACGGAAGGCGGTGCTGGACGGCGAGCAGCCACGCGATCGACGGCAGCACCAGCACCGCGCCCGCCCCGGTGACGGCGAGCACCGCCGTGATCACCGCCGGTTCCGCGGCCGCCTGCCGGAAGGACACGGCCGGCGGCAGCATGAGCGGATACTGCGCCACCGGCCACCCGCCCATCACGGCGGTCACGGCCAGGGCCGCGGTGCCGCGTACGAGCAGGTAGCGCCGCAGCCACAGCAGCGCGATGGAGGCGACGCCGAGCACGGCGCTCGCCAGGACGAGCGGCAGCGCGCGGTGGGTGAGGCCGGTGAAGAGCCGGGGGGCGTCGGCGTGCAGCACTCCGATGCCGCCGAGGGCGACCACGCCGGTGACGGCGGCCGCGGCCAGCGCCCTGCGCCGGAAGACCTCGGCCATCCCGGGCAGGCGGGACCGCACGGCGTCGTCGCACAGGTAGACCGCGGCCAGGTAGGCGCAGACGGCCACCGCGAGGACGCCGCCCAGCGTCGAGGTCGGGTTGACCCACGCCCCCACCAGGTTTCCCCTGGCCAGGCCGGGCGGCACCCGGCCGGACGCGACGGCTCCGGCCACCGTGCCGAGGAAGAACGGCGTGAGCACCGACGACAGCGCGAAGGCCCCGCCGAACAGGCGCTGCTGCCACAGCTCGGTGCTGCTCTTGCGGAACGCGAACGCGGCCCCTCTGCCGATGATCCCGAACGCGGCCAGCGTGAGCGGGATGTAGAGCGTGGACATCACCGCCGCGAAAACCGGCGGGAAACCGGTCCACAGCACGACGAGCACGAAGATCAGCCAGACGTGGTTGGCCTCCCAGACGGGGCCGAGCGAGTGCTCGATGAGCCGCCGCTGGGGCATGCCCGTCCGGCTGCCCCCGGCCAGCAGGTCCCAAAGGCCGCCGCCGAAGTCGGCGCCGCCGAGCAGCGCGTACAGGGTCAGGCCGAGCCACATGACCCCGAGCAGGACCTGCGCCGCCTCCATCAGGTCGTCTCCCGCTCCTGCGGCGCGGCCACCGGCCGGGCGCGGACCATGAGCCGCAGCACGTATACCGTCGACACCGTGAGGACCGTGTAGACGGCGACCAGCAGCAGCAATCCCGCCCACAGATTGGGCGCGGGGTTGACCGCGTCGGCGGTGCGCAGTTTGCCGTACACGACCCACGGCTGACGGCCGAGCTCGGTCACCACCCAGCCCGCCTCGACGGCGACGACCGCGAGCACGCCGGAGGCGGCCGCCGGCCACAGGAACAGGCGGGAGCGCGGGATCTCGCGCCGCCGCCACCAGCTGAAGGCGAGCCAGGCCGCCAGCAGCAGGAGCAGGACGCCGATGCCGACCATCGCGTCGAAGCACAGGTGGACCGGCGTGACGGGCGGCCGGTTGGCGGGCGCCGTGCGGTCCAGCCCCTGCACGACGGTGTCCGGGCTGTAGCCGACGAGCAGCGACAGCCCGTCGGGGATCTCCAGCGCGTAGCGCAGACGGTCGCCCACGAAGATGCCGCCGACGCTCAACGGCGCGTCCGGCCCGGTCCTGGGCAGTCCTTCCATGGCGGCGAGCTTGGTGGGCTGGTAGTCGGCGAGGAAACGCGCGGCGTAGTCGCCCACCAGGATCTGGACGGGCGCCAGCGCCCCCGCGACGGTGAAGGGCACGAGGAAACCGAGGCGGTGGTAGCGGTCCCGCCGTCCGCGCAGCAGCGCCACGGCGTAGACGGACGCGGTGGCGAAGCCCGACACCATGAACGCCGCGACGATCATGTGGATGGTCTGCGGCGGAGTGGCGGGGTTGAACATGGCCGCCCAAGGGGACACGTGCGTGACGCGGCCGCCTTGGAGGAGGAAGCCGCGCGGCTGGTTCATCCACGCGTTGGCCGAGACGACGAAGAACGCCGAGGCCACACCGGCGATCATCACCGGCACCCCGGTCAGCAGGTGGGCTCTGGGCGAGAGCCGGTCCCACGCGTAGAGGTAGATCCCGATGAAGATCGCCTCAAGGAAGAACGCGATGCCCTCAAGCGCGAACGGAAGCCCGATCACCTGGCCGTACATCCCCATGAGGCCCGGCCACAGCAGGCCCATCTCGAAGCTGAGGATCGTGCCCGACACGGCCCCGACGGCGAACAGCACGGCCACCGCCTTCGCCCAGCGCCGGGCGAGGCGCAGGTAGTCGTCGTCGCCCCCGCGCAGCCCCCGCCACTCGGTGAACAGCAGCAGGGCGGGCATGCCCACCCCCAGGCACGCGACGATGATGTGCCACCCGAGGGACAGGGCCATCTGGGTCCGGGCCGCGGCCAGGTCGGCCCCGCCCGCCGGGCCGGCCGCGGCGATCAGCGGCGCCGCGAACGCCGGTCGCATCGCCGGCTCCCTGACGGGGAGCCCCGGCCGGGGAGTGTCCTAGTGGTCATCCCAGTGACCGTCGTGGCGCATGTGGTGGTGCCCGTCGTGGATGTAGTCGACGTGGTCGCCGTGTGGCACGGCCACGTGCCCGCACTCCGGCCCGTGCTCGTGGTCGTGCGCGTCGTGGACGACGTGCCCGCTCGCCTCGCACTCGTCGACATGGTTCTCGTGAACCCGGTGCAGGTGGCCGTCGTGGACGTAGTCCACGTGGTCGCCGTGCGGCACCGCGACATGGCCGCATTCGGCGCCATGATGGTGATCGTGTCCCGTGTGCGGGTGGTGCTTGGACATTGTGGTCATGGGGGGATTCCCCTCTCGCGAGAACCGCGGACTGGTGCGTAGGTACCCCGGCGTGTAGGCCGGAGGCAGCATCCGCCCGGCTTTTGCGCAAGCCGATGAGAGGTTCTACCGGCGTTTGAGGCACGGCGCCGTTCCCGGCTGCCGCGTGCCGGGCCTCCATGGGTACGCCGCGATCGGATGGCACCGATTCACGTGCCGCCGGCAGCCCGCAGCAGCGTGCCGGCCCGGGATCGGACCTTGGACCTCTCCGTACGGGCCCCGGGTCACCCGTTCCGCCGGCGTTTCTCAGCGAGTGGCCGATCGGGCCGAAGGTCCCGCCTCCCGGTGCCCGTCCCCGATGTCCCGGGAGCGGGCACCGGCATGTCCGCGACGCCTCCGGCGCCGCTCGCAAGGTGCGCATCGCGCAGCGAGACGGGCATTACCTGAGAGACCAAGACATTTGGGTTATTCGCTCTCTTGAACTCTTCCTGTTTACGCGATAGATTTGGCGCCATGATCGCGCCCAGGACTCCGACCACCGCCGAGGAACTGCGGGGGGTCGGCCTGCGGGTGACGGCCGCCCGTGTCGCACTGCTCGAGACCGTCCGCAGTGGCGACCACCTCGACGTCGAGGCGATCGCCTCCGGGGTGCGCGATCGCGTGGGCCACGTCTCCCTGCAGGCCGTGTACGAGGCTCTCCACGCGCTCACCGCGGCGGGACTCGTGCGCCGCATCGAACCGGCCGGCAGCCCGGCCCGGTTCGAGGGTCGCGTCGGCGACAACCACCACCACGTCGTGTGCCGGTCGTGTGGTGTCGTCGCCGACGTCGACTGCGCGGTCGGCGAGACGCCGTGTCTGACCGCGTCCGACACGCACGGCTTCACGATCGACGAGGCCGACGTCATCTACTGGGGCCTGTGCCCCGACTGTTCCACCGCCCGCGCTTCCTGAGCCCCATGGTCCAGCTAGTTCAGAAGGATTCCCTTGACTGAGAACCACGACGCAATCGTTGTCGACCCGAAGACGGAGGGTGAGGGCGGCTGCCCGGTCGCGCACACGCGCGCCCCGCATCCGACCCAGGGCAGCGCCAACCACCAGTGGTGGCCGGAGCGCCTCAACCTGAAGATCCTCGCCAAGAACCCCGCCGTGGCCAACCCCCTTGGTGAGGACTTCGACTACGCCGAGGCGTTCAAGTCCCTCGATCTCGCCGAGGTCAAGCGGGACATCGCGGAGGTGCTGACGACCTCGCAGGACTGGTGGCCGGCCGACTTCGGCCACTACGGCCCGCTCATGATCCGGATGGCGTGGCACAGCGCGGGCACCTACCGCATCAGCGACGGCCGCGGCGGCGCCGGCTCGGGCCAGCAGCGCTTCGCCCCGCTGAACAGCTGGCCGGACAACGGGAACCTCGACAAGGCCCGCCGGCTGCTGTGGCCGGTCAAGAAGAAGTACGGCAAGAAGATCTCCTGGGCCGACCTCCTGATCCTCGCCGGCAACGTCGCCCTCGAGTCGATGGGCTTCAAGACCTTCGGCTACGCCGGCGGCCGGGTGGACGCCTGGGAGCCCGACGACGACGTCTACTGGGGTCCCGAGACCACCTGGCTCGGCGACGAGCGCTACAGCGGCGACCGTGAGCTGGAGAACCCGCTCGCCGCGGTCCAGATGGGTCTCATCTACGTCAACCCGGAGGGCCCGAACGGCAACCCGGACCCGATCGCCGCGGCCCGCGACATCCGTGAGACGTTCCGCCGGATGGCGATGAACGACGAGGAGACGGTCGCCCTCATCGCCGGTGGTCACACCTTCGGCAAGACCCACGGCGCGGGCCCGGCCGACAACGTCGGCCCCGACCCCGAGGCCGCCCCGATCGAGCAGCAGGGCCTGGGCTGGAAGAACAGCTACGGCACCGGCAAGGGCGGCGACACGATCACCAGCGGTCTCGAGGTCACCTGGACCTCGACGCCGACGAAGTGGTCCACCAACTTCTTCTGGAACCTGTTCGGCTACGAGTGGGAGCTGACCAAGAGCCCGGCCGGCGCGCACCAGTGGAAGCCGAAGCACGGCGCCGGTGAGGGTTCCGTGCCGGACGCCCACGACCCGTCGAAGCGTCATGCGCCGGGCATGCTGACGACCGACCTCGCGCTCCGGTTCGACCCGATCTACGAGCAGATCTCGCGGCGCTTCTACGAGAACCCCGACGAGTTCGCGGACGCCTTCGCCCGGGCGTGGTTCAAGCTGACCCACCGCGACATGGGCCCGGTCGCCCGCTACCTCGGCCCGGAGGTCCCGAGCGAGGTGCTGCTGTGGCAGGACCCGCTGCCGGAGCGGACGTACGAGCTCGTCGACGCCGGGGACATCGCCGCCCTCAAGGAGCGGATCCTCGCCTCGGGCCTGTCGGTCTCCCAGCTCGTGTCCACCGCGTGGGCCTCGGCCGCCTCCTTCCGCGGCAGCGACAAGCGCGGCGGCGCCAACGGCGCCCGCGTCCGCCTGCAGCCGCAGATCGGCTGGGAGGTCAACGACCCCGACCAGCTGGCGACCGTGCTGCGCACCCTGGAGGACGTCCAGCAGTCGTTCAACGCCGCGCAGACCGGCGGCAAGCAGGTCTCCCTCGCCGACGTGATCGTGCTCGCCGGGTGCGCCGCCGTCGAGAAGGCCGCCAAGGACGCCGGTTTCGACGTCGAGGTCCCCTTCACGCCGGGGCGCGTGGACGCGTCGCAGGAGCAGACGGACGTCGAGTCGTTCGCCGCGCTCGAGCCGACCGCCGACGGGTTCCGCAACTACTACGGGAAGGGCAACCGGCTGCCGGCCGAGTATCTGCTGGTCGACCGGGCGAACCTGCTGAACCTCAGCGCCCCGGAGATGACCGTCCTCATCGGCGGCCTGCGCGTCCTCGGCGCCAACTACCAGCAGTCGAAGCTCGGCGTCTTCACCGAGACCCCCGGGGTCCTGACCAACGACTTCTTCGTCAACCTGCTCGACCTGGGCACGGAGTGGAAGTCGACGTCGGAGGACCAGACCACGTTCGAGGGTCGCGACGCCGCCACGGGCGAGGTCAAGTGGACCGGCACCCGGGCCGACCTCGTCTTCGGGGCGAACTCCGAGCTGCGCGCGGTCGCGGAGGTCTACGCGAGCGACGACGCCAAGGACAAGTTCGTGACGGACTTCGTCCGGGCGTGGGACAAGGTCATGAACCTCGACCGGTTCGACCTGGTCTGAGCGTGACATGACGTCAGGGCCGGCCCGCAAGGGC
>NZ_JBEYWQ010000034.1:0-73021 GCF_040644495.1 Microbispora sp. NPDC046973 | reverse complement strand
GGGAGAGTAGGACGCCGCCGGACAATCTTTGTTGGGAGGGCCACCCCGTTTGGGGTGGCCTTTCCGCGTTTCCGGGGGGTTTTCCCGGAAGGTTTCCCGGGTGTGTTGTTGGTGGGGTGTGCCCCGGTTGTGGTTGGCCGGGGCTTTCGCATGTCCAGGGGCCGTTTTCCAGGGGGGCACGCGGCAGGGGCCGCGGGTAGGTCGCGGCGTGGAGCCGGCGCGCTCTCGCCCCGGCCGATGGCTAGGGTTACGGGAGTGACCGAGCGAATCATCCGCTTGCTGGCCCGCCACCTGCCCGGCTACGCGGTCAGAACCGTCGAACGGCTGGGCGAGGGACAGGACAACGCGGCGTACGAGGTCAACGGTGAGTTGGTCGTGCGGCAAAGCAAGATCGGCGATTCGGCTCCCCAGAGCGATTCAGCTTCCCAAAGCGATTCAGCTCCCCACGGTCACCCGGCTCCCCACGAGGATGCGGCTCCGCGCCGTGAGGCGGTGCGTCGAGAGGCGGCGTTGCTCGCCGTCGTGAGCGAGCTGTCGCCGCTGCCGGTGCCGCGGCCGGTTTTCGTGGACGAGGAGGCGGGCGTCCTCGCGTACCGCAAGCTGCCCGGCCGTCCGCTGAACCTTCATCCGGTGGCGGAACCCTCGCGCCTGGCGGCTCCCCTGGGCGGTTTCCTCAGCCGGGTCCACGCGGCGCCGGTGGAGCGGATGGAAGCGCTCGTGTCGCGTGACACCTATCCGATGAGCGAGCTTCTGGAGGAGGCCGAAGAGCACTTCCGGGACATCGCGGCCCACCTGCCGCCAGCCGCCCGGCGGACGGTCGAGGACTTTCTCGGCACCGCGGCCCCCGCGGAGCCCGTCGTGCTGACGTTCTGCCACAACGACCTGGGCAGCGAGCACCTACTGGTGGACGTCGAGGCGTGCGCCCTGACGGGCGTCATCGACTGGACGGACGCGGCCATCGCCGATCCCGCGTACGACCTGGCGCTCGTCTACCGGGACCTCGGACCCGACGCCTACGAGCGGACGCTGGCGCATTACCAGGGCCGCCATGACGACGCGGACCACGAGCGGGCGGTCTTCTACGCGCGGTGCGCGCTGCTGGAGGACGTCGCGTACGGCCTGCGCACAGGCGCCCGGCCGTACGCGGACGCCGGCCTGGCCCACCTCGACCGCACCTTCTCCTGAGAAGCGCACACCTCTCTCCCGAGACAGGCACGCCTCCTCCTGAGACCGGACGCTCTCACCCGCTGACCAACCGGTACCCGACTCCTCGGACGGTCTGGATCATCGTGTCCTCCACGTCGCCGAGCCGCGCGCGCAGGCGCTTGACGTGCACGGCGATCGTGTTCGTGGACATCCCGTCGGTCGAGTGCCAGACGTTGCGCATGATCTGCTCGCGAGTGACCGTTCTGTCCGCGTTGCGCATCAGGTAGTGCAGCAGCTCGAACTCGCGCAGAGGCAGGTGCACGACGCGCCCGCCGACCTTCACCTGGTACGCCGTCACGTCCAGCTCCACGTCGCCGATCGTCAGCACGGTCCGGTGGCCGTCCTGCCGGCGGAAGGCCGCCTTGACGAGGGGGAGTAGCTCGGGCACACGGTACGGCCTGGCCACGCAGGCCGTCGCGCCCGCCTCCAGCGCCTGCAGGGCCTGGGCGGCGTCGCTCCCGAAGTCGATGCCGAGCAGGACGGGCACGGTCCGCATGAGCCGTACGGCGCGGACGAAGTCGACGGGGCCGACGATCGGGAGGGAGGCGCAGATCAGCACGGCGTCGGGCCGGAGCGCCCCGGCCTGCAGCAGCGCCTGGGCGCCGTCCGGTACGCCGGTCACGTCGACGCCCTCGGCCTGCATGGCCGCCGAGAGCTGCCGCACCAGACCCGCGTCCGGATCGGCCACCAGGAGCATGGGCGCCGTCCGAGTGTCCCCCTCCACTGCGGGTGCCGTCACCCAGGTCCCTCCAATGCTGTCAGCCGGAAGCGGTCGTCAGCCGAAGCGGCCCGTGATGTAGTCCTCGGTCGCCTTCTCGGCCGGATTGGTGAAGATCTTCGAGGTCTCGTCCATCTCGACGAGCTTGCCGGGCTGGCCCTGCGCGGCAAGGTTGAAGAAGGCGGTCTTGTCGCTGACCCGGGCGGCCTGCTGCATGTTGTGCGTCACGATCACGATCGTGTAGTCCTGCTTGAGCTGGGAGATCAGGTCTTCGATCGCCAGCGTCGAGATGGGGTCGAGCGCCGAGCACGGCTCGTCCATGAGCAGCACCTGCGGGCGTACGGCGATGGCGCGGGCGATGCACAGACGCTGCTGCTGACCGCCGGACAGGCCCGCGCCCGGCTTGCCCAGCCGGTCCTTGACCTCGTTCCAGAGGTTGGCGCCCTTGAGCGACTCCTCGACGATGCCGTCCAGCTGGGAACGGGAGTAACGGCCGTTCAGCCGCAGGCCCGCGGCCACGTTGTCGAAGATGGACATCGTGGGGAAGGGGTTCGGCCGCTGGAACACCATGCCGATCGTGCGGCGGACCGACACCGGGTCGACGTCCGCGCCGTACAGGTCCTGGTCTTCGAGGCGGACCTTGCCCTCGACGCGGGCGCCGGGGATGACCTCGTGCATCCGGTTGAGGGTCCGCAGGAACGTCGACTTCCCGCAGCCCGAGGGGCCGATGAAGGCCGTCACGGACCGCGGCTCGATCGTCATCGAGATGCCCTCGATCGCCTTGTGCGAGCCGTAGTAGGCGTCGAGGCCCGCGACCTCGATCTGCTTGGCCATTCCTTACCTCCTCCTCGCGGGCGAACGCCACCAGGTGATGAGGCGTGCGACCAGGTTGAGCAGCATGACGATCAGGATCAGCGTGAGCGCGCCCGTCCAGGCTCGGTTGATCGCGGTGTCCGTGGGACGGCCCGCCTGATCGAAGACGTACAGCGGAAGCCCCATCTGCGGCCCGTTGAACGGGTCGTTGTTGATGGAGTCGGTGATGAAGACGGTCAGCAGCAGCGGCGCGGTCTCGCCGGCGACGCGGGCCACGGCCAGCATGACGCCGGTCACGATCCCGGTGAAGGCCGTGGGCAGCACGACCTTGACGATGGTGCGCCACTTGGGCACGCCCAGCGCGTACGCCGCCTCGCGCAGCTCCCGGGGGACCAGGCGGAGCATCTCCTCGGCCGACCTGACCACGACCGGCATCATCAGGATCGACAGGGCGAGCGCGCCGGCGAAGCCGGAGAACGGCATGCCGAGCACGAGGATCCAGAACGCCAGGACGAAGAGCCCGGAAACCACGGAAGGGACGCCGGTCATGACGTCCACGAAGAAGCTGATCGTGCGCGACAGCCGTCCGCCCTCGCCGTACTCGACGAGGTAGACGGCGGTGAGCAGGCCGATCGGGACCGCGATGACCGAGGCCAGCAGGACCTGTTCGAGCGTGCCGATGATGGCGTGGTAGGCGCCGCCGCCGGCGTCGCGCGCCCCGATGTTGCGCATGGAGTGGGTGAGGAACTCCATGTCCAGCCGGCCGATGCCGTTCTTGACGACGAGCCACAGCACCGACAGCAGCGGGATGACCGCGAGCGCGAACGCCAGGTAGACGAGCACCTGGACGAGGCGGTCCTTGGCCCTCCGGGCCGCGGAGATGGGCTGGATTCCGGTCTGTACGGTCACGCTGCGGCCCTCGCGTACTCCTTGCGGCGGGCGATGACGAAGCGGGCGGCCATGTTCACCAGCAGGGTGATGAGGAACAGGACGAGACCCGAGGCGATCAGCGCGCCGCGGCCCACCTCGGTCGCCTCGCCGAAGCCGTTGGCGATGTTGGCGGCGATGCTGTTGCCGTAGGGGCCGAGGATCTGGAACGAGATCTTGAACGTCGCCGGGAAGATGAGCGCGACCGCGATGGTCTCGCCCATCGCGCGGCCGAGGCCGAGCATGGCGGCGCTGATGACGCCGGGCCGGCCGAACGGCAGGACCGACATCCTGATCATCTCCCAGCGCGTCGCGCCGAGCGCGAGCGCGGCCTCTTCCTGCATCTTGGGGGCCTGCAGGAAGACCTCGCGGGAGATCGCGGCGATGATCGGCAGGATCATGATCGCGAGCACGAGCGACGCGGTGAGCATGCTCTTGCCGACCACGGTGTCACCGCCGAACAGCGGGATCCAGCCGAGGTAGTCGTTGAGGAACTTCGACGGGCCGAGCATGAACGGCACGAGGAAGGTGACGCCCCACAGGCCGTACACCACGCTGGGGACCGCCGCGAGGAGGTCCACCACGTAACCCAGGACGGAGGCGAGCCGCCGGGGCGCGTAGTGCGAGATGAACAGCGCCACCCCGACCGCCACCGGGGTGGCGATGACCAGCGCGAGCAGCGAGCTCAGCACGGTGCCGAAGGCGAGCGCCCCGATGCCGAAGACGGGCTCGGTGGCGTTCGGCTGCCAGGTCAGTTCGGTCAGGAAGTGGGAGGTGTTCGCCTGGAGGGCGGGGACGGCCTTGACGACCAGGAACACCCCGATCGCGGCCATGATCGCCAGAAGGACGATACCGGCCCCGGTCGAGGCGAAGCGGAACGGGCCGTCGCCGCGGCTGCGCCGGAAGGCGGACCGGCGCATGGCCGGCCCGCTCTCCCTGGTTCTGGTTGATGTCGCCATCTGGTTAGGCGATCGCCTCGACCGCGGTGCGGACCTTGGTCAGCAGGCTCGACGGCAGCGGGGCGTAGCCGAGGCTGGTCAGCGCCTGCTGGCCCTCGTCGCTGGCGGTGTAGGTCAGGAACGACTTGACCAGCTTCGCGTCCTCGGCCGCCAGGCCCTTCTCGCAGGTGATCTCGTACGTCACGAGCACGATCGGGTACGCGCCCGCCGCCTTGGTGGCGTAGTCGATCGAGAGCTTGAGGTCGTTGCCGGTGCCCTCGATCTGGGCGGCCTCGACGGTCTTGGCGGCGCTCTCCGGGGTGAGCTCGACGAACTCACCGGAGCCGTTGGCGACCTTGGCCTTCTGGAGCTGGGAGTTCTCGGCGAAGGACAGCTCGACGTAGCTGATCGCGCCCTCGGTGCTCTTGATGCTGGAGGCGATGCCGTCCGAGCCCTTCGAGCCCTGGCCCTGCGCCTCGGCCGGCCACGCCTTCGCGGGCTCGTACGGCCAGTCGGCGGTGGCCTTGAGGAACTTGGTGAAGTTGTCGCTGGTGCCCGACTCGTCCGAGCGGTGGAACGCCTGGATGGCGGTCGAGGGCAGCTTGGCGTCGGGGTTGTCGGCCTTGATGGCCGGGTCGTCCCACTTGGTGATCTTGCTGTTGAAGATGCCGCCGATGGTCTTCGGCGAGAGCTGCAGGCCGTCCACGCCCGGCAGGTTGTAGACGACGGCCACCGGGCCGGTCACCATCGGCAGGTTGATGGCCTTGCCGGTCTTGCAGCGGGCGTCGGCCTGGGCGGGCTCGCCCTTGTCCTCCTTCAGGGCCGAGTCGGAGCCTGCGAAGGCCACCGTGCCCTGGATGAACGCCTGGACGCCGGCGCCGGAGCCGCTCGGGTTGTAGTTGATGCTGACGCCGGGGTTCGACGACTGGAAGTTCTTCTTCCACTCCGCGATGGCGTTCGCCTGGGCCGAGGAGCCGGCGGCGTTGATGGTGCCCTTCAGCGTGTCGTCGCCCTGCGCGGGAGCGGCGGCGCTGGAGGTGCCCCCCGCGGTGCTCGTGTTGTCATCGGTCCCGCATGCGGCGAGCGAGAGCACGCCGACGATAGTGGCGGCGGCGAGCCGGCCTGCATACTTCACGGTTGTTCCTCCCCATGTCTTCTTCAACACCAGGGACGGTAGGGAGCCAAGGTGACCTAAAACCTTGGTAAAGGTGAACGGGTAATGAACGCGCCCAGTCGCTCTTGTGCGACCCCAGAAGAGATAACGAGCAGGTCACGGGCGTTATGGGAGAGGATTGAGTTCATGAAGCGTGTATGTCTGGTCTGCATGGGGAACATCTGCCGGTCGCCGATGGCCGAGGTCGTGCTGCGCCGTACGCTGGCCGAACGCGGGCTCGACGTGGAGGTGGACAGCGCCGGCACCGGCGGCTGGCACGCGGGGGAGCCCATGGACGAGCGGGCCCTGGCCACGCTGGCCGACCACGGCTACGACGGCTCGTCCCACCGGGCCCGCCAGTTCGACCGGGCATGGTTCGCCGAGCGTGACCTCATCCTCGTGATGGACCGGGACAACCTGCGCGCCGTACGCCGGATCGCGCCGCCGGACGCGGACGTCAGACTGCTGCGGTCGTTCGACCCGGCGGCTCCCGAGGGCGCCGAGGTGCCCGATCCCTACTACGGCGGACGCGAGGGCTTCGTCGAGGTGCTGCGGATGGTCGAGGCCGCCTGCGAGGGGGTGGCGAAGCACCTTGAGGATCACTAGGGATCTCGGCGGCGGACACGCCTGGACGCTGCACGAAGGCGTGCTCGACGACGGCCGCAGGGTGTTCGTCAAGAAGAGCGCCGACGCGTCCTCGGTTCTCGACAGCGAGGCGGCGGGGCTGCGCTGGCTGGCCGAGCCGGGAGCGGTGGCCGTCCCCGAGGTGATCGCCGCGGACGGCGGCGCGCTGGTGCTGGAGTGGATCGACACCGCCCCCGCGACGGCCGGGGCCGCCGAGCGGTTCGGGCGTGAGCTGGCCGCCCTGCACGCCGCCGGGGCCGCGGACTTCGGCGCCCCCTGGCCCGGCTACATCGCCGAGCTGCCGATGAGCAACGAGCCCGCGCCGGACTGGCCGTCGTTCTACGTGTCCCGCCGCGTGCTCCCGTTCGTACGGCTCGCGCGCGACCGCGGCGCGCTGTCGGCCGCGGACGCGGAGCTGCTGGAGGAGGCGTGCGAGCGGGTGGCGGAGGTCGCCGGGCCGGCCGAGCCGCCGAGCCGGATCCACGGCGACCTGTGGAGCGGAAACCTGCTGTGGTCGGCGGACGGGGTCGTGCTGGTCGACCCGGCCGCCCACGGCGGCCACAGGGAGACCGACCTCGCGATGCTGGCGCTGTTCGGGGCGCCGCACCTCAACACGATCCTCGCCGCCTACCGCGAGGCGGCGCCCCTCGCCGACGGCTGGCGCGAGCGCGTGCCGCTGCACCAGCTCCACCCGCTCGCCGTCCACGTCTGCCTGTTCGGCGAGGCGTACCGCGGCAGCCTCCTCACCGCCGCGGGTGACGTCCTCGCGCTGTGACCACGGGCGGACAATTCGAAAGGATCCGTGTCAGCCGAAGGAAGGATTTATCCACGCGGATCGGAAATAGTTCGAGCTCGAGACGCCGCCGCTCTTGACGACCGTCATTTTGAGGCGGATTCGCGGCACTCCCGAGACCCGGGCGGTGATGTCCGGCGCGCTCGTATACGTAGCCGCCTGTTGCGCGACCACGTTGTCGTCAACGTCGACGACGGAGAACCGCACCCTCGCCGACGTGTTGGGTGACATGCGGTCGATTCCCACTTTCGCCGTGAACGTGGTCGCGTTCTGCGGAACGACGTAGTCGAGGTATCCGGTCACGGCGCCCGCGCTTTCGACGCGGCATGTCATGGCGGTGAACTGCTCGTCCGACCCCGCGAGGGCGACCGAGCGGTCGAGCCAGTCGTCGGTGAACCCTCCGGGCGGGCCGCAGCGCTCGACGGCGACGGCGTTCGACCGGGTCAGGAGGGCGTTTTTCCGCTCTCTGTCGCCCTGGTCGTCCTGTGCTTTCCGGGGCTGGGCTGGTGCGCTCATCGTCGGTGTTCCGGCTCGATCCACTCGTGGGCTGGGAAGGCCGCTTGCGCGTCCGGTATTTCGACGCGGTCCACGAGAAACCGGTTGGCCGTACGGTATCACAAGAGGAAAACGAATTCCCTTCGGGCCGGCCGATTTTCACCACTGATTGCGCTGAAATATCCCCTTATAAAGGCATTTTTGTGGGCAGCCCCCGCCGGGGGCCGGTGGGGCAATGGCGGAGACTGCCCGGATGATCCGCATGGCCGGGAAAACGGGCTCAGCGGGGGGACAGGCGCTTGAGGACCTCGCTGTGGAGCAGGCCGTTGGTGCAGACGAGGTTGCCGCCGTCGAGGGGCGGGGTGCCGTCGAGCGAGGTGCAGGAGCCGCCGGCCTCCTCCACGATGATCGTGAGCGCGGCCATGTCCCAGGGGGACAGCTCGGGTTCGGCGGAGATGTCCACCGCGCCCTCGGCGACCATCATGTGCGACCAGAAGTCGCCGTAGCCGCGGGTGCGCCAGCACTCCCTCGTGAGGTCGAGGAATGGGTCGAGCCGCCCGGCCTTCTCCCATTCCTCGAGGTCGGAGAAGGAGAAGGAGGCGTCGTCGAGGCGGCCGACCGAGGACACCTCGCAGCGCGTCGCCTTGCTCAGACTCCGCCCGGTCCACGCGCCGCTCTCCTTGGCGGCCCACCAGCGCCGGCCGAGCGCCGGGGCCGAGACCACGCCCACGACGACCTTGCCGTGCTCCATCAGCGCGATCAGCGTGGCCCACACGGGGACTCCGCGTACGTAGTTCTTGGTGCCGTCGATCGGGTCGACGATCCAGGAGCGCATGCCGTAGCCGGTCATGCCGAACTCCTCGCCCACCACGGCGTCGCGGGGCCGGGCCCGGCGCAGCGTGCCGCGGATCGCCTCCTCCACGGCCCGGTCGGCGTCGCTGACCGGGGTGAGGTCGGGCTTGGTGTCGACCTTGAGGTCCACGGCCTTGAAGCGGCGCATCGTGATGTCGTCGGCGGCGTCCGCCAGCAGATGCGCGAGGTGCAGGTCGTCGCGGTACTCCGTCACAGGCCCAACGTATCGTGACGCGACCTGCTCACATCAGAGGAAGGATCGCTCCAAACCATACCAGCCGGTAACATCCCGGCCATGGACATCGGCGCCTTCATGCTCGACAGCGTTCCGTTCGCGCGGCTGCTCGGCATCACGTTCGACTCGATCGGCAGCGGTCAGGCGGTCGCCCGCCTGGCCGACCGGGGAGACCTGCACAACCACGTGGGCGGCCCGCATGCCGGCGCCCTGTTCACGCTGGCCGAGACCGCTTCGGGCGCGGCCATGCTGTCGGCCTTCGGCGACCAGCTGTCCCGGGCCGTGCCGCTGGCGACCGAGGCGAGGATCGGCTACCGCAAGCTCGCCATGGGCGAGGTCACCGCCGCCGCCACCCTCCGGGCCGAGCGGGAGGCGGTCGTCGCCCGGCTGGACGCGGGGGAGCGGCCCGAGTTCGAGGTCGCCGTCGAGATCCGCAACGCCGAAGACGTCGTCGTCTCGGAGATGACCGTCTCCTGGACCCTGCGCCCCAACCGCAAGGACTGACCCCTCACTCGGCCAGGAGGTCGTCCGGTGAGGAACGGGCGAGCCCGGCGAGGGTGGCCAGGGCGTGTGCCAGCGTCTCGGCGGGGGGAGAGGCCAGGCCGAGACGGACGGCGTTGGGGGTGCGGTTGTCGCCGACGGCGAAGGCCGCCGCCGGGGTGACGGCGATGCCGTGCCGCGCGGCGGCGGCCACGAAGGTGTCGGCCCGCCATGGAGGCGGCAGCTCCCACCAGCAGTAGTAGGACCGCGGATCGCCGCGGACGGCGAACTCGCCCAGGTGGCGCGTCGCGATCTCCTGCCGGGCCTCGGCGTCCCGCCGCTTGCCCCGGCTCAGTGAGTCCACGATGCCGTCGCCGACGAGCCGGGCCGCCGCCTCCAGTGCGAACCGCGGCGACGCGGAGCCTCCCGAGTGCAGCGCCGCCGTCACGCTGGGGACGACGGCCTCGGGCACGACGGCGAACCCGACGGTCAGACCGGGCGCGAGTCGTTTGGACAGGCTGTCGACGAGGATCGTGCGCTCGGGCGCCACGGCGGCGAGCGGGGGCAGCTCGTCGCGGAGGAACGACCAGATGCCGTCTTCGATCGCGGGCACGTCCAGCCGCGCGAGCACGGCCGCGAGCTCGGCGCGGCGCTCGACCGGCATGGTGAGCGACAACGGGTTGTGCAGCGTCGGCTGGAGGTAGACCGCTCTCAGCGGAGCCTTGCGGGCGGCGGTCTCCACCGCCTCGGGCACCAGGCCCGCCTCGTCGACCGGCAGGGGCACGAGGGTGACCCCGAGCCGGGTGGCGATCGTCTTCACGACGGGGTAGGTGAGCTCCTCGACGCCCAGCCGCGCACCCGGCGGGACCAGCGCGGCGATGACGGCCGCGATCGCCTGGCGTCCGTTGCCGGCGAAGAGCAGCCGCGCCGGGTCGGGGCGCCAGCCGGCGCGGGCGAGCAGATCCGCGACGGCCTCGCGGGCATGGGCAGTGCCCGCCGCGCCCACCGGCCGCATGGACGCCTCCAGCACATCGGGGCGCAGCAGCGGCCTGATGCCGTCCCCGAGCAGGCGGACCTGCTCGGGGATGACGGGATAGTTGAGTTCGAGGTCGATCCTGATGCCGCTCGGTTCGGCCAGGGCGGTGCCGGGACGGCGGGCGGAGGCACGTACGAAGGTGCCGCGGCCGACCTCGCCGACCGTCAGGCCGCGGCGGGTCAGCTCGGCGTAGACGCGCGCCGCCGTGGAGCCCGCGATGCCGCGCCGCCGGGCGAAGTCGCGCTGCGGAGGCAGCCGGTCGCCCGGCTTGAGCCGCCCGGCCGCGATGTCCGCGGCCACCTCGTCGGCCAGCTCCCGGTAGTCCTCCACCACCGCCTCCTCACAGCGCCACGGGTGACAGTTCCACGGGTCACAGTTCCACGGTTCAGAACGCCGCGGTGAACGCATCCAAACACAAAATTGCTCCGAGAGCAATATTGAATATTGCACTCTTCATATGCGGTGCAATAGGCTGAATAAGCCGTCCGGACCGGCACGAACAGGTCGCGAAGAAAGGACGGCGTCATGGTCGAACCGAACGCGGTGCTGGGTGTCGTGTCCGTGGCTCTCGGAATGGTGCTTTCCCCGGGCCCGAACATGATGTATCTCGTGTCGCGGAGCATCAGCCAGGGACGCCGTGCCGGAATAGTCTCGTTGAGCGGAGTCGTCGCGGGATTCCTCGTTTATCTGACGGCGACGAATCTCGGCCTGGCGGCGCTGTTCGCCGCGGTTCCGCAGGTTCTCACCGTGATACGACTGGCCGGGGCGGGCTACCTGATATGGCTCGCCTGGAAGACGATCAGGCCCGGCGGCACGTCGGTGTTCACCGTGCGGGACGTGCCGCACGACCCGCCGTCCCGGCTTTTCGCCATGGGGCTGACGACGAACCTGCTCAACCCGAAGATCGCCATTCTGTATATCTCCGTCATTCCGCAGTTCGTCGATGTCGGAGCGGGAAACGTGCTGGCTCAGGGCGTCGTTCTCGGCCTTTTCCAGATCGCGGTGGCCGCGACGGTGAACCTTTCGATCGTGCTGGCCGCCGGAAGCGTCGCGGGTTTCCTGGCACACCGGCCGGCGTGGCTGCGAGCCCAGCGGATCGCCATGGGGAGCATGCTCGGAGCACTCGCCGTAATGCTCGCTTTCAGCCGGAGCGCCTCGTTCTAGTCCTCGTCGGCCTAGTCTTCGTCGGGAGAGCCCTCGCGGCTGGCGAGCAGCCGCCGCAGGGACTCGAGACGCGCGGGATCCGCGCGCCCCTCGGCGACGTAGCGGTCGAGGGCGCACTCGTCACCGAGGTGGGTGCAGCCCTTGGGGCAGTCGGCCGTGGCGTCCACCAGGTCGGGGAAGGCGGCGAGCACGGTCTCCACCGAGACGTGGGCGAGCCCGAAGCTGCGCACGCCGGGCGTGTCGATGATCCAGCCGCCTTCCGGCAGTTCCAGGGCGACCGCGGAGGTGGAGGTGTGCCTGCCCCGGCCGGTCACGGCGTTCACGTGGGACACGGCCCGGCGGGCGTGCGGCACCAGCGCGTTGACCATGGTCGACTTGCCGACTCCGGAGTGGCCGACGAGCACGCTGATCCGGTCCGCGAGCGCCTCGGCCAGGTCGTCGAGCGGGCCGCCCTTGCGCACGACCACGTACGGCACGCCGAGGGGTTCGTACAACGCGACGAGGCCGGCGGCAGGGGCCAGGTCGGCCTTGGTGAGGCACAGCAGCGGCTCGATGTCGGCGTCGTAGGCCGCGACGAGCATCCGGTCGATCATCCGGGGGCGCGGCGGGGGATCGGCGAGCGCGGTGACGATGACCAGTTGGTCGGCGTTGGCGACGATGGGGCGCTCGATGTCGTCCACGTCGTCGGCGCTGCGGCGCAGCATCGAGGTGCGCTCCTCCACGCGGACGATGCGCGCCAGCGTGTCGGGCTGCCCGGTCACGTCGCCCACCAGCGCCACGCGGTCGCCCACCACGATGCCCTTGCGGCCGAGCTCGCGGGCCTTCATCGCCACGACAAGCGTGCGCTCGCCCCGCCGTTTCTTCGGTGTCGCCGAGCGGGGGACGCCCTCGCCGACCAGGCAGGTGTAACGCCCGCGGTCGACGGCCACCACGAAGCCCTCGACGGCCTCACTGTGGGCAGGCCGGATCCGGGTCCGGGGCCGTGAGCCCTTGCCCGGCCTGACCCTGACGTCGTCCTCGTCGTAATGCCGCTTTCTCAGTGCCCGCGCCCCGATCGCCTGGCGAGGACCGTCCCGCCGCCGTGCCTACCGCTTCGCTCGCTCATGCCACATCCTCGCCTGGCGGCTCGGATTCGCATGAGCGAATCGCGCTGTGTCTACCGATTCGCTCGCTTCGCTCGCTCATGCCCGGTGCTCCCCGCTGCCCAGCATCGCGGCCCACATGCGGGGGAACTCGGGCAGCGTCTTGGCGGTCGTCGCGATGTCCTCGACCTCGACGCCCGGCACGATCAGGCCGATGACCGCGCCCGCCGTGGCCATGCGGTGGTCGGCGTAGGAGTGGAAGACGCCGCCGGTCAGCGGCCGGGGGTGGATCTCCAGGCCGTCGTCGGTCTCCCGGGCGTCGCCGCCCAGCCGGTTGATCTCCGTGGCCAGGGCGGTGATCCGGTCGGTCTCGTGCCCCCGGATGTGCGCCACGCCCCGGATGCGGGACGGCCCGTCGGCCAGCGCCGCGAGCGCGGCGATCGTGGGGGTGAGCTCGCTGACGTCGTGCAGGTCGGCGTCGATGCCGCGCACCCTGCCCTCGCCGGTCACCCGCAGGCCCTCCGGCACCCGCTCGATCCGCGCGCCCATCTCGGCGAGCAGCCCGCGAAGCGCGTCGCCGCCCTGCGTCGTCTCCTCCGGCCAGTCCGGCACGAGGACGGAGCCCCCGGTGACCAGGGCCGCCGCGAGGAAGGGAGCGGCGTTGGACAGGTCGGGCTCGACCGTGACGTCCCTGGCCAGGATCGGGCCGGGCTGCACCCGCCACACGTCGCGCTCTGAGTCGTCGACCTCGACCCCCGCCTGGCGCAGCATCTGCAGGGTCATCTCGATGTGCGGCATCGACGGGACGGGCGGGCCGCTGTGCCGCACCGTCACGCCCTTCTCGAAGCGCGCGGCGGCCAGCAGCAGGCCGGAGACCATCTGCGAGGAGACCGACGCGTCGAGGGTGACCTCGCCGCCCGGGATCGGCCCGCGGATCGTGAACGGCAGCGCGTCGTTGTCCACCGACGCGCCGAGCGCGCGCAGCGCGCCCAGGATCGGGCCCATCGGCCGCTTGCGCGCGTGCGGGTCGCCGTCGAAGAAGACCGGCCCGTCGGCCAGCGCGGCGACCGGGGGCACGAACCGCATCACGGTCCCGGCCAGCCCGACGTCGACCGACACCCCGCCGCGTACGGGATGCGGGGTCACCGACCAGTCCACGCTGTCGGCGCTCTCGTTGGACGGCGTCATCTCGGCGCCGAGCGAGCGCAGCGCCGCCGCCATCAGGTCGGCGTCGCGGCTGCGCAGCGCGAGCCGTACGGTGCCGGGGGCGTCGGCCAGCGCGGCGAGCAGCAGCGCACGGTTGGTCACCGACTTCGAGCCGGGCAGGCGGACCGTCGCACGGACCGGCTCGGCGGCCACCGGGGCGGGCCAGAGCGGTGCGGCGGCGTTCTTCTCGACGCCGTTTCGATCGATGCCGTGCGGTACGGCGCCGCCGGACGCGGACTGCGGAGAGGCCATGCCGCAAGCTTAGTGCGCGCACGCTCGTCCGCACCGTCGTGAGAGCGCGTGCGGCCCGCGCGAGTGGCAGTCTTGGTGACATGTGCGGGAGGTACGCGTCTGCGCGCAAGAAGCAGGAGTTGCTGGAGGAGTTCCAGGTCGAGCTGGACGGGGTGCCCGACCAGGTGCCCGGCGGTGAGCTCCGGCCCGACTACAACGTCGCGCCCACGAAGAACGTCTACGCGGTCATGTGCCGCGTGCCCAAGGACGACGGCGGCGAGAGCCCGGGCGACGAGCCCGTCAGGCAGCTGCGGGTGGTCCGGTGGGGACTCGTGCCGAGCTGGGCCAAGGACCCGTCGGTGGGCTCGCGGATGATCAACGCCAGGGTGGAGACCGTGGCGGAGAAGCCGTCCTACCGCAGGGCGCTGAAGTCGCGGCGCTGCCTGATCCCGGCGGACGGCTACTACGAGTGGATGCCGCTGGAGGGCAAGAAGAAGCAGCCGTTCTTCATCCACCCCGCCGACGGCGGCGTGCTCGCGATGGCCGGCCTGTACGAGTTCTGGAAGGACCCCACCCGTCCGGACGACGACCCGCTGAAGTGGCTGTGCACCTGCACGGTGATCACCACCACGGCGACGGACAAGCTGGGCCGCATCCACGACCGGATGCCGATGATGGTCGAGCGCGACCGCTGGACGGAGTGGCTCGACCCGCGGGTGACCGACCCCACCGGCCTGCTCGTCCCGGCCGGCCCGGACCGGCTCGAGGCGTACGCCGTGTCGGACGCCGTCAACAGCGTCCGCCACAACGGTCCCGAGCTGATCGAGCCCTTGGAAGGGGACGACGTCCCGCGCCTGTTCTGACCGCTCCAGGAACAGGACGTTCCGGCTCGGATCCGGGCGGGGCCGTTCTCGCCGTCCTATGGCGGACAACGCGGGGACCTCGGCGGCGATCCGCGACCTCGGGGGCGGCGACAACGTCCGCGCGGCCTTCTTCCTCGGCACGACGCACCTCGTCGGATTGCCCCCGCGCCGGTGAGCCCGCGCCACTCAGTCCGGCCGGTGAGCCCGCATCCGGGGCGGCTGCCGAGCAGGTCAGGGGTGTAAGCATCGCGCGAAGTGGGCATCCGTTCGAGAAAGCGGTCGCACGGAAGGTGACCGGCCGCCGACCGACCAGGAGACCGGGGGCTCCTGGAAGGGTGACTCCCCCACTCCCGGAGGTGCGGATCCGTGGACGTCGCGACCGCGCGTATGCGCCTGGAAAGCATGCTCGCCGAGCTCGACCGGTCGATCAGGGTGCTGCGCGGGGATCCGGCCGCCGGGCGCGACAGGTCCCTCGCGGACGCCGGAGCCGACCTCACCGACGCCGACAGGACCCGGGCCATGCTCGACGCCGCGTCCCGGCAGCGTACGGCCGTGCTGGCCGCGCTGCGGCGGCTGGACGACGGCGGTTACGGCCGCTGCGTCGACTGCGGCACGCTCGTGCCCGAGGGCAGGCTGGAGGCCCGCCCCGAGGCGGCTCGCTGCGTGCAGTGCCAGTCGCGGGCCGAGCGCCGCCGGTGACCCTCCCGATCGCCGCCCGAGCGCCTGTCCGAGCGGCGTTCGGGAGAGCGTTCACAACGGCTTGCGGGCGCTGGCCACGAGGTGGATGCCGACGGTGTCGTCGCCGTCGGCCTGGGTCTCGAGCTCGGTGCGGACCAGCCAGGACAGCGACTTGCTCTCCGTGCTGAGCACGTGGTCGACGGTGGAGGGGGACAGCACGGTGCGCGGCCGCACCCACTCCACCTCCAGGCCGGCGCCGGTGATCAGCTCGCGGATCTGCTGGCTGGTGAAGCAGCGGGTGATGCTGCCGTCGGGCCAGGGGATGAGCATGACCTCGCCCGTCTGGCACAGGTGCGCCCAGTAGTTCTGCTCGGCCAGGATCGCCATCCCGAGGACCAGCGAGTCGACGCACAGCAGCGCGCGCCCGCCGGGCCGCAGCACCCGGGCCACGTCCTCGATGACGGACTCCGCCATGATCTCGACCGACAGCACGCGCTCCTCGGCGATCACACCGTCCACGCAGCCGTCGGGCAGGAAGCCGAGGTTGTCGGCGCGCACCTTCTGTATACGGTCGGAGGCGTCGCGCAACCACGGCTCCGCCGGCCTGCGGAAGTCCAAGACCTCGATCACCCGGTGACCGGCGCGCGCCGCCTGGGCCGGCCACCGCCCCCGTCCGCCGGACAGGTCCAGCAGCAGGGACGGGCGGCCGGGCAGCCACTGGCGCAGCTGTTCGGCGACGACCGCGTGATAGAAGGTCCAGTACGGCCCGAGTGTGCCCGAGCCGTTGAGTTCGTTGGCCGGTATAGGCAGCACGAGCGACTCCTGGACTCTGGCTGCCCCGCGCATGGGCGTGCGGCAGCGAAACTCGGTTTCCGGGCTACCAAGCCGGTGCCTACTTTTTTCCCCGCACCGGGTCGTTCGTCACCTCAATCTGCACCGGGAACAGACTCTACGCCCGCCCTGTTGCAGTTGGGCATGAAGACGTTGGTGCTGCCAGAAGGCCTCGACGGGCTGGACGTTGCCGGGCCGGTATCCTCGGCTGGGTACGGTGTCCTTAAGGGGGTGGGTCCGGTCTCCAAGACAGCCGAGGAGACTCTGGAGCAGCGCAGCGAGCGGTTCGAGCGCGACGTCATGCCGTTTCTCGACCAACTGTACTCGGCGGCGCTCCGGATGACCCGAAACGCAGCGGATGCGGAGGATCTCCTGCAGGAGACCTTCGCCAAGGCCTTCGCCTCCTTCCACCAGTTCCAGGAGGGGACGAACCTCAAGGCCTGGCTCTACCGCATCCTCACCAACACGTTCATCAACAGCTACCGGAAGAAGCAACGGGAGCCCAAGCAGGCGGGCACCGAGGAGATCGAGGACTGGCAGCTCGCGCGGGCGGAGTCGCACACGTCCAGCGGGCTGAAGTCGGCCGAGATCGAGGCGCTCGAGCACCTTCCCGACAGCGACGTGAAGGACGCTCTCGCCGCGCTCCCCGAGGAGTTCCGCATCGCCGTCTATCTGGCGGACGTGGAGGGCTTCCCGTACAAGGAGATCGCCGAGATCATGGGCACGCCCATCGGGACCGTGATGTCGCGCCTCCACCGGGGCCGCCGGCAGCTGCGCAACCAGCTCGAGGACTACGCGCGCGACCGCGGCCTCGTGCGGTCGGACTCCCGCGGCGCGGGTCTCGGCGGGACGCTTGGCGAGGAGGAGCGATGAGCTGCGGGAACCACCACGACACCCCGTGTAGCGAGGTGCTCGACCGGGTGTACACCTACCTGGACGGCGAGCTGGACAGCGAGCGCATCGCCGAGATCAGGAAGCACCTCGACGAGTGCTCCCCATGCCTGGGGGAGTACGGCCTCGAGGAGGCCGTCAAGCGGCTCGTGGCCAAACACTGCGGGTGCGACCCCGTGCCGCAGGACCTGCGCAGCAAGGTGCTCACCCGGATCGAGCAGGTACGCGCCCAGATGGCGGAATAGCCCCGATCCACGGAAGGCGTGATCGGGCCGTGCCGGGGCAATGCTCGTTAGGATCTTCCGTTACAGGCCGGGAAGGGCGGGGACATGCGGGCACTGGTCACGGGCGGGGCGGGGTTCATCGGGTCCACCCTCGTCGATCGGCTGTTGGAGGACGGCCACGAGGTCGCGGTGGTGGACGACCTGTCGTCCGGCCACGTGCGCAACCCCGACGCCCCCCTCCACGTCATGGACGTGCGCGACCCGGCGCTCGCGGAGCTCGCCGAACGCTGGCGGCCGGAGGTCGTCTGTCACCTGGCCGCGCAGATCAGCGTGCGCAGGAGCGTGGCCGACCCGGTGACCGACGCCAGGATCAACGTCGAGGGCACGGTGAACGTCCTGGAGGCCGCCCGCCGCGGCGGGGCCCGCAAGGTCGTCTACGCGTCCTCGGTCGCCGTCTACGGCAGGCCGGCCGCGATCCCGGTCCCGGGCGACGCCCCCACCGATCCCCGCTCGCCGTACGCCGCCTCCAAGCTTGGCGGCGAGCTGTACCTCGCCACCTACCGGGCCCTGCACGGGCTCGAATACACCACGCTCGTGCTGTCGAACGTCTACGGGCCGCGCCAGTCGCCCGAGGGCGAGGCCGGCGTGGTGGCGATCTTCACCGACGCCCTGCTGGCGGGAAAGCCCACGGTCGTGTACGGCGACGGCTCCCAGACGCGTGACTACGTCTTCGTGGAGGACGTGGTGGACGGCTTCGCCCGCGCCTGCGGGCCGCACGGCGACGGCCGCCGCGTCAACCTCGGCACCGGCGTCCAGACCACCGACCGTGAGCTGCACAGCCTGATCGCCGCGGCGGCCGGAGCACCCGACGAGCCGCGCTTCGAGCCTCCTCGCATGGGCGACCTGCCCGCGATGGCGGTCGACCCCACTCCGGCGTACGAGGCCCTCGGCTGGCGTCCCCGGCACGATTTGCCCACGGGCCTCAAGGCCACCGTCGAATGGGCCCGCCAGGCGCTCGTCTGATCGCGCGCCGGTTGAACCGCCGGCCATGGCGGGACGTCTCAGCGGTGTGATGCGTTCGCGCCCGACCGCCGTCCTCGTCGTCGCCGCCGCCGTGTGCGCGGGAGCCGTACTGGCCGCGTGCGCTCCGGAGCCGAAGGCGGTGCCGGACGCGTGCCCGCAGCGCTGGGGCGGCGCGGGCATCGGCGGCTGGGTGCCCGCCGCCGCGGACGTGGACGGCGCGGACGAGTCGCTGGTGCCCGGCTCGCCCGTCCGGGCGCTGATCTGCGCCTACCCCGGCAGCAACACCGATCCGGGCGGCGAACCGCTGGGCGGGTCGCGGACGCTGACGGACCAGGCGGCGGCGATGGCCCGCGACCTCGCGTACCTGCCGGTGACCACCCAGGAGGCCGACGGGCCCTGCACGCTGGTGGGGGGACCCATGACGAACTACCTGGTCCGGTTCGCCTACGCCGACGGCTCGGCGCTGTGGGTGGGCAGCGCCGAGGAGGTGAACTCCTGCGTCTCGACGACGAACGGCACGGTCCGGACCCGCTCGTACGTCGGGAAGGCCCTGACCGCCGCCTACCAGGAGGGAACGTGGCGGATCACCCGGCCGACGCGGTCGGCGACGTCCGTCGGCTGATGGCCCGGCTCGCCCCGTGAGAAGGCACCGACATACCGGTGCAATTGCACGCGGTGTGATGGCTTGGTTACGGTTTGGCTGCGATGGTCGCGACATCCCGGACCGGCCGCCGGCCCTTCTGTAGCCTGAGTGCGACATCGACGTGGAGGCGGCGCAATGCTTGGGAAGACCGTCGTCAGGCTGATAGTGGCGCTGGCGCTGCTCACTCCGGTGGTGGCTCTGGCTGGTCTCGCGGCCGGCACCCCAGGGATTTCCTGGACGTAGTCACTGCCCGTGGGCCGGCCCATCAGGGCCGGCCCACGGGTCCGATCCGCATTCAAGGTGGCCGCAATGCGGGAACTTCCGTGGCCCGCCAGGGTCTACTTCGTCGCACTCGTCGGAACCGCCGGTCTCGTGATCACGCGTGGTCTCCTCGCGCATCACGGGCTCGTGGCGGAGGACTGGTCGGCGCTTCTCGTCCTGGCGCTGCTCTTCCTGCTCTGCGAGTCGGTGCCGACGCTGCTCAACGTGCCGCACGTCGCGGTGTCGGTGAGCTTCTCCGCCGCGCTGGCCGCCGTGGTGCTCGTCGGCCCGGAGGGCGCGGCCCTGGTCGGCCTGGCCGCGGTCGTGAGCGTGCGCCCCGGCCTGCCGATGGTGAAACGGCTGTTCAACGGCGCGCAGTACGCCCTGTGCGGGTACGCCGCCGGGTGGGCCTACGAGAGCGCGGGGGGACGGGCCGAACTGCCGGAGCCGGCCGACTTCCCGGGCATCCTCGTGCCCTACGCCGCGGCGACGGTGGTCTTCGTGGCCGTCAACTTCGCGCTGACCGCGGTCATCCTGCGGTTGGCGTCCGCGGTGCACAGGGACCAGGTCTCGCTCCGGGCGATGGTGCAGTTCCTGAGTTCCTACGTCGGCTTCGCCACCTTCGGCCTGCTGATCGCGGCCCTGTGGTCGACGGTGCAGTCGATCTCGGCCGTGCTCGTGCTGCTGCCGCTGTTCGTGGCCCGGTGGGCGCTGGGGCACTATCACGCCGAGCAGCGGGCGTACGACGCGACCATCGCGGCGCTGTGCCAGGCGGTGGAGACGAAGGACTACTACACGCGCGGGCACTGCACGCGGGTCTCCGCGGCCTCCTCCCTGATCGCCGAGGAGATCGGGATGGGCACCGAGCGGCTGCGCGCGATCCGCTACGCAGGAATGCTCCACGACGTGGGCAAACTCGGCGTGCCGACCAAGGTGCTGCAGAAGGACGGCCGCCTGACCGAGGAGGAGTACGCCGCGATCCAGCTTCACCCGATGCGCGGGCTGGAGATCGTACGGGGAATCGACTTCCTGGACGAGGCGTTCGCCGGGATCATGCACCACCACGAACGACATGACGGGAAGGGCTACCCGATGGGCCTGGCCGGCTCGGAGATCCCGGAGTTCGCCCGGATCATCGCGGTGGCCGACGCGTTCGACTCCATGACCTCCGACCGCTCCTACCGCAAGGCCAAGTCGATCGAGTTCGCGGTGGCCGAGCTGCGCAAGAACGCGGGGACCCAGTTCGACCCCGACATGGTGTGCGCGTTCGTCAAGGCGCTCGACCGGCACGGCTGGGATATGGCGCAGCCGGTGCCCGTCCCGCCGGACGACGCCGCCGTGGTGACCACCGTGAAGGACCACGACGACCCCACGACGCCCATCCAGGTGGTGTCGGAGCGGTGAGGGAGCGTCGGCTGACGGCCAGGCCGGTGGGGCTCGACTCGGGCCAGCTCCTGCTCATCTGCGCCGCCGGGATGCTGACCGTGGCGGGGATCGCCCACACCACGGCGGAGGGCCTGACCGATCCGCGGGTCGCCATCGGGTTCGGCGCGCTCATCGCCGCCGGTGAGCTGGCCCGGCTCACGATGCCCGGCAACCGCGAGGTCGCCCCGATCTCCACCGCCGCCTCCCTCGGGTACGCCCTGCTGCTCGACGTGGGCGGACGGCCGGCGCACCACTCGGCCCTGCAGGTCGTGGCGGTGATGTCGGTCGGCATGATCGCGGGCGGGCTGCCGCACCTGGCGGTAGGCCGGCCGCCGCGTCTCGACGCGATGGCCCGGCGGCTGCTCGCCGGGTCGCTGCTCGCCTTCGCCTACCGGCCGCTCACCGGCCCGCTGGGGGAACTCTCGCGGGACACGGCCGAGCGGCACGGCAACTGGTGGCCGGCGCTCGGCGTGATGGCGGTGCTCGTCACGGTCATGCTCGCGGCCGACGTGGTGATCGCGGCCATGCTCCGGGCCGACCAGGTCAGGACCGCGTTCGTCGTGGCCGTACGGGACGAGATCAGGATGGCCGCGCCGCTCGGCGCGGCCGTCGCGGCGTCGGGCATCCTGCTCGCGCTCGCCTCGCACAGCATGGACATGACCGCGCTGCCCGCGTTCGCCGCGCCGCTGCTCGTCACGCAGGTGGCGTTCCGCAAGTACGCCGGCATCCGGGCGACCTACCTGCAGACCGTGCGCGCGCTGAGCCGGGTCACCGAGGTCGGCGGGTACGTCGAGCCGGGCCACTCGCGCCGCGTCAGCCAGCTGTCGGTCGCCATCGGCAGGGAGCTCGGCATGGCGGAGCCGCAGCTGCTGGAGCTGGAGTACGCCGCGCTCATGCACGACATCGGCCAGCTCTCGCTGCGCGACCCGATCCCCGGCGGCGCGACCGTGCTGGCCGACCCCGCGCAGGCGCGGCGGATCGCCGAGCTGGGCGCCGAGGTGATCAGGAAGACCGGCGTCCTGCACGGCGTCGCGGAGATTGTCCGGCGGCAGTGCGACACGCTCGGCGAGTCCCCGCCGATGGCAAGCCGCATCATCAAGGCCGCCAACGCGTACGACGACCTCGTGGGCGGATCGACCGACAGGGACCGCGCCGCGGCGGCTCTGGAGCGGCTGCGTCTCGACGGCGGGTCGGCCTACGACCCCGGAGTGGTGGAGGCGATGGCGCGCGTCGTCGACCGACTCGTGCTCGTAACGCGCTTGTAGCAGACGTAGCATCGGAACGCTTCCAACGGCACGCCGGGCCCGTCGTCGTTGTGGCGACCCTACAGATTCGGCCCCCGCGTTCAGTCGGAACGGTCGGAGGGACGGAGCGGGGGATCACCCTAGAGTTGGGTGCGTGTTCGACTCAGTTCTCGTCGCCAACCGTGGTGAAATCGCGCGCCGGATCATCCGCACGGTGCGGGGCATGGGGCTGCGCGCCGTCGCGGTCCACTCCGAGGCGGACGCCGATCTGCCGTTCGTGCGTGAGGCCGACGACGCCGTGCTCCTCGGCCCCGCGAATCCGGCCCAGAGCTACCTCGACATCGACAAGGTCCTCCAGGCCGCCCGTACGACGGGAGCGCGGGCGGTCCACCCCGGATACGGGTTCCTCGCGGAGAACGCCGCGTTCGCCCGTGCGGTGATCGACGCCGGTCTCGTCTGGATCGGCCCGGACCCCAAGGCCATCGAGCAGATGGGCGACAAGATCAACGCCCGCAACCTGATGGAGTCGGCGGGTGTGCCGGTCGCCGCCGGGACCAGGGAGCCGGTCTCCGACCTCGCGCAGGCCGGGCGAGCCGCCGAGGAGATCGGGTTCCCCGTGATGGTGAAGGCGGCCGGCGGAGGCGGCGGAATCGGCATGGGCGTCGCCCGCGACGAGGAGTCGCTGGCCAAGGCGTTCGAGCAGGCCTGCCGGGCGGCCGCCCGCTTCGGCGGCGAGCCGGCCATCCTGCTCGAGCGCTACATCGAGCGGGCCAGGCACGTCGAGGTGCAGATCCTCGGACTCGCCGACGGCACCGTGGTCGCCCTGGGCGAGCGCGACTGCTCGGTCCAGCGGCGCCACCAGAAGGTCGTGGAGGAGAGCCCGTCCCCCGGCGTCACCCCGGAACTGCGCGAGCGGATGCTCGCGGCGGCCGTACGGGCCGGGGAGGCCGTGTCGTACCGCGGCGCGGGCACGGTGGAGTGCCTGGTGGACGCGGACGCCCAGGACTTCGTCTTCCTGGAGATGAACACCCGGCTCCAGGTGGAGCACCCCGTCACCGAACTGGTCACCGGCCTCGACATCGTGGAGCATCAGATCCGTGTCGCGGCGGGCGAGGTCTACTCCGTCGAGCCGCGGGTGAGCGGCCACGCGATCGAGTTCCGCGTCTACGCCGAGGACCCCCGCAGGTTCCTGCCCGGCCCTGGCAAGATCGGTGTATGGGAGGAGCCGGCGGGCGAGGGGGTGCGCATCGATTCGGGATACGCGGCGGGCAACACCGTCACGCCGTTCTACGATCCGCTGATGGCCAAGCTCTGCGTCGTCGGCGCCACCCGCGAGGAGGCGCTGGAGCGGGGCCGGCAGGCCGTCGCCGGGTTCCGCATCGAGGGCCCGAAGCACAACCTGCCGTTCTGCGCCGAGTTGCTCGACCATCCCGAGTTCGTGAGCGGGGACTACGACACCGGGCTGGTCTCCCGGATGAGAAAAGCCTGATCTGCTGAATTGAGTTGAGGGGAGTTCCCGCGTGGCCGAGGTGCGCGCCGAGATGGTGGCGAACGTCTGGAAGATCGTTGTGAGCGAGGGGGAGGCCGTCGAGGAGGGCGACACCCTTGTGATCCTGGAGTCGATGAAGATGGAGATCCCCGTCCTCGCCGAGGACGCCGGGACCGTCTCGAAGCTTCACGTGCAGGAGGGCGACGTCGTCCAGGAAGGAGACGTCATCGCCGTCATCGAGTAGAGCGGGCCGGGTGTTCAGAGACGGGACAGGAACCGTTCCCGGTCGACGACGACCCGCTCGATCGTGCCCGTGGCGACCAGGGCCCCGGTCTTGTCGACGGCCCTGACCGAGAAGACGAGCCGCCTGCCGTCCACCTCCGTGAGCTCGACGCCGATCTCGACGTGCATCCCGACCGGGCTGGGCAGACGGTGCTCGAGCAGCACCCTGGTCCCCACCGTGGTCTGCCCCGGCTCCAGGTGATGCTGGACGGCCTTGACCGTGGCTCCCTCGGCGAACGACAGCAGCCGCGGCGTGCCCAGCACCGGCACGTCGCCGCTGCCGACCCGGATCGCCGTGTCCTCGCGCTCCACCATGATGAGGACCTCGGCGCGCAGACCTGGAGCAACACTCATGCGGGTCAGCCTATTGGCTCGTCATTCCGCGGACGCCTGTGGAGACCGCGAGGCAACTAAAAGGGGCCCGGAAGCGTCTTAGTTGGCAGCGGGGACTCCATGATGCTTTCCCGGCGGCGGAGGCGGGCAGCGGTTAGGGTGGTGCACTGTGGACCTCTACTGCGATCACTGCGGCCGTCCGGCCGGGAACGGTGATCACGCGGCCTGCCTGGCCGCCAGGGCGATGGAGCCACCGCGTTACTGCCCGCACTGCCGCCGCCGCATGGTCGTCCAGGTCACGCCCACGAACTGGACGGCTCGGTGCTCGGTGCACGGTAGTACGGGCGGGTAACAGGTAGGCTCGACCTTCGATCCCCCGAGCCTGGATCCCTTGCGCGTACAGGGTTCCGTGAACTTGTCGTTATCTGCCCGCGACACGAACCTGCTTTGTTGGACACCTTCGGGGGTCGATTTGACTTAGGGGGTACGGGGCGCAAATGGTGGCCCAAGGCATGACCCTGGCTGGGCGTTACCGGTTGGACGCCCGGCTCGGCGCCGGGGGCATGGGCGAGGTATGGCGTGGTGAGGACACTGTCCTCGCCCGCACCGTCGCCGTCAAGGTGCTTCTCCCCGGTCGTCTCGACGACCCCGGATTCGCCGTCCGCTTCCAGGGCGAGGCCCGCGCGATGGCGACCGTGAACCACCCCGGCGTCGTCGACGTCTACGACTACGGGGTCACCGAGGTCCCCGGCGACGGCTCCACCGCGTACCTGGTCATGCGGTTCGTCGACGGCGAGCCGCTCGACCGCCTGCTGATGCGCCTCGGGCGCATCGGCGCCGAGCCCGCGATGGAGCTCATCGCGCAGGCGGCCTCCGCCCTCCAGGCCGTGCACGAGCGGGGGATCGTGCACCGGGACGTCAAACCGGGCAACCTGCTGGTGCGGTCCGACGGCACGCTGGTGCTGACCGACTTCGGGATCGCCCGCGCCGACCAGGGCAGCCGCCTCACCGACGCCGGAATGGTGCTCGGCACCGCGGCCTACTGCGCGCCGGAGCAGGCCGAGGGCGCTCCGGTCACGCCCGCCGTCGACATCTACGCGCTGGGCGTGGTGGCGTACGAGTGCCTGGCCGGGCAACGTCCCTTCGACGGCGACTCGCCGGTGACGATCGCGCTCAAGCACATCCGCGAGGAGCCGCCGCCGCTGCCGCCGGACGTGCCGCCCGCCGTCCGGGCCATCGTCGAACGGGCCATGTCGAAGGACCCTGCCCGCCGCTGGCCGTCCGCCGCCGCCATGAGCCAGGCCGCCCGGCAGTCGGTGCTGCCGCCCGGTGTCGGAATGCCCGGCACGGCGGTCCCGGACGCCGCGGCCGCGTACGGCCCGCAGGGCATCGCCGGAGGGGGCTACGGCCCGCAGGGCGTCACCGGGGGCCCGACCGCCACGGGCATGGGGGCGCCGCCTCCGCCCACGGGCCCGGCCACCCAGGCAGGTCCCTACCCGGGCGGGCCGGAGGCCGTCCCGGCCACCGGTGCGACCTACCGCGTCACGCGAGAGTCCTGGAACGACGCCCCGGCCGTGCCGCCGGCGACCGTCGCCTCCCCGCAGCAGGGCTCCCGTACGGCCCGGCGCGCGGCGCAGCGGTCCAGGAAAGGCCGGGGGATGCCGGTCGCGGCCGGCGTGGCGGGGTTCGCGGTCGTCGGCGGCCTGGCCGTCCTCGGCATCAACATGGCCTCGGCGGGGTCCACGACCCCGGAGTCGCCCGCTCCGTCCCTGACGGTGCACACCACCGACCCGCCGACACCGTCGCCCACGCGGACCTACTCGCGGCCCCCCGCGAGGCCCTCCCAGGACGTGCCGGTGTCGCGGCCGAGCCCGACCAAGACGAAGCCGAGTCCCACGCCGAGCCCGACTCCCAGCCCGTCGCCGAGCCGCACCGCCTCGCCGACGCCCTCGCCGAGCTCGACCAAGGGCATGGTCAAGGTGCCTCAGCTCAAGGACCTGCCCGAGAGCTCCGCGCTGGCGCGGCTCAACATGCTGGGTCTCACCCCGAAACCCGTCTACGACGGCGAGGGGGAGTGCAAGGGGACGGTCGTCAGCCAGAAGCCGGCGGCGAACACGCTCGTCAAGGAGGGCACGGCGGTCACGTTCACCGTGAAGAAGGACTGCCCGCCCCCCTCGCCAACTCCGTCGCCCAGCCCGGCCGCGACCCGCTCTCCCGCATCGTCCTGAGGCCCGCCGGACCGGAGCCCCGCGCGACGGACGTACGCGGGGCTCCGCCCGCGGTCACACTCCGGTCGTGTTCCGCGGGTAGGCGATCGCCGGGTCGGTGGCGATGTTCACCAGATAGGGCACGCCGGAGTCGAAGGCGCGGCGCAGCGCCGGGCCGATCTCGCCCGGCGACGTGACGAGCTCACCGCCGCCGCCGAGCGCGGTGACGACCTGGTCGTAGCGGCACTGCGGCTGGAGCTCGGCCGCCACGTCGTAGCCGTACAGCATCTGCATGGGGTGCTTTTCCAGGCCCCACATGCCGTTGTTGCCGCAGATCATGACGACCGGCATGCGGTGGCGGACCAGCGTGTCGACGTCCATCAGCGAAAAGCCCGCGGCGCCGTCGCCGAGCAGCAGCACGACCTGCGACGACGGCCTGGCCAGACGCGCCGCGATGGAGTAGCCGAGCCCGGTGCCGAGACAGCCGTACGGGCCGGGGTCGAGCCAGTTGCCGGGCCTGCGCGGCTCGACGTACTTTCCGGCGTAGGAGACGAAGTCGCCGCCGTCGCCGATGACGACCGCGTCGTCGGCGAGCACCTTGTTGAGCTCGCCGTAGATGCGCATCGGGTGGATCGGGTCGGCGTCCGACTCCAGCAGGGCCGCGTCACCGGCGGTCGCCGCCGCCGCGGCCTCGCCCAGCCTGCTCACCCACGGCTCGTACGCCTTGGGGTTCACCCCGGCGGTCCCGCAGGCCGCCGACAGCCCCCAGAAGATGACCGACAGGTCGCCCGCGGCCGACCCGGACAGGCCGGTGTGCGTCGCGAGCTGGGAGGGCGCGTCGGCGATGTGGACGACCCTGGCGAGCGGCGCGCCCTCCTTGCCGCCGAACCAGCCGTACGCGAGCCGGAAGTCGAGGGGGGTGCCGACCACGATGACGAGGTCGGCCTGGCCGAAGGCGACGCCCCGGGCGCGGGTGACCAGCAGCTCGTGCCCGGCGGGCAGGACGCCCCGGCCCTGGCCGTTGGGGACGACGGGCAGGCGCCACTCCTCGGCGAAGTCCCGCGCGGCCTCCTCGGCGCGCTCCATCCACACGTCCGAGCCGAGCACCAGCACCGGGCGCTCGGCCTCGGCGAGCAGCCGAGCGATGCCGGCGAGCGCCTCGGGGTCGGGCTCCAGCGGCGACGGGGTCAGCGTCTCCGAGACGTACTCGGGCGACGGGGAGAACAGGTCGTCCATGTGGACGTCCAGGAACACCGGGCCGCGATGCGGGGCCAGGGCGGTCCTGAAGGCCATCTCGACGTCCTGCCCGATGGAGTCCGCGCCCGATCCGGTGAAGGCGAGCTTGGTGATGGGCTCGAACAGCGGCGGATGGTCCATCTCCTGCAGGGCGCCGGCGCCCCAGCGTGAGCGCGGAGCACGTCCGCCGAGCACGACGACCGGGGAGCCGTTGAAGTGGGCGGTGGCGACTCCCGAGACGCCGTTGGTGACGCCGGGGCCGGCCGTGAGCACGGCGAGGCCGGGCTTGCGGGTCAGCCGGGCCGTCGCCTCGGCCGCGAACACCGCGCTCTGCTCGTGGCGCACATCGAGAATGCGCATGTTCTGATGGACGGCCCCGTCGTACAAGGGGAAGACGTGCCCACCGGACAACGTGAACATCGTTTCCACGCCGTAGGCCTGGGAGACGGCGACGGCGATGTCGCCTGCGTGTTTGGGGGACTCCATAGAGTGAAACCTACCAGTCGGTCACTTACCGGAACAGATGGGCGGCCAATGCCCTCCAGCCACAGGAGAACCTCGGTCACTCCCGCTGATGCCCGGTGTCGTCGCGGCTACTCCGCCCCCGCAGGCTGGGATTCCAGCCGATCGTTCGCCGACGGCCTCAGAGGGTCTGGGAGAGCGCCTTGACGGGCATCTTCAGGTCGGCGAGCAGCTCCAGATCGCGCTCGGGCGCACGGCCCAGAGTGGTCAGGTAGTTGCCGACGATGATGGCGTTGACGCCGCCCAGCATGCCGTCCCTCGTGCCGAGGTCGCCCAGGGTCAGCTCGCGGCCCCCGGCGTACCGCAGGATCGTACGCGGCAGGGCGAGGCGGAACGTGCCGATCGTCTTCAGCGCCTCGGTGCCCTCGACGAGCGGCTGGTCGGCGAACGGCGTGCCCGGGCGGGGGTTGAGGAAGTTGAGCGGCACCTCGTCGGGCTCCAGCTCACCCAGCTGGGCGGCGAACTCGGCCCGCTGCTCCAGGGTCTCTCCCATGCCGACGATGCCGCCGCAGCACAACTCCATGCCCGCCTCCCGGACCATGAGGCAGGTGTCCCAGCGCTCCTCCCAGGTGTGGGTGGTGACCACGCGGGGGAAGTGCGACCGGGCGGTCTCGAGGTTGTGGTTGTAGCGGTGGACCCCCATCTCGGCCAGTTCGTCCACCTGCGCCTGGGTGAGCATGCCGAGCGAGCAGGCCACGTTGATGTCGACCGCCTCGCGGATCGCCTTCACGCCCTCGTGGACCTGGTCCATCAGCCGCCTGTCGGGTCCGCGTACGGCCGCGACGATACAGAACTCCGTCGCCCCGGTCGCGGCCGTCTCGACGGCCGCCCGGACGAGCGAGGGGATGTCGAGCCAGGCCGCGCGCACCGGGGAGGAGAACTGGCCGGACTGCGAGCAGAAGTGGCAGTCCTCGGGGCAGCCGCCGGTCTTGAGCGAGACGATCCCCTCCACCTCGACCTCGGGACCGCACCACTTCATCCGCACCTCGTGCGCCAGTGCGAGCAGGTCGGGCAGGCGCTCGTCCGGCAGCGTCAGGCACTCGAGCGCCTGGGCCGCGTCGAGGCCCCTGCCCTCGTCCAGAACCTGAACGCGGGCGATCTCCAGGATGTCGGTCTTCACGCGGCACTCCCGTCGGTCCTCGGCGGCACTCCTGTCACAGGGGCAGCTTAAGGGTCGAGCGGAATCCGGCCGGGTCGAACATGCCGCCGAGCGCGGGAGTCAGTCCGGCGCGGGCGGCGCGGGCGAACGCATCCCGGCCGAGCGCGCCCGCGCCCTCCGGCAGCGCGCCCGACAGCGGCCGGGCGGCGAGCATCTCCAGGTCCGCGACGTTCGACCGCTCGGCGAGCCCCGGATCGGCCGGCCAGGACCCGATCACCAGGCCCGCCAGGTCGAGGCCCCGGCCCGCCATGGCCTCGAGCGTCAGCGCCGTGTGATTGAGCGTGCCCAGCGCGGCGCGCGCCACCACGAGGACGGGGGCGTGCAGCCGCCGCGCCAGATCCGCGAGCGTGCCGCCCTCCTCGTCGTAGCGGACCAGCAGGCCCCCGGCGCCCTCGACGAGCACCAGCCGGTGCGACTCGGCCAGCTCCTCGATCCTGGCCGCCGCCGACGCGAGCGACAGCGGCGGCATGCCGGAGACCCGGGCCGCCGCGGCGGGGGAGAGCGGATCGGGATACCGCGTCATCTCGAAGGTCGTGGTCACCCCCGACAGGCGGATCACCTCGTCGAGGTCTCCGGGCTCGCCGGCCGCCACCCCGGTCTGCGCCGGCTTCACCACCGCGACCGTCGCGCCCCGCGCCCTGGCCAGGACGGCGAGTGCGGCCGTCACCACCGTCTTGCCAACCCCGGTGTCCGTCCCGGTCACAACAAGAATGCTCACTGTGTTTCCCGCTTCGCTCTCGGGGCGCTTATACCCGCCAGGTCGTGCCGGAGGCGCGCCGTAGGCACTTCCCTCGTCGCGCTTGGTCGCTGTGTTTCTTCGCCTCGCTCCGCTTGGCTGCTCGGGGCGCCTTTAGGCCGTGTCTTCCCTCGTCGCGCTTGGTCGCTTCGCTCCCGCGCGCTCCTCAGTCCAGATCACGGCCGCGCCCCTCGCAGCTCCCGCGCGCTCCTCAGTCCAGATTGGCGGCGCGGCCCCTCGGCTCGCTCGGATTTCCGCTCAGGGGCGGCGGAGGCGGGTGACGAACTTGTAGCGGTCGCCGCGGTAGAGCGACTGGGCGTACTCGACGGGGTTGCCGTCGGCGTCGAAGGCGTGCCGGGTCAGCAGCAGCATGGGCAGGCCGACGTCCACGCCCAGCACCTGCGCGTCGTACGGCGTGGCGAGGACGGTCTCTATGACCTCCTCGGCGTCGGTCAGCCGCACGTTGTAGGCGTTGTGCAGGGTCTCGTACAGGGAGGAGTGCACCTCCAGCTCGCGCCGCAGGCGCGGGAACCGGCGGGCGGACAGGTGCGTGGTGTCGATGGACATCGGCTCGCCGTTGGCCAGGCGCAGGCGGTGGATCCGCAGGACCCGGCCACCGGGGTTGATGGCCAGCCGCCGCCCGAGCGCCTCGTCGGCGGTGATGTAGCTGATGTCGAGGATCTTGGTGTCCGGCTCCAGGCCGACCGTGCGCAGGTCACCCGTGTAGGAGGTGAGCTGCAGGACCTGGGCGACCTTGGGCTGGGCGACGAACGTGCCCTTGCCCTGGATGCGCAGCAGCCTCCCCTCGACCACGAGCTCCGACAGCGCCTGCCGGACCGTCGTCCGGGAGGTCTCGAAGCGCACCGCCAGGGCGCGCTCGGGCGGGAGCGCGCTGCCCGCGGGCAGGCTCTTGGTGAGCTCCAGAAGGCTGCGCTTCACGTCGTAGTACTTCGGAACCCGGGGAGAGTCCTCGCTGTGCTCCGTCACCTGTCCACCCTCAACTCGGCCACATCGCCCAGCTCGGGCGATGTCGTCAACTCGGCCACAGCGGTGAGCGCACCCCGGACCACCGCGAGATCATCGGACCTCAGATCGGCCCTCGCGGTCAACCGCAGACAGGACCGGCCCCGAGGCACCGATGGTGGGCGGAAGCATCCCACGCGGACCCCGAGTTCCGCACACAGGGCTCCCGCTGACAGGGCGAGCCTGGGCGAGCCGAGCACGACCGGCACCACGGCGGCCGCCGGATCGGCCGTCTCCAGGCCGAGCTCGCGGGTCAGCGCGGCCAGTTCCCCGGCTCGCTGCCGGGCGCGTCCGGGCAGGTCAGAAGTGCTCTCCAGGATGTCGAGGGCGGCCAGGGCGGCGCCGGCGCAGGCCGGTGCGAGGCCGGTGTCGAAGATGAACGACCGGCCGGTGTCCACGAGCGTGCCGATCATCTCGGGAGCTCCCAGGACGGCGCCGCCCTGGGAGCCCAGGGACTTCGACAACGTGACGGTTCTCACAACGTCGGCACATCCGGCGAGGCCCGCCGCGTGCACCGCGCCCCTGCCGTGGTCGCCCACCACGCCGAGCGCGTGGGCCTCGTCCACCACCAGCAGCGCGCCGTGCCGTACGGCCGCCTCGTGCAGGGCGCGCAGCGGCGCGAGGTCGCCGTCGACGGAGAAGACGGCGTCGGTGACGACGAGGGCGTGCTCCTCGGCGCGCTCGGCCAGGGCCCTGTCCACCGCCTCCGCGTCCCCGTGCGGCGTGACCACGACCCGCGCCCGTGACAGCCGGCAGGCGTCCACGATCGAGGCGTGGTTGCCGGCGTCCGAGACGATCAGGCCGCCCCGTCCGAGGGCGGCGACCGCGGCGAGGTTGGCGAGGTAGCCCGAGGAGAACACCAGGGCCCGGGCCGCTCCGGTGAACGCGGCGAGCCGGTCCTCCAGCTCGGCGTGGAGCCGGGTGGAGCCGGTGACCAGACGCGAGCCCGTCGAGCCCGCCCCCCACTCCCGGGTGGCCCGTACGGCCGCCTCGACGATCCGCTCGTCCCGCGCGAGCCCCAGATAGTCGTTGGAGGCCAGGTCGAGCAGGCCGTCGTGGTCGGGCGTGCGCGGGCGAAGGACGCGGCGCAGGCCGGCGGCCTCCCGCTCGGCGGCGGCCGCGCGCAGTCTGTCCAACGGCCCTGTCATGAGGTGCATCTTGCCAGGTGGCGATGGTCGATTCGCTTTCGACCCGGACGGCGGCGCATCATGCACTCGTGCCGACTCTCAGCGACCTGGTGTCGCGCCACACCGCACTCGATTCCGCCGGCGTCGACTGGATCCACTCGCTGGTCTCGGACTGGCAGCTGCTCGCCGATCTGTCGTTCGCCGACCTCATACTGTGGGTTCCCGACCAGGGCGGCACGAGGTGGGTGGCGGTGGCCCAGATGCGGCCCACGACCGGCCCCACCGTCTACCACGACGACGTCGTGGGCGCGTCCATCGCCATGGGGGAGCGGCCGCTGATCGACGTGGCCTGGACCGAGCACCGCATCTGCAGGGAGGGCGACCCCGACTGGTCCAGCGGCGTGCCGGTGCGCGAGGAGACGATCCCCGTACGGCGCGGCAAGGACGGCCCGATCATCGGGGTCATCCAGCGCTCGACCAACCTGTCGTCGGCGCGCACTCCGTCGCGCCTGGAGCTGACCTACCTCCAGAGCGCGTCCGATCTGGCGCAGATGGTGGCCGAGGGCAGGTTCCCCTTCGCGGAGGAGGAGCCGATCCTGGTCAGGTCGCCCCGGGTGGGCGACGGCCTGCTCCGCCTGGACAAGGCCGGACGGGTCACCTACGCCTCGCCCAACGCGCTGTCGGCCTATCGCAGGCTCGGCCTGCACGCCGATCTCGTGGGCGCGGACCTGGGGAAGACGACCGCCGACCTGTGCTACTCCGACGAGCCGATCAACGAGGACCTGATGGTCGTCGCCAGCGGACGGGCCCCCCGGGAGACCGAGGTGGAGAACGGCGGAACGGTCGTGCAGCTACGGGCGATCCCGCTGATCGTCGGTGGTGGCCGCATCGGCGCGCTGGTGCTGATCCGCGACGTGACCGAGCTGCGGAGGCGCGAGCGGGAACTGCTCACCAAGGACGCGACGATCCGCGAGATCCACCACCGGGTCAAGAACAACCTGCAGACCGTGGCCGCGCTGCTGCGGCTCCAGGCGCGCCGGCTGAACAACCCGGAGGGCCAGGAGGCGCTGAACGAGGCCGTACGGCGGGTCGGCTCGATCGCGATCGTCCACGAGATCCTCGCCCAGATGCCGGAGGAGATGGTCGAGTTCGACGACATCGCCGACCGGGTCATCGCGATGACGGCGGAGGTGGCGCTCGCGCAGGTGGCGATCAAGCGGGTCGGCAGCTTCGGCGTGCTGCCCGCCGCGGTCGCGACCCCCATCGCCATGGTGCTGACCGAGCTGCTGCAGAACGCGGTCGAGCACGGGTTCGCCCACTGCTCCGGGAACGTCCAGATCGTCGTCTCCCGAGACGCCGACCGGCTGGAGTTCGCGGTGGCCGATGACGGCAAGGGCCTGCCCGAGGACTTCGACCTGGAGGCCACGGGAAGCCTCGGCCTTCAGATCGTCCGCACGCTGGTCGTCGGCGAACTGTCGGGCCGCCTGGGCGTGTCCAGGAGAGAGAGCGGGGGCACCGAGGTCAGTCTCAGCATCCCGGTGCAGTCGGGCTGAGCCCCCGCGGGAGGCTCGATCTCAGGGGCCTCGATCTCAGGGGCCTCGATCGCCGGGGCCCCTGTCTCCCGCGCCGGCCCGGGCATCGCGCAAGGCTCCACAGGGGGTCCCGCTGTGCGAGACCGGTGTGGGGGATGCCATAGTGGACGCGATGCGTTGGTGGACAGACGGCCCTATGGGCGGGAGGCTACGCGGCCGTCTCGGCCGGGCTCCGGCGCCCCGCGAATCGGTGAATGCCATGGCAGGCATTCACCGAAGGCGTTCGCGTGTGGCGGGGGAGTCAGACGGCGGCGCGGGCGCGGGCGCGAGCCGTACGGCGCTTGAGGGCGCGACGCTCATCCTCGCTGAGCCCGCCCCAGACTCCGGCGTCCTGACCCGACTCGAGGGCCCACTTGAGACAAGAATCGGCGACCGTGCATCGCCGGCATACCTGCTTGGCCTCTTCGATCTGCATGAGCGCCGGACCAGTGTTCCCGATCGGGAAGAACAGTTCGGGGTCCACGTCACGGCAGGCAGCGCGGTGGCGCCAGTCCATGCGTTCCACTCCTTCGTAAAGTGGAGCCTCCGTGGCTCCTCTGGCCGTCAACTTTGTGAACTCTTTCACTAGCTGATGCGAACGATCACCCGGATCCTGGGTGGGGGCCGGGGCTCGTCCGCGTGATCGCCGGGGCTCCTCACGGAGGCGGTGGTCTCCGTAAAGGTCCTACGTTCCGACGTCGTAGTTCAGCTTTTCAGCCGTTCCAACACCACACAAGAGGTTTGGGACAAGGTTTTGCCCGTCGTGGCTGTCGGATGCGTCACACTATGACTACATGTAACAGGCTAGACGAGGACTTGTAACGCGTCCGGGATAGCGCGGAAGATCACCCACTCGTGTTCTCCCAGATAGTCGCCGTCGAGCTGGAAGGCGACCGGGCGGGAGGCGTGGAGGGTGAACTCGGCCTCGTCATGGAGCTGAACGAGGTGTTTACCGCGCGGCAATCCCCGGTGTTCGCCGATGATCTGCCGGGCGAGCGTGAGCACGGTCGGCAGGCTCATCTTCCGGAGCCCGAGCATGTCGAGCCCCGTCTCGAAACCGGCCCACGGCGTCGGGTTGATCGGACGTGTGCCGGCGTATGTCCACGGCGACGTGTTGGACACGATCGCCATGAAGATCCCATCCTCTGTCGGCCGGCCGGGACGTGTCAGCCGGATCGCCGGCCGCTGCCGGTCCGTCACGAAGAAGTGGCGGACCGTCGTGTTCACGTAGAGAGCGGGCAGCGCGCGATGCCCCGCGCTCCGCAGGCCCTCCACGGCTCGGACGACCTCGGCGTCGTATCCCAGCCCAGCACAAAATGTGAAATATCTGGACCTCTTCTGGTCAGGTGGCGCATCTGCCCCCGGGTCCGGACCCGAAACCTCATCGTGCCAAATCGCCTGTCCCAATCCGATAATCCGGCGGCGTCCTTCGCGTAGCGCCTCCAGGACGGCGCCGGTCGCCTCGACCGGGTTGTTGGGCAGCCCGAGTGCGCGGGCGAAGACGTTGGCGCTGCCTCCGGGGATCACGATGAGCGCGGGCCGTTCGCTCGCGCCGCCGCCGGGCCGGGCGTCGAGCAGGCCGTTGACGGTCTCGTTGATCGTGCCGTCGCCGCCGAGGACCGCCACCGCGTCGAAGCCCTTGGCGTGCGCGGTGGCCGCGAGCGCGGTCGCGTGGCCGCGGTAGGCGGTCTCCTCGACCGACAGGTCGACGGCGGCGCCGAGCGCCCGGATCAGCACGTCCCGGGTGCGCCGGTGCGTCGAGGTCGCCTTGGGATTGACGAGGAGGAGTGCCCGCATGCCTGAAGGTTAACGAACGGTTTACCGCTCGTGTCGGGTGACGCCTCCTCGTGCCTCTCCCTCCGACCTTCGCCCCGTCGCGTCGCCCAGAGCGGCACCTCGCTACGTTGTCGCCCCACCCACGAAAACTCCTCGCAAGCTCGGACTTTCCGCGGGGCCCGGGAAGATCGTTCGTAGCTCCGCTACGAGCTCCTCCTCCGCCTTGCGATGCACCACTCTGGACACCGCGCCGTACGGGCGGATCTTGTCGGTCGAGGCACCCGAGAAGGCGCGTGTGCCTGCGGGTAGGGTTGGGCGCGTGATCAGCAGTTCCGTCGGCCGCCCCGGCACACTGACCGTGGCCGCCGCCATCCTGGGCGCGGAGGGCCTGCTCGCCCTCGCCCTGGGCGGTTATGTCGCGGTCGAGACCGTGATCGGCGAACCCACCGACATGGTCACCAGCATTGCGGTGGCCGGGTTCGGCGTGCTCGGCGGCGCCCTGCTGCTCTGGGTGGCCTGGGGCGTCTGGCAGGTGCTGCGCTGGACCCGGGGCCCGGCCGTGGTGACGCAGATATTCGCGCTTCCTGTGGCGATCAGCCTCATCCAGTCCGCGCAGTACGCGTTCGGCGTCCCGCTTATCGCCGCGGCGGCGGTCGCCCTGGTCGCGTTGCTCGCGCCGGCCTCCACCCACGCCCTCATGGGCGAGGACGGCGCGCGCTGAGTGGACACCGGCGTAGAGACTGGTGCAGGCGCCGACGCTGACAGTCGGTGCGGGCGTCGACACTGACCGGGCGCCGCCGGGGGGAGCGCGGCGTCGCGGTCGTCCGTCTCCGATCGTTCCGGGCCGTGCGGCCGGACGATCAGTCCTCTGCGGTGAGGCCCTCGCGGAGCTGGGCCAGGGTCCTGGCGAGCAGCCGGGACACGTGCATCTGCGAGATCCCCAGCTCTGTGGCGATCTGCGACTGCGTCATGTTGCCGAAGAAACGCAGCAGCAGGATGCGCTTCTCACGCGGAGGCAGGCGCTCGAGCAGCGGCTTGAGCGACTCGCGATACTCCACACCCTCCAGCGACTCGTCCACGATGCCGAGCGAGTCGGACACGGCGGGAGCGTCGTCGTCGCCGGAGTCCGGCGCGTCGAGCGACACGGTGGAGTAGGCGTTGGCCGACTCCAGACCCTCCAGGACCTCCTCCTCGCTCATGCCCAGGTGGACGGCGAGCTCGGCGACCGTGGGCGCGCGGCTCTCCCGCTGCGACAGTTCGCTTATCGCCTTCGTGAGCGAGAGCTTCAGCTCCTGAAGCCGGCGCGGCACGCGGACCGCCCAGCCCTTGTCGCGGAAGTGCCGTTTGATCTCGCCGACGATGGTCGGCGTGGCGTACGTGGAGAACTCCACGCCGCGTGCGAGGTCGAAACGGTCGATCGACTTGATCAGTCCGATCGTGGCGACCTGCGTGAGGTCGTCGAGCCACTCGCCCCGGTTGCGGAAGCGGCGGGCCAGGTACTCCACCAGTGGCAGGTGAAGCTCGACCAGCTCGTCGCGGATGCGCTGGCGCCTCGGGTCGTCCGGCGGGAGCTCCGACAGCTCGGCGAAGAGTGTGCGCGCGCGTACGCGGTCCGGCACCGCCGAGTCGCCGGAGGTCATCGCACTCGTCCTTTCCGTCATCACGACGGCCTCGCCGTGCTCCGGCGCTTACGCAGCACGATCGCCAGGTGGTCGGCGTGGTCGGAGATGGCGTCCACGTCGTCGGCCAGCGCGGTCAGCACCATCCAGGCGAAGTCCTCCCGGTTGGGCGAGCTGACTCCGAGCGTGTTGACCTCGACGCGAACCGTCATCTCCTGGCCCGTGAGTTCGAACTCCGCGAGGAGGTCCGTTCCGGGCACGGCGTGCCGCAGCAACATGGCGCACGCCTCGTCGACGGCGATGCGCAGGTCCTCGATCTGGTCGAGGGTGAAGTCGAGCCGTGCGGCGAGCCCGGCGGTTGCCGTGCGCAGCACGGACAGGTAGGCGCTCACGGCGGGCAGCCGGACACTCACAGCATCGCGAATCCCGGTCAGATCCACCGCAGGCGTCTCGGTTTCCTCGGTCACGTTCCTCCTCGCCCCTTCAGCCGGCTGAGTGCCGCTGACTGCAACCTACCGCCACTCGCGCGGTGCTGCCCCGGCTGGACGCGCTCATTGTGGCGATCCTTGGAGGTAACTGCACGTAAATTCCGTACTACCGAATATGGAGTTTGTATGGGCCTTGGGATGATCTGGCCCCGCGCGACCGTGGAGGCCGTGCGGGGCCTGAGATCCCGCGGCTCAGGCGGCCTTGGTCTCCCAGAAGATCTTGGCGATCTCGTCGATCTTCGCGAGGAGGTCGTCGGCCAGGGAGGGGTCGACGGTGCCCTTGGCTCCGGCGGCGCCGGCGAGCTTCGTGGCGTCCCAGAAGAGCTGGTGGAGCTGCGGGTACTGCTCGAGGTGCGGGGGCTTGAAGTAGTCGGTCCAGAGCACCCACAGGTGATGCTTGACCAGCTCGGCCCGCTGTTCCTTGATGATCAGCGCGCGGGTCCTGAAGACCGGGTCGTCGTTGTCGGCGTACTTCTTAATGATCGCCTTCACCGACTCGGCCTCGATGCGGGCCTGCGCCGGGTCGTAGACCCCGCACGGCAGGTCGCAGTGGGCGGACACCTCGTGCCGGGGTCGCAGCAGTCGTGCGAGCATCGGAATCCTTCCTTAGGAATGCTGGTGACAGCACTGTTCCAGGACCGACCTTACTCGTCTCGAAATCACTGTGCGGAGGGGGATGTGCTCACCGCCGTGTGTGTCTCCGGCGATTCGATGCTGCCCGCGTTGCGGCCCGGAGACTGGCTGCTGGTACGGCTCGGCGCCCCTGTCCGCCCGGGCGACCTGGTGGTCGCCAGGCGGCCGCACGGGCTGATCGTCAAGCGGGCCTTCCGGCTCACGGGCGACGGCTGGTGGCTGGAGAGCGACAACCAGTCGGCCCCCGGGCGCCGCGACAGCTGGGACTTCGGCGCCGTGCCCGAGGAGGACGTCGTGGGCAGGGTCGTGCTGCGCTACTGGCCAAGGCCCGCGCTGCGCTTCCCCGCTCCGGCCGCCTGACCAGGCCGGCCCGGCCCTGTCAGGCGCCCCGCTTGCGCGCCCGGTAGGCGGCCACGTTGGCCCGGCTGGCGCACCGCTCCGAGCAGTAGCGGCGCGACCGGTTGGAGGAGGTGTCGAGGTAGGCGTTGCGGCACGGCGTCGCCTGGCAGATGCCGAGCCGGTCCACGCCGAGCCGGGTCACGACGCTGGCCAGGCCCATGACCGACCCGACCGCGAGGGCGTCGGCGACCCGGCCGCCCTCGGTCAGGTGCAGGTGCCAGGGCTGCCCGTCGTGCCCCGAGATCTGGGGATGCACGGGATGGCGGACCAGCAGCCCGTTGAGCCGCTCGACCACGTCCACGTCGTCGCCCTCGGCGGCCGACGCGAAGACCTCCGCGAGCTCGTCGCGCAGCTCGCACAGCGCGTCGATGTCACGACGGGTGAGGCGGGCTGCCGCCTCCGTACGGCCCGTCTCCTCCAGCAGGGCTCGCAGGGAGAAAGGGTTTTTGAGTTCGTCGCCCATGTTGACCAGCTGAACGGCCAGCTCGGCGTAAGACGTCAAGTCCACTGGGGCGCCCAAGTACGTAAGAGATCACCGGCAAAGCCGAGTATTACACGCCCGGTGGCCTGGGGGAACACCTGGGCTCGCAACGATATGTGACCCGATCGGGCAGGGGCGGTTGTCACTTCGTGTGGCACAATCAGGGAACGGGTGACCCCCGTACCCCCCTCAAGAGACGACCGTCAACGACGACGGCCTCCGGCGGCTACCGAAGCCAGGGCTCTCGTTCTCTTGACGGCGTCTACCGAAGGAATTCGTCCTTTCGACACTGGGGTCGCTGTGACCGTCACATCTGTTTCCTTGGAATCTCTCGACCTGGATCCCGCTTTCGCGCTGCACCGCGGCGGCAAGCTGGAGGTCCGCTCCACCGTCCCGGTCCGCGACGCCGACGACCTGTCGCTCGCGTACACGCCTGGGGTCGCCCGCGTCTGCACCGCCATCGCCGACAACCCGGACCTGGTCAACGACTACACCTGGGTGTCCAACGTCGTGGCCGTGGTCTCCGACGGCACCGCCGTCCTGGGGCTCGGCGACATCGGGCCGGCCGCGGCCATGCCCGTGATGGAGGGCAAGGCCCTGCTGTTCAAGCAGTTCGCCGACGTCGACGCGGTGCCCATCTGCATCGACTGCACCGACGTGGACGCGATCGTCGAGACCGTGGTCAGGCTCGCGCCGTCGTTCGGCGGCATCAACCTGGAGGACATCAGCGCCCCCCGCTGCTTCGAGGTGGAGGAGCGCCTGCGGGCGCTTCTCGACATCCCCGTCTTCCACGACGACCAGCACGGCACGGCGATCGTGGTCCTCGCCGCGCTGCGCAACGCGGCCCGCCTCACCGGGCGGTCCCTCGGCGACCTGCGGGCGGTGGTGGCCGGCGCCGGCGCCTCCGGCGTCGCCGTGTCGCGGATCCTGCTGAACGCCGGGATCGGCGACATCGCGGTCTCCGACTCCAAGGGGGTCATCCACGCCGGCCGCGAGGACCTGAACCCGGTCAAGCGGGCGCTGGCCCGCGACACCAACAGGGCCGGCCTGTCCGGGTCGACCGAGCAGGCGCTCGCCGGCGCCGACGTCTTCGTCGGCCTGTCCGGGTCGACGGTCTCGGAGCAGGCCATCGCGGCCATGGCGCCGGACTCGATCGTGTTCGCGCTGTCCAATCCCACTCCCGAGGTGGACCCCGCGGTGGCGGGCCGGCACGCCCGCGTGGTCGCCACCGGCCGGTCCGACTATCCCAACCAGATCAACAACGTGCTGGCCTTCCCCGGGGTCTTCCGCGGCGCGCTCGACGTCCGCGCCACGACGATCACGGAGAACATGAAGGTGGCGGCGGCGGACGCGCTGGCGGCCGTGGTCGGGGACGACCTCGCCGAGAGTTACGTCATCCCCTCGCCCTTCGACGCCCGGGTCGCGCCCGCGGTGATCGCCGCCGTGGCGCGGCAGGCCCGGGAGGACGGCGTCGCCCGCAAGTAGCCGTCCTCCGGCAGGCACGGACGTAGGGACGGGCAGGCACGGACCCGGAAGGGCCGCGCACCGCGTGACGCACGCGGTGCGCGGCCCTTCGCCTTTCCTCGTCAGTCTGTCCTTGTCAGTGCCGTCAAACATTTGGGAATCCCTTTAGGTCCTCACGGTTAGTGCTATAAAGAAAGCTCTCCGTAACCAACTCGGCTATTGCCTGTCCCGGTTGGAGAGCGATGCGACGTGACCCCAACCGCCTGCTCCAGCAGCACCTCACCGAAGCCGGACTGTCCCGCAAGGGCCTTGCCCGGCGGCTCAACGGTCTCGGCTCGGCCCGGGGGCTGCGGGGGATGCGGTACGACCACGGTTCCGTGCTGCGCTGGATCGGCGGCCGCCGCCCGCGCGAACCGGTTCCCGGCCTGCTGGCCGAGATCTTCTCGCTGCGGCTGGGGCGGCAGGTGTCCAGGGAGGACATCGGCATGCCGCGCGGAACGGTCCCCGCCGATCTGGGACAGGAGTTCCCCCATTCGTGGGAGGAGGGTGTGGCAAGCGTGACAGCACTGTGGAGGGCCGACGTCGAGCGGCGCAGGTTCCTGCTCGACTCCACCTTCGCCCTGGGAGCGGGCTCGGCGGGCATCGTCCGCTGGCTGGCGGCCCCCGACGGGGAGCGGCTCTCCGCGAACGGGCCGCGCCGGGTCGGGCCCTCTGACGTGGCCGCGATCCGTGAGGTCACCCGGTCGTTCGGCGAACTGGACAACCGGTTCGGCGGCGGCAGCATCCGCGGCCCGGTCGTGCGCTATCTGCACACCGCCGTGACGCCGCTGCTGCGCGAGGGCGCGTACGGCGAGGCCACCGGGCGCTCGCTGGCGACGGCGGCGGCCGAGCTGACCCGGCTGGCGGGGTGGATGGCCTACGACCTGGAGCAGCACGGGCTGGCCCAGCGCTACCTGATCCAGGCGCTCGGCCTGGCGCGCGGTGCGGGCGACCACGCCCTGTGCGGCGAGATCCTGGCCGGGATGAGCCACCAGGCCGTCTACATCGGGCATCCCCGGCACGCGCTGGAGCTGGCCAGGGCGGCCGTGGCGGCGGCCCGGCGCTCGGGGGTCGGCACGCTGCTGGCCGAGGCCCGGGTGCTGGAGGCGCACGCCCTGGCCCTGCTCGGGGAGCGCACGGCGTGCGGCGGCGCGCTGCACGAGGCGGAGGTCGCCTTCGACAGGCGCAGACCTCAGAACGAGCCCGGCTGGATCGGCTACTTCGACGAGGCCTACCTGGCCGCGAAGTCGGCCCACTGCCTGCGCGACCTCGGCGACGGGGCGCGGGCCGTACGGCAGGCCCGGCGCTCGCTGGTGATGGACGGGCGCTACGTGCGCGGCAAGATGTTCAATCTCTCGCTGCTCGCCACGGCGCTCATCCAGGAGGGCGAACTGGAGGAGGCGTGCCAGGCGGCGTCGTCGGCCCTGGATCTGGCCGACGGCATCCAGTCGGCGCGCACCCGGACGTACGTGGCGGACATGTGCCGCCGGTTCGCGCCGTACGCCGCGGAGCCGCGGGTGGCGGAGCTGCTGGAGCGCGGCCGGGGCCGCGCAGGGCACAGGGAGAGCACGGGCAGCCAGAGCGTGGACAGGCGGAGCGCGAGCATGGAGGCGGTCGGCGTCTGAGCGGACGCCGACGGCCTCAGCCGGCGCGCCGGGCCGTGTTGTAGACCTGGAACAGTTCTCCGTCGAAGTACGGCGACAGGCCGGTTCCCGGGCCGGACAGGCCGATCGTCAGGCCGTTCAGGTATCCGAGACCGCGCACGCCGCGGTAGGCGGCCAGCCACGGTGACCCGGAGGCGGCGGTGAAGGCCGAGCGGACGGCGATCAGCTCGTTCGCCCTCCTGGACAGGTCCTGGGCCAGGTAGGGCCTGCCGTAGGCACGGGTGAGCCGGGTGCGGCCGCCGGCGAGGCCCTCGGCGGTCCGCATCGGATAGCCGAAGATCGCGAGCGGCCGGTCGACCGGCAGGTTGTAGGCGAGGCCCTGCCCGCCGACCTTGTCGCCGAGACGCCCCGCGGGCAGCAGCCTGACGCCGGTGTAGCCGGTGGCCGTGCGGTACTTCGGCCCGGCGGAGAACGCCGCGTACTGCGCCGCGTCCCGCAGCGCGACGCGCTTGGGTAGCAGGCCGGCGTGGACGCTGACGAACGCGTAGTCGCGGTCCAGGTCGCCATATCTGGTGAAGTCGCTGTGGGCGAAGGCCCGGTCGCCGGCGTAGACGCCCCAGGGCGTGCCGCCGCCGGCGAATGCCGGAATGAAGATCCAGTAGCGGTAGGGCGCCGGGGTGGCCTCTCCTGCGGACTCTGCCGGGGAGTTCGTGGCATACACGCAGTGGCCGGCCGTCGCCACGAGATTGCGGTGATCGGACTGTACGGACGTGCCCGCGCACCAGTGGGGGCGGCCGTCCGAGCCGACGAAGAAGACCTTGCCCGTCGTCCTCGGCAGGTTGACGTTCCTCGACGGACCCGCGGCCCGCTTGACCCCGGCGGAGGCGGGCACCACGCCCCGCACGCCGCCGGGAGCGGTGTCCCCGGCCGTGACGGGAGTGGCGTCGATCCCGGCCGGCGCGGAAGCGGGAGTGGCCTCCGCGAGCTGGCGTCCGCCGTCCCTGAGCCAGTAGGCGATCACGGACGCCGCCTTCGCGCCGGAGACGAGGGGCGTGGTCACGGTGATCTCGTAGGCGTGAGCGGGCACCGCCGTCCCGCTGACGAGCAACGTGGCCGTCGCCGCCGCACCCCACAGCGGGGGGAGGAGGATGCGCTTCAACCGGATCTCCTTGCTGTGGAACGTCTCCCGCGCCCCAACACGTGAATGGGCTGCGAAGGAACATACAGCGATGGGGATCAAGTCGGGAAAACAACGCGGACGGAGCGTCGTTCTTCCCGGAACGCCGAAGTGCCCCGCCGCGGCGCGACGGGGCACTTCCTGGGGGGTGCTCAGGCCTGTGGCGTGAGACCCGGGGCCTCCTGGGCGAAGGTGATGACGATGTCCCGGCCGTTGGCGTAGCTGACCACCGGCCGTCGCAGCTCCTCACCCACCCTGCGGGCGACCGTCTGCCACAGGTCCACCATTTCCGGGCTGTCCGCGGTGATCCTGAACCGCCCCTGCGTGACGAGGTGTTCGGCGACGAGCTGCGAGAAGGCGATCTCGCCGCGCGCCCTTTCGTCCGCGTCCAGGGGGGTGCGACGGAAGGCGGGCTGCGTACCGGAAGGGTGGGTCATCCTGATCTCCTCGTGATCGCCGTCCACTCAGCATGCCACTGGCGGACCGGCAGCGAGGTGTCCGCGACTCAGGCGATGGAGCCGGACCAGTTGTTGGCGGCGGCCTTGTAGACGCCGTAGGTCTCGCCGTCGAAGTACGGGGAGACGCTGGTGTCGATCCGCTGGTTGCCGTCGGTGTCCGAGACGCCGCTGGTGACGCCGTTCAGGTAGCCGAGCCGCTTGGCGCTGCTGTACCTCAGCAGCCACGACGAGCCCGAGGAGCCCTCACCGGTGAAGGACGACTTGACGCCCACGAGCTCCTCGGCCTTGACCGAGGGGGCCTTGGCGGCGAAGGTCTTGCCGTACGACCACTTGAGGGTCTGGCCGGTGAAGGCGTGGTTGCCGTCCGGGTGCGACCCGCTCGGGTAGCCGAACACGTAGACCGAGCTGCCGACCTTCTGGTTGTAGGCCAGGCCCTGACCGCCGACGTTGCTCTCGAGCCGGCCGACGTCGGTGAACTTGACGACGTAGTACTTGCCGCCCTGGCTCCTGCGGAGGAAGCGGTCGTAGCTGGAGTAGGTCTTCCTGTCGACCTGCTTCCAGTTCCACTCGGCGACGTTGCGCAGGTCGCCGCCGCGCCCCGCCTTGATGCCGTTGTAGACGGTCACGAAGGCGTAGTCGCGGTCGCCGTCCTCGTAGACGTCGAAGTCGTAGTGCGTGTAGGCCGTCTTGCCGACGTAGATGCCCCACGGCGCCTTGCCCTGGTAGTAGCCGGGGATGAAGACCCAGCGGTCCAGGGTGGCCTTGTTCGTCTTGGTGTCGTAGACGCAGTGCCCGGCCGTGGCGACCAGGTTGCCGTACTTCGACTGGACGGAGGTCGCGCTGCACCAGTGCGGCCTGCCGTCGCCGCCGCGGAAGAAGACCTTGCCGGTGGTGCGCGGCAGGTTCACGTTCTTCAGGGAGCCGCTGGGCTTCCCGGTGCTGGTCGGCGAGACGGTGCCGGGCTTGCTGTCGGCCGACGGCCCGCCGGTCGAGATGTGCTTGGCGCTGACCTGGCTCTCGTACCCGTACGGGGTGGCGTGGACCAGGTTGGAGGCCTTCTGGTTGAGCCAGTAGGCGATGACGTTCTTCGCGGCGATGCCGCTGCCGGCCAGCGTGTCGGAGGCCGTGTCACCGGCGGCCTGAGCGGGGACCGCCAGGGTGGCCCCGACGAGGCCGGCGACGGCCACGCCCCCGATGGGGAGGATCAGGCGCTTGACTCGCGTGTTCATGAATCTCCAGGTGCTGTCGTGGTCCGCCACATGCGTCCCACCCGTCAGTAAAGGGCTAGTAAAGACAGTACCTCTCACGTTTATTCGTGTTTTACGCGCTTTCCGGCCCGTCGCTCGCGTGACTTTTCCGTGATCTCAACAACGCGTGTCAAGATCGAGTGAGTGCCGGGAGATCAGTGCAGGTCTCCTCGGACGCCTTCTGTGTCAAATCGAGCACTCGGTGCAGTCGGGGAGGGGCGGGTGATGTGACGGAGATCACATCTTCGCCTCGCCGGCGGAGAGAGCTCAGTCCGTGCCCTGCTTGCCGGCCTGGGTGTACACCCGCTCGGTCAACTGGTTGAAGTAGGGCGTGGAGACGGCGTCGAGACGTCCGCCGCCGCTGAGATTCCAGGTCAGGCTGGTGATCCCGGTGAGGTAGCCGGTCCGCGTGGCGGCGCTGTAGCCGATCACCCAGGGGCCGCCGCTCGCGCCGGCGGTGAACGGGCAGCCCGGCAGCCGCACCCCGTGTTCGAGCTGCCATGTCGGCGCGCTGACGAACTTCTTCTCGGTGGTGCCGTCGCAGGACTTCACCGTCTGGCCGGTGTACGGGCGGCTGCCGTCGGGGTTGGCCCCCGCGGGGTAGCCGAAGACGTACGTCGGCCGTCCGAGCGGCTTGCCCGAGGCGAAGCGGAAGGCGCCGACCTTGTCCTCCAGCCGGCCCACGTCGACGGCCCGGTACTTGAGCCGCCCGTTCTCCACGTACGGCTGCCAGGAGAAGCCGCGGTGCACGGTGACGAAGGCGTAGTCGCGGTCGAAGTCGCCCTGGCCGGCGAAGTCCTCCTGCATGTAGAGCGTGTGGCCGACGAAGATGCCGGAGGGGGCGACGCCGTCGTGGTAGCCGGGGATGAAGACCCAGTTCTGCACCGGCTTGTCCTGCGACAGCGCGTACGCGCAGTGCCCTGCGGTGGCGACCAGGTTGCGGTGGGCGGAGTGCACCGCGGAGGCGGAGCACCAGTACTCCTTGTCGCCGACCTTGAAGAACACCTTGCCCACCATCGGCGGGGAGGCCACGGGCGGGGGCGCCGCGGCGCGCGGTGCCCCGGTGCGCGTCTTCGCGTCTCCCGGACCCACCTCCACCGCGGAGGTCGTGCTCTTGGTGGAGGGCGACGGCTTCGTGCTCGGCACGTAGCTGCTCGCCTGCTTGAGCCGCTCGGGGCTCCAGTAGGCCGCCACCCGCTGCTCGTCGGCGTCGCTGGGAGCGAGGGGGAAGGCGCTGACCCCGTTCTTGTTGACGCCGGTCACCGGCGTCGTGGCCGCGCGGGACGCGGCGGTCGCGGGAACGGCCGGTCCCTGACTCCACAACACGGCGACCGCACTCGCGGCGGCGACGACGCCACCGGCGGCGAGTGTGAGCTTCCTGGTCACCGTGAGCCTCTCGGGGCGGAGATATGGACAGTAAGGGGTGATTTTTCCAGATCCATACGGTTGTGGCACACCTTCTTGTCCAGCTCGTTATGAATCGAGCGGAACAGATGTGATCTGTGGTACGTCACGTTTCCGGTGAGCTCCGGAGTGGACGCTTGCCCCGAGGGTCTCCCATGAGAACGCTGGTCACCAGCGGAAACGGGGGGATCGCATGAAACCGCTGCTTGTCCTACTGGCCGGTGCGGCGCTGGCCGCCGGCCCCTCTGCCCAGGCCTGGGCCCAGCCGGGCGCCTTCGGCGACGGCGGGACGTCGGCCCCTGCGCGGGCGGACACCCTGCCGGCTCCGCCGCCGCCCGAGGTCGCCCTGCGGGCGTCCCGGCCGCCGGCCTTCCGGGTGCGGGCGGTGATCCTGACCGTCGCCAACGGCGAGCAGGCGGAGCCGCCGGCGCGGTCGGTGTTCCTGAACTGCGCTCCGGTGGGCGGCTCGCACCCTTCGGCGGACAAGGCGTGCGCGTGGCTGAACAGGGCGGGCGTCGACCCGAGCGCTCTGCGGGTGAACGCGGCCGAGCCCTGCACGATGATCTACGCACCTGTCACGGTCACCGCCAGCGGCATCTGGGACGGGAAGTACTTCCAGTTCCGGCGCACCTTCGGCAACGACTGCGAGTTGCGGTCGGCCGCCGGGGCGCTGTTCGACTTCTGACAGGGACAGTCGACCGCACGCGGCGTACAGGGAACGTAAAGGTCGACCGGGGAGCCGTGACACGAGGGGGCCCGGCGGATCGTCCGCCGGGCCCCCTGCCTGACCGAACGGCCGTGCGGTCAGACGTCCGCGATCACTGTGTCCACCGGTTGGCGGCCACCTTGTAGACCTCGTAGGTCTCGCCGTTGAAGTACGGCGAGGAGATCCGGTCGTACCGGTCGTTGCCGTCGCTGTCCCACGCCACGCTGCTGATGCCGTTCAGATAGCCCGTGCGGGTCGCACTCTTGTAGCCCGTCAGCCAGGGGCCGCCGCTGGCGCCGGAGGTCATGCCGCACGCGACCCCGAGGTGCTCCTGGATGTCGTACTTCGGCACGGCCGGCATCGGAGCCGACCGGCCGTAGCACCACTTCATCGTCCGGCCGGTGAAGGGGCGGTCGCCGTCCGGGTGCGGCCCGGCGGGATAGCCGAACGCGAACACCTTGACCTTGGTGCTGCGGTTCCAGGTGAAGCCCTGGCCGCCCACGTTGTCGCCGAGGCGGCCGACCGGGGTGCGTACGTAACGGGTGACGTTCCCGTCCTTCTTCGGCGTGAGTGTGAAGCCCGACGACACGTTCACGAACGCGTAGTCGTAGTCGTAGTCCTCCCTGACCACGAAGTCGTCGTGTGCCTGGAACCACTTCGCCGGGTAGATGCCGTACGGCGCCTTTCCTTCCCATGCCTGATTTCCGTCCCAATACGACGGGACGAACACCCAGTTGTCGTAGAACTGGTTGGTCGCCGGGTCGTACACGCAGTGCCCGGCCGTCGCGACGACGTTGCGGTAATGGCCCTGCACGGAGGTGCCGGAGCAGTATTTCCAGCTTTTCGGGTCCAGGGGGTTCCTGCCCGGCAGGGTGAAGAACACGCGGCCGACGGTGCGGGGCAGGTTGACCTGCCTGCTGATCGTGCCGGACCCGCCGGCCCCGCTTCCGGCGGCGCCGGCCGGCGGGACCGTGCCCGCCCTGCCGTCCGGAGTGGCGTCGCCGGCCCTGCCGAAGCCCTTGACGGAGTTGCCGAGTTCCTCGGTGTAGTCGGTGGCCGCCCGCAACCGCTGCGGCGACCAGAAGCCGGCCGCCGCGTCGGGCGTCTGGGGCGCGGCCTTGGCGGTCACGTCGCCGGGGGCGGCCTGCGCCGCCGCGATGGCCCTGGCCGCACCGGTCGCGGCCGAGGAGGCCGTGGGGATGGCGCCGACCACGCCGGCCGCGAGGAGCGCGCCGGTGAGGGGAACGGCCAGACGCCGTGCTGGGGGGATCATGGAGCTCCTTTCCCTGGGACGGTGAGGGTGCGTCCCATTCCTCAGGAAAACGCTCCGAGGGTAATGACCGGATCTTTCAAAATGCTGTGGATATAACCAGAACAATCGGCACTTTGCCCTATCTGTTATCCATAGCGAGTGGTTATGAGTGACGTGGTGCCAGGTCATGACCCTTCGGTCGCGGCACGTCGCGTTGGGATGCCAAGTGGTTTACGGCCATTCTTGACCGGTCTTGTTTGATTTCCATCGCTCTGGTCCCGCTGATGGACACGAGCATCAAAAGGCGCCGGCGGCGAGCCGCGCGGGGGCCGTCGGGTCCGGCGCGACGGCCGGAGTAATGTTCTGGCATGTTCGCCGTCACCGCCACACAGTTCGATCCGGACGACCCGATCAAGGGCCTGACGCTCGGGGAGCACCCCGAGCCCGCCGTACCGGAGGGATGGACGACCGTCACGGTCCGGGCCGCCGCGCTCAACCACCACGACCTGTGGACCCTCAAGGGCGTGGGGATCAGCCAGGAGCGGCTGCCGATCGTGCTCGGCTGCGACGCGGCGGGGGTGGACGAGGACGGCAACGAGGTCATCGTCCACTCCGTCATCGGCACGCCGGTCGGCGGGGACGAGACCCTCGACCCGGCGCGGTCGCTGCTGTCGGAGAAGTACGACGGGACGTTCGCGGAGAAGGTCGCGGTGCCCCGCCGCAACCTGGTGCCCAAGCCCGCGGCGATCTCCTTCGAGGAGGCCGCCTGCCTGCCCACGGCGTGGCTGACGGCCTACCGCATGATCTTCGACAAGGCCGGGCTGGAGCCGGGCTCGACGATCCTGGTCCAGGGCGCCGGCGGCGGCGTGGCGACCGCGCTGATCGCGCTCGGCCGGGCCGGCGGCTTCCGCGTCTGGGCGACCAGCCGCTCACAGGACAAGCGGGAACGGGCCCTCGCACTCGGCGCCGACCGGGTCTTCGAGACGGGCGCGCGGCTGCCCGAGCGGGTGGACGCCGTCATGGAGACCGTCGGCGAGGCCACCTGGAAGCACTCGCTCAGCTCCCTGCGCCCGGGGGGCCGGATCGTCACCTGCGGCGCGACGAGCGGCATGGTCGCCCCGACGCAGCTCGCGCAGGTCTACTTCCTGCAAAAGTCGATCATCGGATCCACGATGGGGACGCGTGAGCAGCTCGCTCGGCTCGCGGTGTTCCTGGAGCAGACGGGCGTCCGGCCGGCGATCGACCGGGTGCTGCCCCTGGCCGAGGCCGAGGAGGGCTTCACGGCCATGCACCGCGGCGAGGTCTTCGGCAAGGTGGTCTTCACGCTCTGACGGCCGCCCGCGCGGCGCGGGCGGCGCTCTCGTCGCCGCCCTCCCGCTGCCGGTCGCGCCGGAGGACCCGGTCGCCGTGGACGTTCCGTCCGTCACCCGGCCGTTCCGGCTCGCGGACCGGCCGGGCATACGGCGACGGGGGGAGGGGTGAGCGCAGGAACGGATTGCGCCAGCCGTACGGGCTCAACTCGGCTCCTCGCTGGTCGGTGGTGTTCGTGGGGGGTGTCACAGGCCGGTCGAGAGCGGTTTCAGGGACGAAGAGTTCAGAAACGGGGGCGGTCTCAGGAGCGCAGTGCCCGGCGGATGCGCTCGGCCGCCTCGTCGAGGGCTGCCCGGCACTCGGCCAGCGCCCGTTCGCCGGGCACGCCCGCGCCGGATGCCCGGTGGACGTCGGCGACGAAGTCGGCCAGCATCCGGCTGAGCGCGGCGTCGTGGCCGCCCTGCCGGCCGCCGCCGAACCCCCAGGACTCCTCCCAGATACGGCGCCACTCGTGCTGCCAGCGCTCGCTCTCCTCCTGCCACTGGCGCTTGTGGCGGCGCCACTCCTCCTTCTGCCTGCGCCACTCCTCCTTGGCGTGGTCGCGCTGCCGCCGCCACTCCTCCTTCTGCTCACGCCGGGTGTCACGGTTGTCGTGGCCGATGTCCCTGGCCATCTGGGTGAGCTCCTCGCGCAGGGAACGCACGGTCTGCCGCACGTCCTCCTTCACCTCGCGCGCGATGTCCTGGACCGAGGCGGTGATCTCCTGTTCCAGGTCGGCCAGCTCGTCCATCCGGTCGTTCAGCTCGGCCCGCCCCTTGTCGGTCAGCGTGAAGACCTTCTTGCCGTCCACGACCTCGTGGGTGACCAGGCCCTCGTCCTCCAGCCGGGCGAGCCGGGGGTAGATCGTGCCGGGAGAGGGGGAGTAGACGCCGAGGAAACGGTCCTGGAGGAGCCGGATGATCTCGTAGCCGTGCCGCGGGCTCTCCTCCAGCAGCTTTAGCAGGTACAGCCGCAACCGGCCGTGCCCGAACACCGGGCTCATGCTCTCTCCTCGCCGTGTTCCCTGATCCGCTCGCTGCGCTCGCTCATGCTTTCTCCTCTTCTCGCCTGCCGGCGGGCTGGCCGCTCAGCAGGGTGACGGCGCCGGACACCGTGGTCGCCGAGAGGGACGCCATGCCGCCGCCCAGCCGGCCGCTGAGCGAACGGGCCCCGGGGACCGAGGCGACGTACAACTCGGGGAAGGCCGACTCGATCCTGCCTGAGGTCGAGTGGGCGGACACGTCGGTGTCCACGTCGTGCGGGAGCCGTACGACGATCGCGCCCGACATGCTGTGCACGGTGACGTGAGCGGTGGGCTCCAGTTCGAGGTCGGCGGTGACGCGGCCGGACACCGTGTTCGCGCGCAGCCGCCGCGGCCGGCCCGCGGCGACGGTGAGGTCGCCGGAGACGCTGGAGAAGGACAGGTCGCCGGCGAGCCCCCGGCTCTCCACCGAGCCCGAGACCGTCTCCGCCTGCACCTCGCCGCTGACGCCGTCGAGGACGATCTCTCCCGACACGCCCTTCACGCCGGTGATCCCCTCCATGCCCGCCACGACGGCGGAGGCGGAGACGACCCCGGCCTGGACGGGGCACGTCCTCGGCACGGTCAGCGTCAGCGTCGTCCTGCGCGGGCCCGGGCGTAACCAGCCCAGGATCCCGTCCCACGTCAGGTCCTTGTACGCGACGGTCAGGCGGCCGTCGTCCTCGTCGTGGGTCACCACCAGCGGCGAGCCGTCCACCTCCGTCACTTCGAGGGTCGGCGGGCCGTCACTGGCCAGCACGGCCAGCCGACCGGCCACGACGCGCACGTTGAGCGCGGTGACCTCTCCGAACGTGAGCCGTCCGGGAGAGTCGATCGTCCATTGGGGCATCGCTCAGGCCCTTCCACGCGAAGTCCTGCGTCCGCGCGGGTCGGCACCACACGGACGAACCATCCACAAACAAGATATATCGCGTTTGTGCAAAGTCAAGATGTATCGCGTCTTCGCGTTCGTCTCAGGGGCTGAGCCTCGCCGTGAACCGTCCTCCTCGGGCGTCCTCGCCGGCCGTCCTCGTCAGTGGTCCTCGTCAGTGGTCCTCGTCAGTCGTCCTCGTCCAGGCGGGCGAGCCAGGTGGCCAGCCGCTCGACGGGCACCTCGAACTCGGGGTTGAGGTCCACGAACTCGCGCAGCCGCTCCGCGAGCCAGCCCACGCTGACCTCCTCCTCGCCGCGACGCTCGACGAGCTCCTCGATCCCCCTGTCGGTGAAGTACATGCCTCGCTCCAGTGAATGACCTGATCATGGAGAGAGGTCCCCCACGAGCGTGGGGGACCTCCTCAGCGGTGCGGGATCCTCAGCCGAAGATCTCGTCAAGGATGCCGTGCAGTTCCTCGTCGTGCTTGGCGTGCGAGCCGACGGCCGGCGAGGAGTTCGGCGTACGCGAGACCCGGCGGAAGGTGCGGCCCCCGAGCAGGTCGGGCTTCTCCACCATCTTCAGGCTGAGGTAGGGCCACGGGCCCATGTTGACGGGCTCGTCCTGCGCCCAGAGCAGCTCCACGTCCGCGCCGTAGCGGGCCAGCTCGGCCTTGAGCGGGTTCTCCGGGAACGGGTAGATGCGCTCCAGGCGGACCAGCGCCACGTCCTTCCTGCCGTCCTTCTCGCGCCGCGCGAGCAGGTCGTAGTAGATCCTGCCCGAGCAGACCACGACCTTGCGGACCGCCGACGGGTCCACCGTCGAGTCGCCGATGACCGGGCGGAAGGCGCCGGAGGTGAACTCCGAGGTGGCCGAGGCCGCCGCCTTGAGCCGCAGCAGCGACTTGGGCGTGAACACGATGAGGGGCTTGCGCCGCTCCGACAGCACCTGCCAGCGCAGCAGGTGGAAGTAGTTCGCCGGGGTGCTCGGCTGCGCCACCGTCATGTTGTCCTGCGCGCACTGCTGCAGGTAGCGCTCGATGCGGGCGGAGGAGTGGTCAGGGCCCTGGCCCTCGTAGCCGTGCGGCAGCAGCAGCACGACCGAGGAGCGCTGACCCCACTTCTGCTCGCCGGACGAGATGAACTCGTCGATGATCGACTGGGCGCCGTTGGCGAAGTCGCCGAACTGCGCCTCCCAGGCGACCAGGGCGTCCGGGCGGACCACGCTGTAGCCGTACTCGAAGCCCATGGCGGCGAACTCGCTCAGCAGCGAGTCGTACACATAGAACTTCGTCGTGCCGTGGTTGAACGTCTTGAGCGGGGTGTGCTCCTCGCCGGTGACCCGGTCGACCAGCACGGCGTGGCGCTGGCCGAAGGTGCCGCGGCGGGAGTCCTGGCCGACCAGGCGGACCGGGTGGTCGTCGATGAGCAGCGAGCCGAACGCGAGCAGCTCACCGGTCGCCCAGTCGATCGCGTCCTCGGCGACCATGGCGCCGCGGCGCTGGATCACCGGGGCGAGACGCGGGTGGACGGTGAAGCCCTCGGGGAGGTTGAGCTGGGTCTCGATGACCCGCTTGACGACCTCCTCCGAGATCGCCGTCTTGGTGTCCTCGTGCGACCACGGGATCACCTCGTCGGGCTCGGGAACCCGGACCGCGCCGGGCGCCGGCGGCTGCTTGACGGCCTCGCGGGTCTCGGTGAAGGCCCGCTCCAACTGCTCCTGGTAGTCGCGCAGGGCCTGCTCGGCCTCCTCGACCGTGATGTCCCCGCGGCCGATCAGGGCCTCGGTGTACAGCTTGCGGGTCGAGCGCTTGGCGTCGATGAGGTCGTACATCAGCGGCTGCGTGAACGCCGGGTTGTCGCCCTCGTTGTGACCGCGCCGCCGGTAGCAGACCATGTCGATGACGACGTCCTTGCGGAACGTCTGGCGGTATTCGTAGGCCAGCCGGCCGACCCGCACGACCGCCTCGGGGTCGTCGCCGTTCACGTGGAAGATCGGCGCCTGGATCATGCGCGCCACGTCGGTGGCGTACACGCTCGACCGCGAGGACGCGGGGGAGGTGGTGAAGCCGACCTGGTTGTTCACCACGATGTGCACCGTGCCGCCGGTGCGGTAGCCGCGCAACTGGGACAGGTGCAGGGTCTCGGCGACCACGCCCTGGCCGGCGAACGCCGCGTCGCCGTGGACGAGCACGGGCAGGACGGTGAAGCCCTCCTCGCCGCGCTCCAGCAGGTCCTGCTTGGCCCGGACCACACCCTCGAGGACGGGGTCGACCGCCTCCAGGTGCGAGGGGTTGGCCACCACCGAGGTGCTGATCTTGTTGCCGTCGTGCGCGACGAAGTCGCCGCTCGCGCCGAGGTGGTACTTCACGTCGCCGGAGCCGTGCGCGCTGCGGGGGTCGATGTTGCCCTCGAACTCCCCGAAGATCTGGGCGTACGACTTGCCCACGATGTTGGCGAGCACGTTGAGCCGGCCGCGGTGGGCCATGCCGATGACGACCTCGTCGAGGCGCTCCTCGGCCGCCGAACTGATCACCGAGTCGAGCAGCGGGATCAGCGACTCGCCGCCCTCGAGGGAGAACCGCTTCTGGCCGACGTACTTGGTCTGCAGGAAGGTCTCGAACGCCTCGGCGGTGTTGAGCCGGCGCAGGATGTTGAGCTGCTCCTCGCGGCTGGGCTTGGCGTGCGGCCGCTCCACCCGTGCCTGGATCCAGGCCCGTTCCTCGGGGTTCTGGATGTGCATGTACTCGATGCCGATGGTGCGGCAGTACGAGTCGCGCAGCACGCCGAGGATGTCGCGCAGCTTCATCAGCGGCTTGCCGCCGAAGCCGCCCGTCGGGAACTCGCGCTCCAGGTCCCACAGCGTCAGGCCGTGCGACTGGATGTCGAGGTCGGGGTGCTTGCGCTGGCGGTACTCCAGCGGGTCGGTGTCGGCCATGAGGTGGCCGCGGACCCGGTAGGCGTGGATGAGCTCAAGCACGCGCGCGGACTTGGCCACGTCGTCGTCGTGGCTGGCCGAGATGTCCTGGACCCAGCGGACCGGCTCGTAGGGGATGCGCAGCGACTCGAAGATCTCGTCGTAGAAGTCGTCGGCGCCGAGCAGGAGCTGGTGGATGCGGCGCAGGAAGTCGCCCGACTGGGCGCCCTGGATGATCCGGTGGTCGTAGGTGGAGGTGAGCGTCATCACCTTGCTGATGGCCAGGCGGGACAGCGTCTCCTCAGAGGCGCCCTGGTATTCCGCCGGGTACTCCATCGCGCCGACGCCGATGATCGTGCCCTGACCGGGCATGAGGCGCGGCACCGAGTGGACCGTGCCGATCGTGCCGGGGTTGGTCAGGGAGATCGTCGTGCCCTGGAAGTCGTCCACGCCGAGCTTGCCCGCGCGGGCCTTGCGCACGATCTCCTCGTACGCCACCCAGAACTGGCGGAAGTCCATGGTCTCGGCCTGCTTGATCGACGGCACGAGCAGCTGGCGGGAGCCGTCGCTCTTCTGCACGTCGATCGCGAGGCCGAGCCCGACGTGCTCGGGCTTGACGAGGACCGGCTTGCCGTCCACCTCGGCGTACGAGTAGTTCATCTCAGGCATGGACTTGAGCGCCTGGACGATCGCGTAGCCGATGACGTGGGTGAAGGAGATCTTGCCGCCGCGGCCGCGCGACAGATGGTTGTTGATGACGATGCGGTTGTCGATCAGCAGCTTCGCGGGGACCGCGCGGACGCTCGTGGCCGTGGGGACGACCAGCGAGGCCTCCATGTTGGCGGCCGTGCGCGCGGCGGCGCCGCGCAGCTTCTCCTCGACCGCACCTGCCGGGGCCGGGGCCTGCGGCTTGGCGGCCGCCTTGACCTCGGGCTTCGCCTGCGGCTTGGGCTGGGGGGGCGCCGTCTGCGGGGCCGGGGTCACCGGGGCTGGAGCCTCGGGCGCGGCCGTCGCGGTCGCGCCGTTCGCGACGTCGGCGGACTTGGACGGAGCGGGCTTGGCCGTCCCGTTGTAGTCAGCGAAGAAGTGCCACCAGGCCTGGTCAACAGACTCGGGATCTTCGAGATACTTCTGGTACAACTCGTCGACAAGCCACTCATTTTGTCCAAAGCTTGCCAGCGGGTTTGTCCGCGACGACTCAGACGACACGGCGGAAATCGCCCTCTTCCGCAGATCGGCGTTGATGTTTGGTGAACCTGTCCAAGGCTACTCGCCTCGCACACCGACGTGCGCCCCGGCGGGTCGCAGGTCCCGGCCCATCCTCCCAGGATCGATAAAACAGGTCACGCGCGGATAGCCCGTCTGGGTGGTGAGGTGTCCCTTACCCTCTGGTCACAACGACTGGTCAGCCGATGAGCCGCGATTCGATCCGGATATTGGGAGCTATATCGGACAGCATACCCGCGAGGTCGTCGCCCGCGGCACGCAGCGCGTCCAGAGAGAGCGGTTCGAGGCGCTCCAGCAGGAAGAGGGCGTCCACCGTCTCCTCGGTGATCCTCGTCCTGACGCACTGCCGCCAGTTCCACCGCCGGCAGGTGACGCCCGCGTCGTCGCGCCACACCACCTCGCCGATCTCCGGGTCGCCCAGCGCCTCCTCCGAGGGCTCGTCGCCCGTGGCCCGCATCAGCCGGGCGGCGCCCCGGTAGCGGCGCAGGTCCTCGCCGCCGATCGGCAGGCCGTGCCGTACGGACACGCTGTTGTAGGCGTCCACCACCAGGTTGATCTCGGGGAGCGGCATCCGGCGGACCAGTGCGTCGACCGACGGCCGGGTGCGCTGGGGCTTGGCGCCGAAGGCGCGGTAGGCCGCCCGCCAGGCCTCGATCCTCTCGTCGTCGAGTGGCACGGCGTGGGCCGCCGCGTCGGCGAGCCAGGCCCGCGAACGGTCGTCGGACGGCCCGTTGTCCAGGCCGTACGCACCGACCACCAGGACGGCGAAGTCCGGACGCAGCGCCGTGACGGCGTCGTCCACCCAGATGTCGTCAATCACGCGCGACAGCCTACGGCCAGGCGCGCAGCGCCAGCGTTGCCGCCGCGTCGAGGTCGGCCCGGGTCGCGCCGTCCCTGGCCTGCGTGGACATGCCCTGGATGACGGCGGCGAAGAACGTCGCGAGCGCGGGGGCGTCGGTCCGCGGCGGGAGAAGGCCGGCCTCGACGTCCTGCTCGATCCGGCGGCGGATCGCCGCCTTGCCCGCCTCGCGGTGCCCGCGCAGTTCCTCGATCACGGCGGCGTCGCTCGTGTTCACCCCGGCCGAGATGATCATGCAGCCGGGCGGGTGCGCCGGGTCGGTGTAGACCTGCGCCGCCTCGCGGAGGAGGCGTTCGACGGCCGCCCGCGCGGTCGGCTCCCCGGCCAGGGCGCGGGAGCTGAACGCGCCGTGGGTCTCCTGGTAGCGGCGCACGGCCTCGCCGAACAGCCGGCGCTTGTCCCCGAAGGCGGCATAGAGGCTGGGCGGGTTGATCCCCATCGCCGCGGTCAGCCCGGCGACGGAGGTCGCCTCGTAGCCGTGCCGCCAGAACTCCTCCAGCGCCCGTTCCAGCGCGACGTCCCGGTCGAACGCCCTGCTTCTTCCCATGGCCCGATTTTATAGCGATCGCTACAAGTCATGTTATTGTGTAGCGGTCGCTACAAAAAAGGGGACGGACATGGCTGTACTGAGCGGTAAGACGGCGCTGACCGGTAAGACGGCACTGGTGACGGGTGCGAGCAGGGGGATCGGGCGCGGCATCGCCGAACGCCTGGCGGCCGACGGGGCGCTGGTGGCGGTGAACTACGCCAGGGACGAGGCGGCGGCCAAGGACACGGTGGCGGCGATCGAGGCCGCCGGCGGCCGGGCCTTCGCGGTCAGGGCCGAGCTGGGCACGCCGGGCGACGTGGACGAGCTGTTCGCCGGGCTGGACCGGGGGCTGGGGCCGCAGGCGCCGATCGACATCCTCGTCAACAACACGGGGATCACCGTGCGGGGATCGATCGAGGAGGTGAGGCCGGAGGTCTACGACAGGGCGTTCGCCGTCAACACGCGGGCGGCCTTCTTCGTGACACAGCGGGCGTTGCCGCGCGTTCCCGACGGCGGGCGGATCGTGACCGTCACCTCGGGCGTGACCCGGATCGCGTTTCCCGAGGCGATCGCGTACGCGATGACCAAGGGCGCGCTGGAGACCTTCACGCTGGCACTGGCCAAGCACCTCGGGCCACGGGGGATCACCGTCAACAACGTGGCGCCGGGGATCATCGACACCGACACGAACGCGGACTGGCTGCGCGGCGACGAGGCGGCCTGGGCGGCGTCGGCCGGCCGGGCGGCGCTGGGCCGGGTGGGGACGCCGCGGGACGTGGCCGGAGTGGTGGCCTTCCTCGCCTCCGACGACGCCCGCTGGGTCACCGGCACCACGGTCGACGCCACCGGCGGCAGCGACCTGTGACCCTGGCAGGGACCCCGGCAGGCGACGGCGTCGAGGCCGCGGTCCCACATCGATCATGAAGCGGGGGAGCGTCGTCGCAGACGGGCGGGGGCGGTAGAGTCCGGGCCCATGCCGGAAACGCCACGTGTGCTCGCCGTACAGAACGGAGCGAACGGGGGGCCCGGGCGCTTCGGGGAATGGCTGGACGCCGCCGGGGTCGCCGTCGACGTGGTCACCGCCTTCGACGGGTCCGCCCTCCCGCCACGGCTGGAGCACGACGGTCTGATCGTGCTCGGCGGCGGCTACCTGCCGGACGACGACGACGCGGCGCCCTGGCTGCCGTCCGCCCGTGCCCTGGTCGAGCAGGCGCTCGACCTGTCGGTGCCGTTCTTCGGCATCTGCCTGGGCGGGCAGATGCTGGCCTCGGTCGGCGGCGGGAAGGTCCAGGGCGACGCCGGGGGGCCCGAGCACGGCAGCACGTCCATCACCGTGAGGGCCGAGGCGGCGGACGACGCGGTCTTCTGCGGGCTGCCCGCCGCCGTCCCCGCGATCGAGAACCACATCGACGCCATCACGGCCCTGCCGCCGGGCGCGGTCTGGCTCGCCGAGACCGAACGCTGCCCCTACCAGGCCTTCCGGCTGGGCGACCGCGCCTGGGGCGTGCAGTTCCACCCCGAGGTGGGGCCCGAACGCATCCGGCAGTGGGATGTCGAGCACACCCGCAGGCGGGGTCTCGACCTCGACGGGCTGTACGCCGCCGCCGTGACCGACGACCCGCTCGCGCGGGCCGCCTGGGCCGGGGTGGCCTCCCGTTTCGCCGCCTTGGTGAAGGAGGGCCGCCCCCAGCCTGGGCGCAGGGGGTGAAGTGGAACCGGCCGCCGCCCCTGCTGGGGCGGCGGCCGGAGTTCTGCTGATCCGGTACGGATCGGGTCAGGCGCAGGCGGCGCCGTTCAGCGTGAACAGGTCGGGCGTGGGGTTGGCCCCCGGCGCGGACTGGCCGTTGAAGCCGAAGGTGACCGACTGGCCCGGCTTGATGGTCTTGTTCCACACCTCGTTCGCGGCGGTCACGGTGGCCGCCTGCTGGGAGAACTTGGCGCTCCAGCTAGAGGTGACCTTCTGGCCGCCCAGGAACGACCACTTCAGCGACCAGCCGTCGATCGCCTTCGTGCCGGTGTTCTTGAGCGTGATCTGGGTGGTGAAGCCCGTCGGCCACGTGCCGTGCGTGGTGTAGGTGACCGTGCACGCGCCCGGTGCCTTGACCGTGCCGTCGCCCTGGTCGGCGACGAACGCCGAGATCCACGACAGCGGCGAGTTCCAGTTGATCGTCAGCTCGTTGGTCGCCCACGAGTTGATGTCGTCGATGTAGCAGAACTGCGGCTTGCAGCCCTTCAGCTTCGCCTGGGCCACCGGGTCCTGGATGCCGGAGTTGGCACCGCCCGCGAGCGAGCCGCGCGGCGGGTTCGGCAGCGAGGTGTCCAGCGAGTGGGCGTACCACCTGCTGTGCTGGTTCTTCGACGCCACCTCGCCGTAGCCGGTCACGTACGACTGGTTGAGCGCGTTGCGGCCGAAGATGTAGTCGAGGCCCTCCAGCGCGCCGTCGCGGTACTTCACGTCGCCGGTGAGGTCATAGGCCGTGGCCAGGACCACCAGGTTGTTGACGATGATGCTGTTCGATCCCCAGTCGTAGGACGCCGTGTCGTACGGCAGGCCGTACGGGTGGGCCTTCAGCGCGGCGAGGTACTTGTCCGCGCCGGCCACCACCGAGGCGCGCACCTCGTCGCGTCCGGGCAGGGCGTTGGGCACGGTCGCCAGGTCGAGGCGGCCGAGCGCCGCGACGTTGCCCCAGTCCATCGCGCCCGTCTTCCAGATGTCGGCCGTGTGGAGCGGCGAGGCGAGGACGAAGTCCTTGTACTCCTTGTCGCCCGTCGTGATGTAGAGCTCGGCCGCGGCCCAGTAGAACTCGTCGCTGACGTTGGCGTCGTCGTAGGTGCCGCCGCCGACGCCGTCGGAGGGGGAGGCCAGCAGGTTCGGGTTCGCCTTGGCCGCCGCCCACGCCTTCTTCGCCGCCGCCAGGTTCTTCGCGGCGAACGCCGCGTCGTACGGCGCGAAGATCCGGGCCGCCTGTGCGGCCGTCGCGGCGAGGTTCAGCGTGGCGGCCGTGGAGACGGGGTGCAGCTCGCGCTTCTGCGCGTCCTGGTCGGGCAGCAGCGGCAGGCCGGTCCAGTTCTGGTCGTGGATCTTGTGGTGGACCATGCCGTCGGACCGCTGCATCTTCAGCAGGAACTCCTGCTCCCAGCGGGCCTCGTCGAGCACGTCGGGAACGGCGTCGCCGCTCTCGGGGATGTTCAGGCTGCCGATCGGCTTGGCGGTCGCGGCGTTCTTGGTGCGCTCGAACTCGCTCATGAGCTGGGCGACCGAGATGCCGCCGTTGACGACGTACTTGCCGTGGTCGCCCGCGTCGTACCAGCCGCCGGACACGTCGAGGGAGTAGTCGCAGACGCCCGGCTGGCACGGGACGTTCGTGTCGCCCTGGTTGGGGGCGACGCCCACGTGACCGGCGGGCCGGCCGTAGCCGGGACGCAGGGCGTCGTCGATCGCGATCCCGCTGCGCTGGGTGTAGTAGAACTTCAGCGCGTCGAGCTTGAGGCTCGCATAGGCGTCGGGCTTGATGTCGAACGGCCGGCTGGTCTGGCCGTCGGCGGTCAGCGTGTAGCCGGTCCCGGCCTTCGTGTACGAGCCGAAGTCGACGGAGTGGACGTTCTGCCCGGAGCTCGCGTCGACGCCGCGCGGGGTGGTCGTGCCGTGCGCGACCACGGTCCCGGCGGAGTCCTTGAGCTGCCAGGGCAGCGCCTCGGTCGCGTCGGTGACCACGGTGGCGTTCTTGGGGCCCTTGGGCAGGTAGGCCACCTGGTTCACGCGGACCCGGGGGCCGGTGTCGGGCGTGTAGACGTCCGGCGGCGCCCCGCCCTTGAGCGAGACGTTGTCCACGCAGAACCGCCAGGCCGTCGCGCTGCCGCCGAGCTGGAAGACGACCTGCGCGTTGGGCAGGTCGACCGGCGAGGTGAAGGTGTAGCTGTAGGTGTTGCCCGAGACGCTCAGCTCGGGGGCGGCCGACACGTACTGCGTGTAGGGGTCGGTCGGGAGCTGGACGTACGCCCTGGCGACCTTCCCGGGGTTCGCGGTGGCGAAGAAGCTGAACGCGTAGGTCTCGTCCTTCACCAGGGGGATGTCGTTGACGCCGATGATCGCGTCCCACGGGTTGGTCGTGCCCGCGGGGACGTCGGAGCAGAGCCGGCCGTCGGACAGTTCGAAGTTCAGGTTCGCGGTGTGCCACCACGGGTCGGTGGCGGTGTCGAACGTGCCGTTGGGGATCTGTTCCGGGCCCTCCTCCGCCGTGGCGGGAGGTGAGCCGGTCAGGCAGGCCGTGGCCAGCGCCGCCACGGCGAGGATGCCGATTCGTCTGAGCACAGTGGTCCTCGGGGGGAGTGGGAGCGCTCCCAAAGTGGAGAGCGAATCGCATGTTTCCTCTGGGTTTCCGCGGGCGTCAACGATCCGGGCGGCCGGACGCGCCTGACCGGGCATTGCGAGGGGGTGGAGCTGAAACTTTCATTTCCGCAAAGGGATTTTTGCAAAGTTATCTTTGCAATGTTAGCGTCGGCCCCATGGATCACGAGGTCTTCCACGTCGACGATCCCCGCACCCTGAAGGCGGTCGCCCACCCCCTGCGGGTGCGGCTGCTGGGGGAGCTGCGCACCAACGGCCCGGCGACCGCGACCGAGCTGGCCGCGCGCCTCGGCGAGAGCTCCGGCTCCACCAGCTATCACCTGCGCCAGCTCGCCCGATACGGCTTCGTGGAGGCCGATCCCGACCGGCGCGACCGGCGCGAGCGCAGGTGGCGGGCGATCCACCGCTTCACCTCCTGGAGCGACGTGGAGATGGCCGCGACCGCCGAGGGCCGCGAGGCCGCGGCGTTCCTGCGGCGGCGCCAGCTCGAGAAGTTCACCGCCGACGTCGAGAACTTCGAGCGTGAGCGTGACCTGTGGAGCGAGGCGTGGGTGGAGGCCGCCGGGATGTCCGACGTGGTGGTACGGCTGTCGCCGGCGACGGTGGCGTCCCTCTACGAGCGGGTGTCGGCCATGATCCTGGAGGCCGCCGAGCGGGATCGGGACGACCCGGACGCGCGTCCGGTCGCGGTCCTGCTTGCGGCCCATCCGCACCGGGACCCGGCGGCCGGTCATGTCTGAGCCGGTCGTGAACGAGCCGGTCGTGAACGAGCCGGCCATGCCTGAGCCGAGCGTGCCCGAGCCCGGGCGGTCGCCCGCGCAGACCCCGCGGCCGGGCGTGCGTGAGCACGGGCGCTACGCCGCGATCGAGTTCCTCACCTGGCTGCCGACCGGCCTGACGCTGGCCCCGATGGTGCTGCTCATGTCCGCCAGGGGGCTGGACATCGCGGAGATCGGCCTGGTCGGCGCGGCCTACTCGGTCACCGTCGTCGTGCTCGAACTGCCGACGGGCGGGCTCGCCGACATCGTCGGCAGGCGCCCGGTGCTCGCCGCGTCGGCCGTCGTCGGCGTGGCCGGGCTGGCCGTGATGGCCATGGCCCACTCGGTGTGGCCGTTCCTGGTCGCGTCCGTGCTCAAGGGCGTCGCGCGTGCGCTGTCCAGCGGGCCCGCCCAGGCCTGGTACGTCGACACCCTGCACGCCCGCTACGGCCCGGACGCCGACCTGAAGCCCGGGCTCGCGGCGGGCAACGTCGCGGGCTCGGCCGCCCTCGCGCTCGGCACGCTCGCCGGCGGCCTGCTCCCGCTGGCCGTACGCCGGGACCCGCTGGCCGCGCCGGTCTGGGCGGGAGCGGGGGCCGCGCTCGTCCTCCTCGTGGCCGTGCTCCTGCTCATGCGCGAGCCGAGCCGTACGGGAAGGGAGCCCGCCCGGGCGGCGATCCGCCTGGCCGAGGTGGTCCGCGACGTGCCGGTCACGATCGTCGCCGGGATCCGGCTCGGCCTGGCCGACCGTGCCCTCGGCCGGCTGCTGCTGCTGGCCGCCGGGGCCGGCGTGATGCTGAACAGCATCGAGATGCTGACGCCCGGACGCCTCGCGGCCCTGACCGGGGAATCCGAGACGGGCGGCGCGGCCTACGCCTTCGTGACCTTCGCCGGGTTCGCCGCCAACGCGCTCGGCAGCTCCCTCGCGCCGCCGGCCGCCCGGCTCGCCCGCGGCTCGGTGCGCGCGGCCGCCTCGGCCACGGTCGTCACGGCGGCGGCGGTCGGCGCGCTGGCCGCCTCGACGGCCCTGCGGGGCGCGGCCGGGGTCGTCGCGACCGCGGCGGCCTACGTGCTGCTGTTCACCGCGCTCGCGGTCGCCTCCCTGCTCAGGTCCGAGCTGCTGCACCAGCGGGTCGCCGCCGAGCGCCGGGCCACCGTGATGTCGGTGGACTCCCTGCAGCTCCAGTTCGGCGGCATGCTTTCCTCGCTCTTCCTGGTGCCGCTGTCGGGGGTCGCCGGCGTCGGCCCCGCCTGGATGCTCACCGCCGTGGTCGTCCTCGCATCCGCTCTCCTGTACGTACGGCTCCCTGCCGGTCCCGCTCTGAGGCACCCCCGGTAGAACCATATTCGGTAAGGCGGCACAATCAAGCGGGCAGGGCTGCGAGAGGGGCGGGGAGCCGATGAGCAAGGTGATCGTGACCGCGGCGAACGAGGCGCAACGCGCGGCGTGGCTGGGCGGGGGGCTGCCCGAGGTCGAGCGGGTGCGGCCGGGGCTGTGGTCGATTCCCGTCCCGATCCCGATCAACCCGCTGCGCTACGTCCTGGTCTACGCCCTGGAGGTCCCGGACGGTGTCGTGATCATCGACGCCGGATGGAACACCGAGGAGGCGTACGCCGCGCTCGTCGCGGGGCTCGCCACGGCCGGCTACGAGATCACCGACGTGAAGGCCGTGCTGGTCACGCACATCCATCCGGACCACTACGGCCTGGCCGGGCGGATCCGGGAGGTCTCCGGCGCCTGGATCGGGCTGCACCCGGCCGACGCCCGCATCGTGCACGACCGCTACGACGAATCGGCGATCGAGTCGCTTGTGCAGCGGGAGCGCTCCCTGCTGGTCAGGTGCGGGGTGCCGGACATGACGGCACAGGAGCTCGCCGGGGCGTCGGTCATGCTGCGCCAGTTCGTCACGATGGCGACGCCCGACCGGCTCATCGAGGACGGCGACCGGCTCGACCTGCCCGGCTGGGACCTGCGGGCGATGTGGACCCCCGGCCACTCGCCCGGTCACCTGTGCTTCGTGGAGCCGGAGCGCAGGCTGCTGTTCTCCGGCGACCACGTGCTCGCCCGGATCACGTCGATGGTCGCCGTACACCCCCAGTCGGCGGCCAACCCGCTCGCCGACTACCTCGACGCGCTGCGGGCGGTGGGCAAGCTCGACGTCGAGGAGGTGCTCCCCGCGCACGAGTACCGGTTCCTGGAGCTGGCGAAGCGGGTGGACTACGTCATCGGGCACCACGAGGAGCGGCTGGCGGAGGTGCGGCGGGTCGTGGCGGAGGGCGACGGCTCCACCTGCTGGGACATCGCCACCCGGCTCACCTGGTCGCGCAGCTGGGAGGAGATCCCCGCGCACATGCGGCGGGCGGCCAACAACGAGACGCTCGCCCATCTGGTGTGGCTGGAGCTTCGGGACATGGTCACCCGCGTGCCGGGCGAGCCCGACCTCTGGTACGCGCCGTCCGCCTGACGCGGCCACCCGCGGCCATACCGGCCGCTGCGCGGTCCGGTGCTCATCGCGACGCTCCGATCGGGCTCGTGGGTGCGGTGGTGTTCAGGTGGGTTCCGAGGTAGGCGTCGACGACGTCCAGGTCGGCGGTCACGGCGGCGACATAGCCGTCGGGGCGTACCAGGACCCACTGTCCGGGGACGAGTCCGTAGCCGTCGCGTACGTACCGGCCGGTGTCGACGATGTCCCCGCGTTCGCCGATGGTGTGGACATGCACGCCGTGCCGGGCGGCGGGGGCGTCGCCGGCGGGCACGCCGTAGCCGATCAGCGTCCAGTGAATGCCCCTGAAAAGGGAGAACAGGCGGGTGGGCAGGCCGCCGGCGCCGGTGACGGGCGCGTCGGGGGCGCGGTCGCCGGCGCGCACGCCCGTGGTGCGCTGCGGGTCGGTGAGAGTGAGCGGCGAGTCGGGGTAGCCGAGGTCGAGCTGGGAGACCTCCCGCTTACGGCTGGTGTCGCCGCTCTTGGCCGCCTCCAGCAGCCGCTTCGACAGGCCGAGCACCGCCTCCGCGACCGGGCGGCGCTCCCTCTCGTAGGACGTCAGCAGCCGCTCCGGTGCGCCGCCGAGCACGGCGGCGAGCTTCCAGCCGAGGTTGTAGGCGTCCTGCACGCTGGTGTTCAGTCCCTGCCCCCCGGTCGGCGGGTGGACATGCGCCGCGTCCCCGGTCAGGAGCACGCGGCCGACCTGGTAGGTCCCGGCCAGGCGCGCGTTCATCTCGTACGCCGAGGCCCACGGCACCGAGTGGATCAGTATGTCGTCGCGGCCGGTGCGCTCGCGCACCAATGCGGTCAGACCCCGCGCGGACAGGTCGACGTCCACGTCGAAAGGAACCGGCGCCTGGAGCTGGAACATCTCGGTCCCGTAGAGCGGGCACAGGAAGATCTGGTCCGCGCCTGCCTGCCCCCAGCGGTGCCACGCATCGGTGGAGAGCCCCTCGACGATCACATCGGCCACCACGGCACGCACCCCGAGGGTGACGCCGTCGAAGGCCACTCCCAGGGACTTGCGCACGAAACTCGACCCGCCGTCGGCGCCCACCAGGTAGCGCGCGCGCACCGTACGAACACCGTCGGGGGTGAGGATGCGCGCGGTCACCCCGTCCTCGTCCTGGTCGAAGCCGACGAGCTCGTGGTCGTAGTGCGGGGCGTGGCCGAGCTCGGCCAGCCGCTCGCGAAGCCTGCGCTCGGTGAGGAACTGCGGGACCAGCAACGCCATCCGGTAGGGCTCGTCCGGTGTCGGTCCGGTCATGTCGGCCATCATGGTGTCGACCGGGCCGTCGTCGGTGTAGACGCGCTGGAGCGGATATTCGCCACCGGAGGCGACGATCCTGTCGATCACCCCGAGGTCCTCGAACACCTCCTGGGTGCGCGGCTGGATGCCCTTGCCGCGTGATCCGGCGAACGGGTGCGCGGCCTTGTCCATCAGCAGGAAGCTCACGCCCCGGCGGGCCAGTTCGATCGCGAGGGTCTCCCCGGACGCCCCGGATCCACAGATGATCACCTCGACATCGGTGTCGGTCATGTTCAGCCCCTCTTTCGCAGGGATCCGGACGGCCCTGCCGTCCAAATTATGTGTAAAGCGCACTCATCTTAAGAAGGGCTTCGACTGCTCGTCAATCGCGATAGCCGTGGATATGGTCGTGATTTGGAGGCGGGAGATCGAGCCATGCTGGTCAGAAAGGGTGTTGAATACACGTATTGGAAGTCGGAGTTCCACCCGGCGTCGCGAGGCATCGGGCGGTACCCGCGAGACCGGCGCCGCGGCGCCCCGGGGAGGCCGGGCGTCCGGACGGCGGGCGGACCCGCCGTCGCGAGATCCGCCTCTCCGGCGTCGGCGGCGCCGCGGCTAGACCTCCTAGAATTGCCCTTCACATCCGATGCGCGAGAAGGCCGGATACTCAGGAAGGCTCGATACAAGGAAGGACGGTGCGGCCGCCTTGACCACACGGCGACGCCAGACCACGTTGCGCCGTCTCCACGGAGCCATCATCGATCTGGTCGTGCTGATGAACCTGCCCAGCCGCGACGACGACCTGCTGGCCGAAGCCGGCGTCTCCCTCGACCGCGCCCTGTTCCCCCTGCTCGTGGGCGTCGAGCGATTCGGGCCGATCGGGGTGGGCGAACTGGCCGAACGAGCCGGACGCGACTACACCACTATCAGCCGCCAGGTCGCGAAACTCGCCGCCCTCGGACTCGTCGAACGACGCCCCAGCCCTGCCGACGCCCGGGTGAAAGAGGCCATCATCACCGCCGAGGGCCGCCGCGTCACCGACGCTCTCGACGCCGCCCGCCAACGCATCGCCGGTCCCGCTCTCGCGCAGTGGAGCGACCGTGACCTCATGGAACTCGAACGCCTCATGCGCCGCTACGTCGACGACATGTTCGCCGCGGCGGACAAGGCCGCCGACGGCGACTGACGAGCCGCCCCACTGCGGCTGATCCGGGCCCGAGCGGTACGGCGGCGTGAGCCGGCGGCGGGGCATCAGGCCGGCCGGCTGCCTCTGACCGCCGGCGCCGCCGGAGGTTAAAGTGCTACCAGAACCTTGTTCTCTTCTGGAAGGGTGGCGCCATGTCGGCTGCTGAGGGGTCCGAGCTCAGGTTCGACGGAAGGGTGGCGATCGTCACCGGAGCGGGGCACGGGCTCGGCCGGTCGCACGCGCTGCTGCTCGGCGGGCGCGGGGCGAAGGTCGTCGTCAACGACCTCGGCGGCGCCCTCGACGGCTCCGGCGCGTCCTCCGGCCCGGCGGCGGAGGTCGCCGAGCTGATCGTGAAGAACGGCGGGGAGGCGGTGGCCAGCACCGACAACGTCGCCACCCCGGAGGGCGCGGAGGCGATCGTGCGGACGGCGCTCGACGCGTTCGGCCGCGTCGACGTCGTCGTCAACAACGCCGGCATCCTGCGCGACCGTTCGTTCGGGAAGATGACGGTCGAGGAGTTCGACGCCGTGATCGCCGTGCACGTGCGCGGCTCGTTCCTGGTCAGCCGGGCGGCGTTCCCGCACATGAAGGAGCAGGCGTACGGGCGGATCGTGAACACCTCCTCGCCCGCCGGGCTGTTCGGCAACTTCGGCCAGGCCAACTACTCGACGGCCAAGATGGGCCTGGTGGGCCTGACCAAGACGCTCGGCATCGAGGGCGCGCGGGCGAACATCAAGGCCAACGCCATCGCCCCCGTCGCGTGGACGCGGATGACCGAGACGCTGCTGCCCGCGGAGTTCGAGAGCAAGTTCACCCCCGAGCGGGTCAGCCCGCTGGTGGCATACCTGGCCCACGAGAGCTGCGAGACCAGCGGCGAGGTGTTCTCGGTCGGCGCCGGGCGGATCGCCCGGGTGTTCGTGGCCGAGGGGCCGGGCTGGCGGACCGACGACCTCACCGCCGAGGCGATCCGCGACAACTGGGAGTCCGTCATGGCCGAGCAGCCCTATCTCCCCACCAAGCTGGGCGAGCAGGCCGGCGCCTCCCTGCAGGCGATGCTCTGACCTCCTCGCGTCCCGCCCGGCCGGGGGGTCACAGCTCCTCGGCCGGCTCCTCGGCCGGCTCCTCGGCCGGGCAGGTGAGGTCGGTGGACACGTCCCCGGGCCGCCGGGGTACGGGCGCCCGGCCCGGCGGCTGCCTGACGTGCAGGTGCGGGAAGGGCGGCGGCGCGTTGCGCCGGGCCTGCGGCTGCGCGCCGAGCGTGAACTCCTCGCCGTGGTGCGTCAGCGTGATGGGCGGGCCGTGCAGGAGCCGGTACGTCGTGCCGTCCGGGGTGACGTCGATGCGCAGCCGTCGGCCCCGGTACCGGATCTGGAAGGCGAGCCGAGTGATGCCCGAGGGCAGGCGGGGGGCGAAGCACACCCGCCCCTCGCGGGCCCGCATGCCGCCGAACCCGGCCACCAGCGCGATCCACGCCCCGGCGAGCGAGGCCATGTGGACGCCGTCGCGGGTGTTGTGCTCCAGGTCGCGCAGGTCCATCAGCGCGGCCTCGCCGAGGTAGGCGTAGGCGAGGTCGAGCTGCCCCACCTCGGCGGCGAGCACGGCCTGGGTGCAGGACGACAGCGAGGAGTCCCGCACGGTCAGCGCCTCGTAGTAGGCGAAGTTGCGCGCCTTCTGCTCGGGCGTGAACCCCTCGCCGCACAGGTGCATGGCCAGCACGAGGTCGGCCTGCTTGACGACCTGCTTGCGATACAGGTCGAAGTAGGGGAAGTGGAGCAGCAGCGGATACTGCTCGGGCGTGGTGCCCGCGAAGTCCCACACCGCGTGCCCGGTGAACCCCTCGCTCTGCTCGTGGACCCCCAGCCGCTCGTCGTACGGCAGGAAGATGGCGGCGGCGCAGTCGCGCCACATCGCCGTCTCCTCCAGCGTGACCCCGAGCCGCTCGGCCCGGTCGCGGTGGCGCACGGCCGTCGCGGCGGCGGCCCGCAGGTTCCGCTGGGCCATGAGGTTGGTGTAGACGTTGTTGTCCGCGACCGCGCTGTACTCGTCCGGGCCGGTCACGCCGTCGAGGCGGTAGCGGCCCTCGGCGTCGTGGTGGCCGAGCGCGCACCACAGCCGGGCGGTCGCGACGAGCAGCGGCAGGCCGATGTCCCGCTCGAAGTCGGTGTCCTCGGTCGCGTCGACGTACCGCGTGACCTCGGCGGCGATGTCGGCGTTGACGTGGAAGGCCGCCGTGCCCGCGGGCCAGTATCCCGAGCACTCCTCGCCGTTGATCGTCCGCCAGGGGAAGGCCGCCCCGGCCAGCCCGAGCTGCTCGGCCCGCGCCTGGGCGAGGGGGAGGATCGACTGCCGCCACGTCAGGGCGTCGGCGGCGGCCCGCGGGTAGGTGTAGGTGGCCACCGGCAGCACGAAGCTCTCGGTGTCCCAGAACGCGTGCCCGTCGTAGCCCGAGCCGGTCAGCCCCTTGCCGGGGATGGGCCGCCGCTCCAGCCGGGCGCCCGCCTGCAGCAGGTGGAACAGCCCGAAGCGCACGGCCTGCTGCACCTCGGCGTCGCCCTCGACCTCGACGTCCGCGCCCGCCCAGAAGTCGTCGAGGAAGGCGCGCTGCTCGGCGCACAGGCCGTCCCACCCGGTGAGCCGGGCCGCCGCCAGCGCCGCCACGACCTGGTCGTGCATCGCGGGCCTGGACCGCTTGGCCGACCAGCCGTAGGCGAAGAACTTGTCCAGCCGCAGCCGCTCGCCGGGCACGAGCCGGGTGGCGATCGTGACCCGGCTGACGTTGCCGCCGCCGTCGCATTCGACCCGGGTGCCGTCCGGGCCGTCGATCTCGTGGCGCATCCCCGCCGCGACCCGCAGCCGGCTGGCCCGGGTGGAGTGGACCATCACGCACACGTCGTTGCGGGCGGCGACGTTCTCCTCCAGGACCAGGGGCGCCTCCAGCGCGGCGGCGGCCCGGGGGTCGGCGGTCGGCGGCGGCACGGTCTCGTTGGCGACCAGTTCCGACTGGACGACCACGTTGAGCGGCTGGTCCACCGGCTCCACCTCGTAGCGGACCGCGGCCACGGCCCGGTGGGTGAACGACACGAGCCGGGTCGAGGTGACGCGCACCTGCGCCCCGGTCGGCGAACTCCAGCGGACCTTCCGGGTGAGCGTCCCCGCCCGCAGGTCGAGGACCCGCTCGTGTGAGTGCAGTGTGCCGTAGCGGACGTCGAACGGCTCGTCGTCCACGAGCAGCCGGATCAGCTTGCCGTTGGTGACGTTGACGACCGTCTGCCCCGACTCGGGGTAGCCGTAGCCCGCCTCGGCGTACGGCAGCGGGCGCAGCTCGTAGAAGGAGTTGAGGTAGGTGCCCGGCAGCCCGTACGGCTCGCCCTCGTCGAGGTTGCCGCGCAGCCCGATGTGCCCGTTGGACAGCGCGAACACCGACTCGGTCTGGGCGAGCACGTCGGTGTGCAGTTGGCACTCCCGCACCGACCACGGCTCGACGACGAAGGCGGGATGCTTGATCATTTGTCGTCCAGGAGTTCGGAGAGGTCCGACACCACCACGTCGGCGCCGTTGTCCCGCAGGGCTTCGGCCTGATGCCCGCGGTCCACGCCCACCACGACCGCGAAGCCGCCCGCGCGCCCGGCGGCGACCCCCGCCAGCGCGTCCTCGAACACCGCGGCCTCGGCCGGAGCGATCCCGAGCGCCTCGGCGGCGGCGAGGAACATGTCGGGGGCGGGCTTGCCGGCCAGCCCGCGCTCCCCGGCCACCTCGCCGTCGATCCGTGCGTCGAACATGTCCTCAAGGCCGGCCGCGGCGAGCACGCGCGCGGTGTTGGCGCTGCTGGAGACGACCGCGCGGCGCATCCCGGCGTCGCGGACGGCGTGCAGGTAACGCAACGAGCCCTCGAAGACCTCCACGCCCTGCCGGTCGAGGATCCCCTGGACCAGCTCGTTCTTGCGGTTGCTCAGGCCGTTGACGGTGGGCATGCCCGGCGGGTCGTCCGGCTTGCCCTCGGGCAGGTCGATGCCCCTGGCCCGCAGGAATCCCCGCGTGCCGTCCAGGCGCTTCCTGCCGTCGACGTACCGCTCGTAATCGCCGGTCTCGTCGAAGGGCACGAACGGCGTGCCGGTGGCGACCGCCCGCTCGCGCAGGTATTCGTCGAACATCTCCTTCCACGCCGCGGCGTGGATCCGGGCCGTGCGCGTGAGCACCCCGTCCATGTCGAACAGGCAGCCGCGCACCTCATCGGGTAGCCCCAGCATGCGCCCTCCCACCGTCTTCCTTGCTCTCCTACCCCGTCAGCGGCTCCTAACTTTTGTTGATTTCAGCGAAAGGTTGCATCACATCGATAAAAGGTCTTCCCTGATCAGCTGAAAAGAGGTACGTTTCCAGCCAATCACCGGGACGCGGAGGCGTACGTGAAGAGGACGACCATCAGGCCGGAGAACGTCCATCAGGCCGCGCTCCTGCGGTTGCTGAGGGACGGCGGGCATTCCCGTGCCGAACTCGGCGACGTGGTGGACCTGTCACGGTCGAAGCTCAACGTCGAGCTGGACCGGCTGATCGAGCTGGGGCTCGCCGAGCCCGACGGACTCGCCGCCTCGCGGGGCGGCAGGCGCTCGGGACGCGTACGGCTGGCCGGCGACATCCGGTTCGCCGGGATCGACATCGGCGCCACCTCGATCGACGTCGCGGTCACCGACGGTGAGCTCAACGTGCTCGGTCACCTGAGCGAGCCCTGCGACATCAAAGAGGGGCCCGCCGTCGTGCTCGACCGGGCCATCGAACTGCTCGGCAAGCTGAGCAGGGACGGGCTGTTCACCGACCTCAGCGGCGCCGGCATCGGCGTCCCCGGGCCGGTGAGCTTCGCCGAAGGCGTTCCGGTGGTGCCGCCGATCATGCCGGGCTGGGACCGCTACCCCGTGAGGGAGACGGTCGGGCAGGCGCTGTGCTGCCCCACCGTGGTCGACAACGACGTCAACATCATGGCCCTCGGTGAGCTGCACGCCGGTCTCGCGCGGCACGTCGACGACTTCCTGCTCGTCAAGATCGGCACCGGCATCGGGTGCGGCATCGTGGTGGACGGCAAGATCTACCGCGGAGTGTCCGGCAGCGCCGGCGACATCGGCCACATCCGCGTGGACGACCTTGGGCCGGTCTGCTCCTGCGGCAACTCCGGCTGCCTGGAGGCGTATTTCGGCGGCGCCGCGCTGGCGCGCGAGGCCGTCGCGGTGGCCCGCTCGGGCGGCTCGCCGTACCTGGCCGAGCGGCTCGCGGTCGCGGGCACGCTGACGGCCGAGGACGTCGCCGCCGCGGCGGCCCAGGGCGACGCGGGCGCGATCGGGCTGATCCGCGACGGCGGGCGCCGGGTGGGCCAGGTGCTGGCGAGCCTGGTCAGCTTCTTCAACCCCGGACTCGTGATCATCGCGGGTGGCGTGGCCAAGCTCGGCCACGTGCTGCTCGCGGAGATCAGAAGCGTCGTCTATCGCAGGTCGCTGCCGCTCGCCACCGGAAACCTGCCGATCGTGCTGTCCGAACTGAGCGACACCGCGGGTGTCATCGGCGCCACCCGCCTCATAAGCGATCACGTTTACTCCGCCAACTGATCATCATTGGGAGATCCCCATGGGAGACGAACACCCCCTGCTCCAAATGAGGGGGATCGTCAAGCAGTTCCCCGGCGTGCGTGCGCTGGACGGCGTGGACCTTGAGGTCAGGGCCGGGGAGGTGCATTGTCTGCTCGGCCAGAACGGTGCCGGGAAGTCCACGCT
>NZ_JBEYWQ010000033.1:0-74265 GCF_040644495.1 Microbispora sp. NPDC046973 | reverse complement strand
TGGTCACGCTGGCGGCGCCGCCACCAACACATCTCCAAGATCAGCCACTACCGCCGAAGACAGTCAGGGATAACAAAGTGATGCTGGAGTACTAGGGAGTGTCTGACAAATGCTGCCCGTCGCGAGCGTGGATTCAGGTGGATGCATCGCAAGGCGGAGGAGGAGGCCATAGCGGAGCTATGGGCGACGACGACAACGCAGCGAGGCGCCGCCTGGGCCACGCGCAGCAGGGCCATGATTTGTCAGGCACGACCTAGACCGGGAGAGCGGCGGCGTCGTGCCGCAGGGCCATGACCAGCAGGGTCGCGATCAACGTGGCGATGAGCAGCCAGCTCACCGCGATGATCACGGTGGAGCGACCCGGCCGGCGGCGGCCCGTGCTCCTCCCCTGCCGCCCGCGCCCCGCGCGGTGGTTGAACGACTCGAGCCTGGCCGCAAGTTTCGGGTCCTCGTCGGTGAGGTGCCGCTCGATCATCGCCAGCATCCGCTCTTCGTCCTGCGACCAGGCCATCGCGCAACTCTCCCAGAACGCAAGGTATGTGCCGACGTTCTGCCCAACGATGAAGATCGTTAGCCGTTTCCAGGGCCGCGATTTACGATGCGTTGCACGTTGCGATCTTCATCGAACCTCTGTTCTAATCGGAGAGTGCGGTGGGACGGGCTGCGCCTCGACGTGGGCATGGACACGGGGGACACGGGGGACGGCGGGCGTGATGGCGGGCAGGGCGAGACGACGCCCCTGTTCGCCCGGTCGGCCGTGACGCGGACCTTCGACACCCCGGAGTTCCGTGGCGTCACCTTCTATGAGATCCACGCGCGGTCGATCATCAACCGGGTTCCCTCGGCCAGCCGGGTTCCGTTCGAGTGGACGGTCAACCCCTACCGTGGCTGCACCCACGCGTGCACGTACTGCTTCGCCCGCCGGACGCACGAATACCTCGACCTGGACTCCGGGCGGGACTTCGACTCGAAGATCGTCGTGAAGGTCAACGCCCCCGACCTCGTCCGCAAGGAGCTCGCGGCACCCCGGTGGGGCGGGCACCCCATCGCCATGGGGACCAACGTCGACTGCTACCAGCGCGCCGAGGGCCGCTACCGGCTGATGCCGGGCATCCTCGCGGCCCTGCGGGACGCCCGCAACCCGTTCTCGATCCTCACCAAGGGCTCACTGATCCTGCGCGACCTCGGGCTGCTCGCCGAGGCGGCAGAGGTGACCGACGTCAGCACGGCCGTCTCGATCGGGTTCACCGACGAGTCGCTGTGGCGGGCCGTCGAGCCGGGCACCCCCTCGCCCCGCAAGCGGCTGGAGGTGTGCGCCACCCTGAACGAGCGCGGCATCCCGTGCGGCGTGCTCATGGCGCCGATCCTCCCCTATCTGAGCGACTCTCCCCGGGCGCTGGAGGCCACCGTGCGCCACATCGCCGAGACCGGCGCGACGCACGTCACACCGATCGTGCTCCACCTGCGGCCGGGTGCCCGCGAGTGGTTCATGGCCTGGCTGTCGCGCGAGCACCCCCGGCTCGTGCCCCGCTATCTGGAGCTGTACGGCCGGGGCGCCTACGCTCCGAAGGCGTACCAGGAACGGATCGGCCACGCCGTGCGCGCGCTCGCCCGCGAGCACGGCATCGGCCGGTCGGTCCCGCGCGGTGATCGCGCGGCGGAGGCCCGCGGCGGCGCAGCGGCGGGCGCGCGCGGCGTCCGTGCCGGGCGACGGCCCGGCGAGCGACCGGTCGCCCCGCCCGCACCGGCCGCGACGCCCGAACAGCTCACGCTCCTTTAGACGGCCGCCGGCAGGTGCGGCTGCTCCTGCTCGGGCGCGGGACGGGCCGGGCCGGGCCGTCAGGTGTCGCCGGCCTCCGGGGGCTCGGCGAAAGCGCCGGCGGATGCGGCGAGGGTGGCGGTTCTGGCCGCCTGGCCGGGCAGGTCCGGCGCGGGTGGCGTGCGGAGAAGCACCAGCTGGTGATACAGGGGCGCGGTGGCGGCGATGAGCAGTCGCCGGGCGTCGGTGCGCGGCGGGAGTTCGGCGCGCTCGACGGCCCTGCGGACGATGACCTCGCAGCGGGCGTAGCGGTCCTCCCAGAGCCGTCGCTGGGCGTGGTCGGCCTGCTCGGAGCGGAACGACGCGGCGATCAGGGCCGCCACGATCGGCGGCTCCGCGGTGAGCGCGTCCTGGATCTCGCGGTTCAGCGCCGCCAGGTCGCCCTCCAGGGAGCCGGTGTCCGGGGGCTGCCAGGCGTCGTCGCCCGCCGCGTCCAGGACGTCGGCGAGCAGCCCGCCGACGTCTCCCCAGCGCCGGTACACCGTCGCCCGGTGCACACCCGCGCGGGCGGCGACGGCTTCGATGGTGAGCCCGTCATAGCCGTGCTCTCCGAGCTCGGCGAGCACCGCGTCGAGCACCTGCCTGCGGATACGGGCGGTACGGCCGCCAGGGCGGCGCCGAGGCGACGGCACAGGCCCGGCGCCGTCCGGTTGTGGTGCTGAAGAAGTCATCGCTGGTGGTCCGGTTGCTCGGTGAGACGAGGGCGTGGCAGGATCTTAACGCATCAACTGTCGCAATAATGATGTAATCGATGCTCTTTCAGAGCGTCCGGCAGGAAGGAATCGACGCGTGATGCCCGCTGTGCCCGCCGACCCGACCGTGCTGCATCCGATGCCCGGGCAACCGCGGGTGGTGCTGCTGAAACCCTTGATCACCTCACCGCTGATCGAGGTCGGAGAGTTCTCCTACTACGACGATCCGGACGACCCGACCGCCTTCGAGACCCGCAACGTGCTGTACCACTACGGGCCGGAGAAGCTGGTCATCGGGAAGTTCTGCGCGCTGGGCGAGGGCGTGCGGTTCATCATGAACGGCGCCAACCACCGCATGGACGGCCCCTCGACGTTCCCCTTCCCGATCATGGGCGGTTCCTGGGCGGAGCACTTCGACCTCATCACCGGCCTGCCGGGACGGGGCGACACCGTGGTGGGCAACGACGTGTGGCTCGGATACCGGGCCATGGTGATGCCCGGCGTACGCATCGGCCACGGAGCGATCATCGCCTCCGGGTCCGTCGTTGTCGACGACGTGCCCGACTACGGCATCGCCGGCGGCAACCCCGCCAGGCTCATCCGCCGCCGCTACGACGACGCGGACATCGAGCGCCTCCTCACGCTCGCCTGGTGGGACTGGCCGCTCCAGCACATCACCGAACACCTCCGCACGATCATGTCCGGAAGCGTCGACGACCTGGAGAAGGCGGCGCCGCCACTCCCCCACGGATGATCCGGCGCTTCAGAGTTCCCAGCACTTCGGAATCGAGTCATCAGCATGCCTGCCTCCTCCCCCCACAACCCGTTCGCCGACCGGCTTCGCGCCCACGCCGTCCCGCTCACCCACCTCGACCCGGAGGCGCCGCTCGACGACCTGGAGCCACTTGCCGACATCGTCGGCGACGCGCGCGTCGTCGCGCTCGGTGAGAACTCGCACTTCATCACCGAGTTCTCGCTGCTGCGCCGGCGCATCCTGCGCTTCCTGGCCGAACGCTGCGGCTTCACCGTCCTGGCCTTCGAGTACGGCTTCAGCGAAGGCTTCCCCCTCGACGCCTGGGCCCAGGGCCAGGGGACGAACGACGACCTGGCGGCGCAGCTCGCCGCGGCCATTCCTGTGGGAGTCGAGGAGCCGCTGCGCTGGATACGCCGGCACAACGCCACCGCCGGGGTGCCGGTGCGCTTCGCCGGGATCGACGTCCCCGCGGCCGGTGGCTCCCTGCTTCCCGCCCTGGCCCCCGTCGCCGACTACCTGCGTCAGATCGACCCCGAGACCCTCCCGCTGGTCCAGCAGGCCATGCGGATCGCCGAGTCGTTCGCCGGGGCGTCCGCGGCCTCGGCCGCGCCGGCCTGGACCCGACTGGCCGCCGCCGAGCAGGACGCCCTCAGCGCGGCCCTGATGCGCCTGCTCATCCGGTTCCGTGCCGTCGAGGTGCTGTACGTCTCCCGCGGCGACCGCCACAGTTACGACATCGCCCTGCGCCGGATCGAGGCCGCCTGCCACGCCGACTACGGCTTTCGCGCCATGGCCGGCCTGTACGCCGGCACCGGCCTGACCGCCGACACCTCGGCCCGGGACGTCTACATGGCCGGGTCGGTGCTGTGGCACCTGGAGCGCTTCGGCCCCGGCACCCGCATCGTGCTGGCGGCCCACAACGCCCACATCCAGAAAACGCCGGTCTTGTTCGACGGCCACCTCACCGGGCTCCCCATGGGACAGCACCTTCACGACTCCCTGGCCGATGACTACGTCGCCCTCGCCCTGACCAGCATCACCGGACACACTGCCGACATGCGCCCTGACGAGAACGCGCGCTTCGGGTTCGCCGTCGACAACGCGAAGCTTGAGCCGCCCGAGCAGGGCAGCATCGAGGCCGCCTTCGCCGATGCCGGGCTCGGGCTGAGCGTCGCCGATCTCCGCCGGGCGCGTACGGAGGCTTCCGGCGGTGCGGGCCCCGACCGCATCCGGATCCAGAGCGCCTACGTGCACACCCCCGTCCTCGACGCGTTCGACGGCATCGTCACCACGCCGATCTCCACCGTCGCCGGCGACATCGAGACCTGAGAACCAGAGGGATCGGGGCGACGAGGCACGCTTGTCGCGACCACCGATCCAGGAGCAACGAAAGGATTGCCACAAATGGTCTTCACCCAGGCCGAGCTCGACTACCTGGCCACACAACGGATCGGGCGGCTGGCCACCGTCTCACCCGACGGGCAGGTGCAGAACAACCCGACCAACTTCTTCCTCGACGCCGCCACCGGCACGATCGTCATCGGCGGGGGCGCGCTGGGCAGGTCGAAGAAGTTCCGGAACGTCCAGCAGGGCAGCACGGTCGCGTTCGTCGTGGACGACCTGGCGTCGGTCGATCCGTGGGCGCCCCGGGGTGTCGAGATCCGGGGCAAGGCGGCGGCGCTGACCGATCAGGAGCCGCCCCTGCCCGGCCTGTCCCGAGAGATCATCAGGATCACTCCCACCAAGATCGTCTCTTGGGGGTTGGGCGGGCCGCGAGCCGGCCGTGCGGTGTGACGCTACCGGCCGGGCCGTTCCTCGCGGGCGTGCGGCCCCGGACGCGTGCCCGTGCGGATACGATCGGCGGCCGTGGAGGACGACGCCGAGAACTTCGTCCGCGCGCACACCAGGCTCGCGGCCGTGCCGTACGTGCCGGAGATCCGGCTGCTCCTGATCACGCCCGGCACCGTGCCGAATACCGTGCCTGATACCGGGCCGGGCACGGGCGGGGACGACCACGTGTACGAGCTGTGGGAGCGCGCCGGGCGGCTGCCCTTCTGGGCCTGCCCCTGGGCCGGAGGGCAGGCGCTGGCCCGCCACGTGCTCGACCACCCCGAGATCGTGCGGGGCCGCACCGTCCTCGATCTCGCCACCGGCTCGGGGCTGGTCGCGGTCGCCGCGGCGCTGGCCGGAGCCGCCCTGGTCGTCGCCAACGACGTCGACCCGTACGCGCTGGCGGCCGTCGGCGTGAACGCCCGCGCCAACGGCGTCGCGGTGCGCGTCGCCGGGGGCGACCTGCTCGACGGGACGCCGTCCCAGCAGGTCGTGCTGGCCGGAGACGTCTACTACGAGGAGCCGCTGGCCCGGCGGGTCACCCCGTTCCTGTCCCGGGCCGCCGGTGATGTCCTTATCGGGGTGCCCGACCGCGCCTGCTCCTATCTCCCCGAGGGCGTGTTCGAGCAGGTCGGGGTGCATCAGGTGCCCGCCTTCCTGGAGGACGCCCCCAGCAAACGGACGACCATATATCGGCTTTCCAAGCATTGTGTGACCTAGTTCACAACAACGGGACAACTGCCGGTTACGTCATAGGGAAAGGGGATCTTCGTCTGACACGAAACGGGGCGTGACTGTGTCTTCTCTTCACCGCAGGGTGGCAAGGAAAGCGGCCAGGGCGGTCGTACGGGCGCTGGAGGCCCGTGACCGCCGGCGCGCCCGGTCGGCGCCGCCGCCCGACGGTCACGAGATCCGCATCCTGCTGCTGCACGCCAACGGCATGGGCGGCACGATCCGCACGGTCTTCAACCTCGCCGGATATCTGGCACGCACCCACGACGTCGAGATCGTGAGCGTCGTGCGGGAACGCGAGGAGCCCTTCCTCCCCGTTCCTCCCGGAGTGCGCGTCCGCTACCTCGACGACCGGCTGCCCCGCCGCAAGGGCCTGCTGTCGCGGTTCCCGAGCAGGCTGGTGCCGAAGGACGAGGCGGCCTACCACTGGTTCACCCTGCGCACCGACCTCAAGCTGGTCCGCTACATCCGCTCCCGCCGCAGGGGCATCCTCATCGGGACCCGGCCCGGCTTGAACCTGATCGCCGCGCGCTTCGCACCCCCGGAGATCATCACGGTCGCCCAGGAGCACGGGAACCTGTCCTCGCACCAGCCGCTGGTCCGCAAACAGATCACCCGCAGGTATGGCAGGCACGACGCGGTCGTCACCCTCACCCAGGCCGACCTGCGCACCTACGAGCGGTCCTTCGAGAAGGCCCGCAAGGGCCGGCCGGCCGTGCTGGCGCAGGTGCCCAACGCGACGCCCCGCCTGAACGGCGGCGTCTCGCCGCTCACCGCGAAGACCGTCGTCACCGTGGGCCGCCTGACCTGGGGCAAGGGCTACGACCTGCTCATCCGCGCGTGGGCGCACGTGGCGGAGCGGCACCCGGACTGGACGCTGCGGATCTACGGCGGCGGCCCCCGGCAGGAGAAGCTCCAGGCGTCGATCGACAAGCGCGGGCTGTCCGAGCGGGTGTTCCTCGAAGGCCCGGCCGAGGACGTCGGCGCCGTCCTCGCCGACGCCTCGATGTTCGTGCTGAGCTCCCGCCACGAGGGCATGCCGATGGTCATCCTCGAGGCCATGAGCAAGGGCGTGCCCGTCGTCAGCTACAACTGCCCGACCGGCCCCAAGGAGATGATCACCCATGGCCACGACGGGCTGCTGGTGAAGCCGGAGAAGATCCACGCGATGGCCGACGCCATCTGCACGCTCATCGAGGACGAGGACCTGCGCCGCGAGATGGGAGCCAACGCGCTCACGACGGCCGCGCGCTACGACCTCGACGTCATCGGCGCCCGGTGGGAGGACCTGCTGTCCGGCCTGGTGGACCGGCGGCGCGCTCTCCCGCCCGGCGCCCCGCTGACGTACGAACCGGCCGGGACCGGCGAGCACGACGCCGGGGAACGGCCGGGTCCCCTCGACGCCGCCGCGCTCGACGCCGGCCGTACGCCGGACGGGCGGACGGCCCGCCTCAGCCAGAACGCCTGAACCATGGGCCGAGGGCGTCACCGGCGATCAGGAGGACCGTCCTGAGCATCGCCGGGGGCTCCGGTGCCACGGTCACAGGAAGATGCCGCCGGAGACCTCCACGCGCTGACCGGTGATCCAGCGGCTCTGGTCGGCGAGCAGGGTGGCGATCGCGCCCCCGACGTCGGCGGGCTCCCCCACCCGTCCCAGCGCGGTCTGCGACGCGAGCATGGCGCGGAACCCCTCGTCGTCGCGCATGACGCCGCCCGCGAAGTCGGTGGCGACCGGGCCGGGGGCGACGGTGTTGACCGTGATGCCACGCGGCCCGAGCTCCTTGGCGAGGTAACGCGTCAGCACCTCCACCGCGCCCTTCACCGACGCGTACGCCGCCTGCCCCACGCTCGTGAACCTGGTCAGCCCGGTCGACAGGTTGACGATCCGGCCGCCGTCGGCGATGAGGGGCAAAAGCCTCTGCGTGAGGAAGAAGACACCCTTGAAGTGCACGTCGATCAGGGCGTCGAGCTCGCTTTCGGTCGTGTCGGCGAACGCCGCGCCGACCGCGATGCCGGCGTTGTTGACGAGGTAGTGGAACTCGTCCCGGTCCCACCGCTCGCGCAGAGTGCGGCGCAGCTCGTCCGCGAAGCCGTCGAACCCGGCCACCACCGCGGTGTCCAGCGACAGCGCCGCCGCGGTGCGGCCGAGCCGGGTCACGGACTCGACGACCTCCTCGGCCTGGTCCTTGCCGGCCCGATAGGTGACGACGACGTCGACGCCGCGCTCGGCGAGGGCGAGGGCCGTGGCACGCCCGAGGCCCCGGTTGCCGCCGGTGATGAGGGCTATTCGCTGAGAGGTCATGATTGAAGCTCCTGGTCATCGGGGACACGGCCCCCGGCGGGGCCGCCAGCCCAGTTCACCGGGTCGCGCGCCGGGCTGCCACGGCCCACATATCCACGGCCCACGCACCCACGGCTTACGCAGCCACGGCCCGCGCAGCCGGGGTCCGCGCAGCCGGGGTCCGCGTATCCGGGGATCGGCAGGCCGTGGATACGCGGCGGCCGGCGCGGAAGGATGAGCGGGACGGGAGAAGGCGAGGAGGCCGAGGGTGGACCGCGAGGGACTGGCGGACTTCCTGCGCAAGCGCAGGGAGGCCCTGCAGCCCGAGGACGTCGGGATGGTCCGCGGGGCGCGCCGGCGCACCAGCGGGCTCCGCCGCGAGGAGGTGGCCGCGCTCTGTGGCATGTCCAGCGACTACTACAGCCGCCTGGAGCGCCGGAGAGGGCCGCAGCCGTCGGAGCAGATGCTCGCCGCGATCGCCCGCGGGCTGCGCCTGACCCTCGCCGAGCGCGACCACCTCTTCCGGCTCGCCGGGCACAGCGCACCTCAGCGGGCGCTGCGGGGCGACCACGTGAATCCGGGGATCATGCGCGTGCTCGACCGGCTTTGCGACACTCCCGCCCTGGTCACGACCGCACTCGGCGAGACGCTCCGGCAGACCCCGGCCGCCGTCGCCCTGTTCGGCGACCAGACCGTCTTCAGCGGGATGGCGCGCAGCGTCTTCTACCGGTGGTTCACCGACCCCGCCGAGCGGCGCCGCTACGTGGAGGACGACCATCCCCTGTACGGACGCGTGTTCACCGCCCTGCTCCGGGAGGCCGCCACGCGCGAGGGGCCCCGCTCCCGCGCCGCCGCTCTCACCCGCGACCTCCTCGCCCGCAGCGCCGAGTTCGCCGCAATCTGGGACAGGCACGAGGTCGGTCTCGGGCACCCGGACACCAAGCGGCTGCTGCACCCGGAGCTCGGCGTGCTGGAACTGCAGTGCCAGACGCTGCTCGACCCGGACCAGTCGCAGTCGCTGCTCGTCTACACGGCCACGCCTGGCAGCGAGAGCCACGACAAGCTGCGCCTGCTCGCCGTCATCGGCGGTCAGCGCCTCGGGGCCTGACCGGCCCACTCCTGCAGGCGGCGGGCGAGCGCCCGCACCTCCTCGCGCAGTTCGGGCGGGTCGACCACGGTGAACGGCACGCCGAGGCCGGCCAGCACCTGCGCCATGCCGTCCAGCCGCTCCGCGCGGCCGGTCATCCGGACGCCGCCGTCCACGGGAGCGAGCGCGGCCACCGTCGGCGGGATCCGGCGCCGGGCCTCCTCCATCGTCGTGGCCAGCACCACCTCGACCTCATACCGGTACGGCACGGAGGCCAGCGACTTCATGACGTGGGCGACGGCGTCGAACTCCCCCGGGGCGGGAAACCCCTCCCCCGTCGTCTCCGCCCGGCCGATCCGGTCGAGCCGGAACGTCCGCACCTCGCCCCTGCGGTGGTCGTGGCCGGTCAGATACCAGCGGCCCGAGTGGAAGACCAGCCCGTAGGGATCGACCGTCCGCTCGCTGTCCTGTCCGCGGTAGGACCGGTAGGCCAGCCGTACGCGGAGACGACGGCGGGCCGCGTCGGCGAGCGTCAGCAGCGTGGCGCCGCTCGGCCGGGAGGTCGCGGCCGAGCGGCCGGTCAGGCCGACCATGTCCTCGACGGCGCCGACCCGGTCGCGCAGGGCGTCGGGCAGCACCCGCTGGATCTTCGCGAGCGCGCTCTCGGCCGCCCCCTCGCCCACAGTCAGGCCCGCGCGGCGGCCCGCGAGCAGCCCGAGCACCACGGCGGCGGCCTCGTCGCCGGTCAGCATGAGCGGCGGCAGCCGGTAGCCGGGCATCAGCCGGTAGCCGCCGTAGCGTCCCCGCTCGGCCTGCACCGGAATGCCGAGGTCCTCCAGCCTGCGCACGTAGCGGCGCACGCTCCGCACGTCCACCTCCAGGCGCTCGGCCAGCTCGGGGCCGGTGAGCCCGGGCCTGGCCTGCAGCAGCTCCAGGAAGGCGAGAACGCGATTGGTCGACATAACAGGACCGATTCTGCCCTGATTCGGCTCTAGCGTCGACGCATGACGACATACGTACTCGTTCCTGGTTTCTGGCTCGGCGCGTGGGCGTGGCGGGACGTGACCGCCGCCCTTCGCGGCATGGGGCACGAGGCCCACCCGCTGACCCTCACCGGCCTCGCCGACCGCGCGCACCTCGCCTCCCCCGAGATCGACCTCGACACCCACATCCGCGACATCACCGGCCTCGTCGAGGTCGAGGACCTGCACGATGTGGTGCTCGTCGGCCACAGCGGCAGCGGCGCCGCGGTCACCGGGGCCGCCGCCCGCGCGGCCGGCCGCGTGAGCCGGGTCGTGTACGTCGAGAGCGGCCCGGTGCCGGACGGCATGGCCCAGATCGACCTCACCGGGCGGGAGTTCGTCGGCAAGCGTGTCGTGGACGGCTGGCGCTACCCCATGCCCTCCTGGGACGAACTGCAGGAGTCGGGCGCGAGTCTGGAGGGGCTGGGCGAGCGCGAGCGTGCGCCGATGGCCGCCCGGGCCACCGACCAGCCGCTCGGCACGATCACGCAGACCCTCGCGCTGGGCGACGACGCCGCCGCGTTCGCCGCGCTGCCGAAGACGCTGGTGAGCTGCTCCTTCCCGCTCACGCAGGTCAAGGAGCTGATCGCGACCGGGCACCCGACGTTCGCGCCCCTGGGCGGGCCGGAGTGGGAGCTGCGGGAGTTGCCCACCGGTCACTGGCCGATGTTCTCCCGCCCCGGTGATCTGGCTGCCCTTTTCGCTGAGATCGTGTAATAAGCCGACGCCTTTACTTTGTAGATTCCCTGGGTGGGACATTTGTCCCGCCCAGGGCCGTATCGATCTCTCTACCTGGGACGACGGCGCCCGCCTACCGTCGTCGCCATGACCATGCGACCGCCCGACGCCGTGTCCCTGACCTCGGCGACCAAGCGCTTCGGCCCCGTACGGGCCGTGGACGGGCTCACGCTCGCCATCCCCCGCGGCCAGACCGTGGCCCTCCTCGGCCCCAACGGCGCGGGCAAGTCGACCACCATCGCGCTGCTGCTCGGGCTGCTGCCGCCCGACTCGGGGCGGGCCGCGCTGTTCGGGCTCGACCCCGAGCAGGCCGTACGGCAGGGCCTGGTGGGCGCGATGCCCCAGGAGGGCGGCCTGATCCCCCGGGTCACGGTCCGTGAGTTGCTGACCTTCGTGTCCGGGACCTACGCCGCTCCCCTCCCCCTCGACCGGGTGCTCACGCTCGCCCGGATCGCGGACCTGCGCGACCGCCGGGTGGACCGGCTGTCGGGCGGGCAGGCCCAGCGCGTGCGGTTCGCCATGGCACTGTGCGGCGACCCCGGCCTGATCGTCTTGGACGAGCCCACCGCCGCGCTGGACGTGGAGGCCCGGCGCGAGTTCTGGGACGGCATGCGCGGCCTGGCCAGCCAGGGCAAGACCATCCTGTTCAGCACCCACTACCTGGACGAGGCCGACGAGCACGCCGACCGCGTCGTCGTGCTCGGCCAGGGCCGGGTGATCGCCGACGGCACCAGCGCGGAGATCAAGCGGGCGGCGGCGCTGACCACGGTGAGCGTGACCGCCGACGGCGAGTCCTCCTGGCTGGCGACCCTGCCGGGCGTGCGCCACATGGAGGTCAGGGGCGGCCGGGTCCACCTGCGCAGCGGCGACTCCGACGCCACCGTCATGGCCCTCGCCCGCGCGGGCGCCGTACGCGGCCTGGAGGTCGTCCCCGCCGACCTGGAGGACGCCTTCGTCGCGCTGACCACCGGAAAGGAGAGCGCGTGATGCGGGGATACGTACGGCTCGAACTGATCAGGTCCATGCGCGACGGCGGTTACGTGATCTTCGGGATCGTGATGCCGGTCGTCATGTACCTCGTCTTCACCAACCTCGGCCTGGCCCCCGGCGACCGGCACGACGCCGCGATCTACACGATGGTCAGCATGGCGGCGTACGGCGCGCTCGGCGGCGCGTTCAACAACGGCAGCGGCATCGCCGAGGACCGCGCGGCGGGGTGGCTGCGGCAGCTGCGGCTCACCCCGCTGACCCCGGCCCAGGTCGTCGCAGGCAAGGTCGTCACCGGAGCGGTCGCCGTCGTGCCGAGCATCGCGGCCGTGCTGCTGGCCGGCGTGCTGGTCAACCACGTCACGCTCCCCCCGCAGCGGTGGCTGGCCATCGTCGCGCTCCTGTGGGCGGGCACCGTGCCCTTCTCCCTGCTCGGCCTCGGCAACGGCTACCGCCTGTCGGGCCAGTCGGCGGCGATGGCCAACATCGCGACCATGCTGACGCTGGCCATCCTCGGCGGCCTGTGGGTGCCGGTCGAGAAATTCCCGTCCTGGCTGCGGGCGATCGCCGAGTGGACCCCGTCGAACAGCTACGCGGGCCTGTCCTGGCGGATCGCGTTCGGCGACGTCCCCACCCTCCGTCAGGTCGTGCTCCTGTCGGCCTGGCTGCTCGTCTTCGGCGTCTACGCGGTGTACGGCTACCGCCGCGCGGGCCGCCGGGCCTGACCGCTAATGTGACGTTCCCGATGACGACAGAACGCGACACCTGGCTCGACCCGCTGCGGGAGGGCGAGCGCGGCCCGGACGCCAAGGGCATGTACATGTGGGTGGCCGCGACGGCGGCGCCCATGTGGGACATCGTGCACGGCCGGTCCCATCCCCTCTGGCTGGCCTGGCCGGCCGCGCTGGCCGCCGCCGGGCTCTACGTGGTCACCACGCACTTCGCCTTCGCCGACCGGCGGCGCGCCCTGCCGGCCCTCGGACTGCTCGCGGTGGTGGCCGTGGCGTCCGCCGCCGGGTTCCGGCACAACTGGCTCTACCTGGTCATCATGCTGGCCGTCGCCACCGGGACCACCGTGCGCGGCAAGGTCTTGCCTGTGGCGCTGTTCGCCGAGTGCGCCGCCGCTCTGGCCGTGGCCATAGGGGCCGGCGCCAGCCTCACCGGCATCTTCTCGCTGGCCTGGGGCACGTTCACCGCGGGCCTGATTCCCGCGATCATCATCCGGCTCTGGGAGGCCATCCACGAGCTCAAGGCCACCCGCGAGGAGCTCGCCCGGGCCGCGGTGACCGAAGAGCGGCTGCGCTTCTCCCGCGACCTGCACGACCTGCTCGGGCACACCCTCTCGGTCATGGTCGTCAAGGCCGAGGCCGTACGCCGGCTGTCGCGGGTGGACGCGGACGCGGCCGCCGGGCAGGCGGCCGACATCGAGCAGATCGGGCGGCAGGCGCTGACCGAGGTGCGGGCCGCCGTCACCGGCTACCGCGGCAGGGGGCTCGCCGCCGAGCTCGACTCCGCCCGCGCCGCGCTCGCCGACGCCGGCATCGAGGCCACGATCCGCACCCCCTCCGTGCGGCCCGATCCCGAGACCGACGCGCTGCTCGGCTGGGCCGTGCGCGAGGGCGTGACCAACGTCGTACGGCACAGCCGCGCGTCGGCCTGCGCGATCGGCCTGCGCGAGGACGGCGGGTTTCTGGTGCTGGAGATCCGTGACGACGGCCCGCCGAAGAAGGCCCATGGCCAGGGCAACGGGCTGGTCGGCCTGCGCGAGCGGGTGAGGGCCGCGGCCGGCTCCGTGGAGACGACGGCGCCGCCGGACGGAGGCTTCCTGCTCCGGGTGGCCGTGCCGTACGCGAGGGAGGACGGTCAGTGATCAAGGTGCTGCTGGCCGAGGACCAGGGCATGATGCGCGGCGCGCTGGCCCTGCTCCTCGGCCTGGAGGAGGACATCGAGGTCGTCGCCCAGGTCGGCCACGGCGACGAGGTGGTGGACACCGCCCTGCGCACCCGGCCCGACGTGGCCCTGCTCGACATCGAGATGCCGGGCCGCGGCGGGCTGGAGACCGCCGCCGACCTGCGCGAGCGCCTGCCCGGCTGCGCCGTGCTCATCCTCACGACGTTCGGGCGGCCCGGCTACCTGCGCCGCGCCATGGAAGCCGGGGCGCGCGGGTTCCTGGTCAAGGACGGCCCGGTCGAGGATCTCGCCGACGCCGTCCGGCGCGTGCTGCGCGGCGAGCGGGTCATCGACCCCGCACTCGCGGCGGCCGCGCTCAGCACCGGCCCGAGCCCGCTGACCGACCGGGAGCGGGACGTCCTCGCCGCGGCGGCCGACGGCTCGACGATCTCCGACATCTCGGCCCGCCTCCACCTGTCGGAGAGCACCGTGCGCAACTACCTGTCGTCGGCCATCGGCAAGACCGGCACCAGGAACCGGATCGAGGCCGCCCGCCTGGCCCGCCACAACGGCTGGCTGTAGAGGCTCACTGCACGTCGAACTCGTTGCCCTCGGGATCGGCCATGGTCACGTGGTGAGTCCCCGGCTCCCGGACCGTGCGCAGCACGGTGGCGCCGAGCGCCTTGAGCCGGTCCACCTCGGCGTCCCTGCGCTCGGGGCCCGCGTGCAGGTCGATGTGCAGGCGGTTCTTGCCGGGCTTCGGCTCGGGGACCGCCTGGAAGAGGATCCGGCGGCCGCGACCGGTGCCGGTGTCCGGATCGACCGGGTCGTCCGGGTGCCGTACGGCCCGCAGCGTCAGGAAGGCCGTGCGGTCGGGGGTCACCGCCTCCTCCCCCACGACGCCGGCGGCCAGGAGCCGGCCGACCAGCGCGCTGTTGTCCTCCACCTCGTAACCCAGGGCCTGCGCCCAGAACGCCGCCTGCGCATGCGGGTCGGCACAGTCGATGACGAGCTTCCATTCGAGAGTCATGTAACCTTTTATAGTGGTTACATGAGCCTGACGCTACATCCACGCCACGGCGTCTCCTTCCGCTTCGACCCGGGCGCCCTCTGCCTGGAGTTCCTGGTGAGCGGCGGCGTGGGGGTCTACGCCCACTACGAGACACTGCACGAGCCGGCCGACCTCGCCCGCTGGGCCGCCGTGTCCCGCCTCGGCCTGGCGGAAGTGGACACGACGGCCGGCGAACTCGCCCGCGCGAAGGCCCTGCGCACCGCCCTGTGGGGGCTGGCCGGCGACCGGGTCCACGGACGCACGCCGCGGCAGGCGGACGTGGACGCGGTCAACCGGGCGGCCTCGGCGCCGCCGTTGACGCCCGTGATGACGGCGGACGGGCTGCGGTCCTGGGCAGTCCCCGCGACCGGTGGCCAGGTGGTCGCGACCGTGGCGAGGGACGCGATCGAGCTGTTCACCGGCCCGCTGGCGGACCGCGTGCGGGAGTGCGCGGGGGACAACTGCGCGCTCATCTTCGTCGACACCTCACGCCCGGGCAGCAGGCGATGGTGCTCGATGGAGCGGTGCGGCAACCGTCAGAAGGTCCGCGCGCACCGCTCCCGCGAGGGCTAGAGCGGCGCCCATGGACGTCCGCCCGCCTCGCCGGCACAGGGCCGGGGGCGGCGCCGGCGCGCAGGGCGGACACGCCCCCGGATGTCCGGAGGTGTGGACGGGCGCGGGGATCAGCGCGTGCATGGATCTCGCGCTCACCCTGGTCACGGAGGACCACGGCGAGCGGCCGGCGCTGGCGGTGGCCGGCGAACCCCGGCCGCGTACGTCGAGGCGGCGCGGACGGAGGCCACGCGGCGGCTGCTGGAGAGCACCGACGAGCCGCTGGAGCGGGTCGCCGCCGCCGCGGGCCTGGGCTCGGTGGAGACCACGGCTACCGGCCCACCGTCGCCCACCGTCGCCGCTGAGGCGTGCGCGACCCGGCCGCTGGCGGGCCCGGACGGCGCAGGCCCCGCATGCCGCCGCCCTGACCACGATCGGCGACCTGTTCGGCCCGGTCGCCGCCCGGGTGACCGACCTGCCCGCCTGATCGCCGGCGCCTCGGCGGCCGGGCGGGCGCGCGCCGCCGTGGGGTGCCGGGACGACCCGAACGTGGCTCAGTCCGCGGGCAACCGGCGCAGCACCTGCATGGCCTCCTTCTCCACGCGCGAGAGATCGTGCAGGATGGCCCCGGCCTGCTCGAGGCATCCCGCGTCGCCGCTCTCCCCCGCCTCCGCGATCAGGGTGGACACCTTCGTCCACAGGACGGCGGCCTCGGCGTACAGCCGGTGACCGGCGCGGAGGCCGTCGTCGTCGACGAGCTGGGTGCACTCGTCGAGGAAGTCGCGGTAGAGGGCGCGGAACAGGGCGCCGCCGGTGCCGCCCTTCTCCATGAGGAGGGCGGCCTGCGGCAGGTCCTGCCGCAGGTCGCCGGCGCGTCGCAGCCATCCGGGCACCTGTTTTCCGGCCTTCTCGATGCCGCGATGGCCCAGGTTCGCGATGGGAGCGGCGAGGAAGGCGTCGGCGCAGTCCCTGATCGCGGGGATGATCTGGTCCTGCCAGGACAGCGGGTGAGCCGGCAGGGTGACGGTGAAGGAGCGGTTCCTGGCGGTCATCGGGCCGCGTTCGGCCCGTGCCGCGGCGAGGCTGCCCCGGCTGGTGCGCACCGCTCCTCCCTGCTGGTCGGTGTCCACCAGGTAGACGTCGTGCTCGTCGTAGCCGTACACGGCGACGACGTGACCGCCGAAGTGCACCTTGGAGCGGAAATAGTCCAGGTGGTAGCAGTCGAGCTGGACGCCGACCGGCCGGCCGGCGTCGATGGGGGCGGCCACGTTCTCCCACGCCTTGCGCGCTGAGGTGGTCTCCTCGGTCGTCAACGTCAGCCCAAGCCTGGCGGCCAGGTTCCTGGTGAGGGCGAAAGGCTTGACGCGGCCTCCGAGAAAGGGGAACGGCATGCCCTTGCTGTCCCAATAGACGAAGGACAGGCCCGAGCCCAGCCCGAACAGCATGGGCTCGGACAGATCGAGTCCCTCGTGCCGCAACAGCACTCCCAGCGCCGTCGTCTCGCAGTGCCGCATACCGCGGGCCTCGATGTCCTTCACGATGGCCATGCTCGCTCTCCTCATGCCGGCGCGGCGGGCGGTCACGCCGCCCCCATCCCTGATCGCCGGAAGTAGCGTCAGTCCTCCCACAGTGGGAGAGTCCAGCCGATCACATCGCCAGGGCGCGGTTGACGGCGGCGAGCACCGCCCGGGCCGACGCCGTCACGGCGTCGGCGTCCTCGCCCGCCCCCCAGACGGGAGTGCCGCCGACGCGGCACCGGGCGTAGGCGACGGCGCCGGCCTCCGCCGGATGCCCGCCCTGCCAGAGCACCTCCACCGCGATCCCGGACGCCTCCAGCGCGGCGGCGAGGGCCGCCGCCGGCTCGGCTCCGGTCCCCTCGCTTTCGCGCCCGTCCCGCCGGACCAGGCAGTGGAAGCCCTCGCCGCCGGCGGTCGGCGACGGCGTCCAGGACGACAGCGTGACCGGCCCGTCCTCCGCCATGTACGCGGCGCGGAACAGCCGGAGCAGGTCCTTCGGCGTGGCCTCCCGCCCGCTGCGGTCCGTCGCGTCCTGGACGACGCGGGAGAACTCGGCGCGCAGCGCCTTCGGCAGGTCGAGCCCGTGGTGCGCCTGCAGGAGGTGGGCGATGCCGCCCTTGCCCGACTGGCTGTTGACCCGGATGACCGCCTCGTACGTGCGGCCGACGTCGGCCGGGTCGATCGGCAGGTAGGGCACCGACCAGGGCGCCTCCCCCACCGGCACGCCCCGCTCGGCCGCCGCGCGCTCGTGGTGGGCGAGACCCTTGCTGATCGCGTCCTGGTGGGTCCCGGAGAAGGCCGTGTAGACCAGGTCTCCCCCGTACGGATGCCGCACGTGGACCGGGAGGCGGTTGCACTCCTCGACGGTCCGCCGGATGACGTCGATGTCGGAGAAGTCCACCATCGGGTCGACGCCCTGCGCGTACAGGTTGAGCGCCAGGGTGACGAGGTCGACGTTCCCGGTGCGCTCGCCGTTGCCGAACAGGCAGCCTTCCACGCGCTGCGCCCCGGCCAGTACGGCGAGCTCCGCGCAGGCCACCCCCGTGCCCCTGTCGTTGTGCGGATGGACCGAGAGGATGACCGCGTCACGCCGTTCGAGGTGGCGGTGCATGTACTCGATCTGGTCGGCGTACAGGTTGGGCGTGGCGATCTCGACGGTGGCGGGCAGGTTGTGGATCACCGGCCGGTCGGGCGAGGCGTCCCACAGATGGGTGAGCCCGTTGCAGACCTCCAGGACGAAGTCGGGCTCGGTGCAGTTGAAGACCTCAGGGGAGAACTCGAACCGCACCGCCGTCCCCGGCATGGCGTCGGCGAGCCGCGCGATGTGCCCGGCGGCCTCCCGGATGAGCGCGTGCAGGCCGGCCCGGTCCTGTCCGAGCACGACGTCACGCCAGACCGGCGCGGTCGCGGTGTACAGGTGCACCACCGCGCGCGGCATGCCCTCGATGGAGGCGAAGGTCTGCTCGATGAGGTCGCGACGGGCCGCCGTGAACACCACGGGGGTCACGTCGTCCGGCACCGCGCCGCTTTCGGCCAGGTGACGGACGAAGTCGAAGTCGGTCCGGCTCGACGACGGGTAGCCGACCTCGATCTCCTTGAACCCCATCGCGACGAGGAGGTCGAACATGCGGCGCTTGCGCGGCGTGTCCATCGGCTCGGCCAGCGCCTGGTTGCCGTCGCGCAGGTCCACGGGCACCCACAGGGGGGCCCGCTCGATCCTGCGCCCCGGCCAGGCGCGCGGGATCTCGGGGATCTCGACCCGCTCGTGGGCGGGCCGGTAGCGGTGGTGGGGCATGGCGCTGCCCCGCTGGGGATTCCAGGCGGGGGCGTCCGCGGGCACCGGGCCGTCCGGCGTGCGAAGCGTGGGGAAAGGGGTGCCGAGCGTGGGGAAAGCGGTGGAGACGGTTGTCATGACGGTGATCCTTCGGTCGGTCTGGCGGCGACCGGCGGCACGGCACCCCGCGGCGGGGCGCCGGTCATCGGATCAAACCCCGCCGCGGCGGCCGAGAAGCAGGCCGGACAGACGGCCGAGGGACCGATGCGACGACATGGCGGCTAGACTAACCACTGAACAACTCCTCAGACAACCTGAGAGGTGAACCGCGATGGCGCTCGGCGCGCTCCACCGCAGCCCCCTCGTCGACCAGGCCGTCGAGAGCCTGCGCGCACAGATCGTGGAGGGCCGCTGGCCGGTCGGCACCCGCCTGCCCGGCGAGACGACCCTGGCCGCGACCCTGGGCGTGGGCCGCTCCACCGTCCGCGAGGCCCTGCGCGCGCTGGCCGGTGCCGGGCTGGTCCAGGCACGGCAGGGCGCCGGGGTCTTCGTCATCGCCACGAGTCCCGCCGAGGACTGGACGGCCCGCCTGCGTCGTGCCGCCGTGGCCGACGTCTACGAGGTGCGCATGCTGGTCGAGGTGCAGGCCGCCCGGCTGGCGGCGCGGCGCCGTACGCCCGAGGACGTGACGGCACTGCACGCGGCGCTGGAGGCCCGGCGGGCCGCCGCCCGGGACGGCGACGCCGCCTTCGTCGACGCCGACATCGCCCTGCACGCGGCCGTCGTCGCGGCCGCGCACAACCCGGTGCTGACCGACCTGTTCGCCGAGTTCGTCCCCCGGCTGCGCGAGGGCCTGATCGCCCTGGTGGACCTGCTCGACCTGCGGGCGGGCGACCCGAACCCGGGAGACGACACCCACGCGGCGTTCGTCGGCGCCGTCGAGCGCGGTGACGCCGACGCCGCGGGCCGCGTGCTGCAGGAGGAGCTGGAGCAGACCCTCGGCCGCCTGCGCCGCGCGGGCTGAAGCAGGCGCGGGTGGAACAAGCGTGATCAAGGCTCGACGTCGGAGAAGAAGCCCGCGTCAAATGTGATCTTGGCAAGGGCCTTCTGCCCGTCGGCGTTGGGGTGGAAGTAGTCCCACGCGCTCACCTGCTTCAGGGTGAAGGGGTAGGAGAAGACCGCGCCCCCGTCGTAGCGGCAGGCCAGGCCGTAGCTCTCGCATGCCTGCCTGAGCTGCTCGTTGTAGTCCATCACCCGCTCGCGCACCCGGTCGCGCCTGGCCTCGTCCTTCTTCGCGGTGGACTTCGGGTTGGCCAGCATCGACTGGCAGATGTGGCCGATCCCCCAGAAGACGCGGGCCCACCCGTTGTCCTTGCCGGCCCGCCACAGGCGCTTGACGTCCGGAATGCTCGCGACGTAGACCCGCGCGCCGGTGGGCCGCAGCACGTCGAAGGCCGCGTCGATGTTGCGCCGGAACGTTCCCACGGGGGTCATCTCCTTCTCGGACCCCACGCAGGCGTCCTGCGCCCCGATCAGGACGGTGACGTAGCCGGCCCCGGCCTGGACGGCCCGCCGCGCCTGCCCGGCCAGGTCGGCGCTGGTCGCCCCGGGGACGGCGAAGTTCAGGTTGTGCCCCTTGATAGCGTTCCCCATGGCGAGCAGGCGCAGGTAGTGGCTGTTCACCGACGGTGAGTCGCCCGCGGACCACGAGCGGGACGTGCAGGCGACGTACCAGCCGCAGGCGTTGAACCCCGCGCTGATCGAGTCGCCCAGCGCCGCCATCACGGCGGGCGTCGTACGGGCGTGGGCGCCGGTCGGCACGAGCAGGACGGCCGTGGCCAGGACCGGCGTGATCTTCTTGATCATGGGCACCTCCGGGAGATCAAAGGTAGGGATCGCGTGGAGGTGCGCTCTATCGCCACCAGGGAAGGCGAGCCTTCCATGACCAAGTTCCTATCGCGGCTTGACAGAGGGACCCTGGGACCGCAAGGGGGGTCTCTTGTCGAACATGTTCAGATCCTGCGTAGAGTGAGTCGGGTGAGTGTCGCTCTTATCCGGCCCCTCGTGGTTCGCACGGTCGCGGTGAGCGACCCTGACGATCTGCTGGCGCGTCTGCCCGACGCCGCGCCGTACGCCTGGATCAGACACGGTGAGGGACTCGTGGGCTGGGGGGAGGCGGCGCGGGCGGCGGTGCCGCCCGGCCCCGGCCGGTTCGACTGGGCGCGCGGCTGGCTCTCCTCGCTGTTCGCCGGTGCTCTCATCGAGGACGAGGTCGGCGTGCCGGGCTCGGGTCCGGTCGCCTTCGGCTCCTTCACCTTCGACGGCGACGCCCAGGGGACCGTGCTGGTCGTCCCCCGCGTCGTGCTCGCCCGCCGGGACGGTCACGCCTGGCTCACCACGATCGGCGACAGCGCCTTCGACCTGGTCACCCAGCCCAGGGAGCCGGGCCGCATCCGGTACGCCGACGGCTCGCTGACGGCGCCCCAGTGGGAGCACCGGGTCGCGCGGGCCGTACGGCGGATCAAGGACGGCATGCTGGACAAGGTCGTGCTCGCCCGCGACCTGACGGCGGTCGCCGAGCGGGACATCGATCCCCGCGTGCTGCTGGGACGGCTGGCCGAGCGCTACCCCGAGTGCTACACGTTCTCCGTCGACGGACTGGTCGGCGCGACGCCGGAGCTGCTGGTGCGGCACACCGGCCAGGCGGTGGAGTCGCTGGTGCTCGCGGGCACCACGGCGCGGGGCGGCGGTCCGGCCGACGACGCCGCCCGCGCCGCCGCGCTGTACGCCTCGGAGAAGGACCGTCACGAGCACGCCTGCGCGGTCGCCTCGGTCCGGGAGGCCCTCGCCCCCCTCTGCTCGGCGCTGGACGTCCCCGACGAGCCCGAGCTCCTGGTGCTGCCCAACGTGCAGCATCTGGCCAGCCGGGTCACCGGGCGGCTGTCCGACGGCGCGTCGGTGCTCGACGTGGTGGCGGCCATGCATCCCACGGCCGCCGTCGGCGGGACGCCCACCGGCGCCGCGCTCGGCGTCATCCGCGAGCTGGAGGGCATGGACCGCGCGGGCTACGCCGGGCCGGTCGGCTGGATCGACTCGCGCGGCGACGGCGAGTGGGGCATCGCGCTGCGCTGCGCGTACGTCTCGGGCAGGCGCGCCCGGCTGTTCGCCGGCTGCGGCATCATGGCCGGGTCGGACCCCGCCGCCGAGCTCGCCGAGGCGCAGGCCAAGCTCCGCGTGATGCGGTACGCCCTGGAGGGATGACGCGGGAGGGATGACGCGGGGGGATGACGCGGGAGGGATGACGCGCGTCTCCTCGTCTCAGCGGGCGAGGTGGAGAGTGCCGCCGAGCGCGGTCACGGCCCGGCCGGCGGTGACCGCCGCGATCCACTCCTCGAAGACGGGCAGCCGGTCCTCGGCCACCGCCACCTCGAAGGCGACCCGTGCGCCGTAGTCCACACCGCGCAGCGCGTACGGCGAGGCGCGCAGGTCGCTTTCCAGCCTCCCCGCCTGGGCGTGGCCGACCGACACGGTCACGACCGCGGCGGGGACCATCTCGACCACCTCCGCCCGGTCGAGCGTCTCGCCCACCGCGCCGCCGTACGCCCGCGCGAGGCCGCCCGCGCCCAGCAGCACCCCGCCGAAGTAACGGGTGACGACGGCGACCACGTCGGCGAAGCCGCGTCGGGTGAGCATCTCCAGCATCGGCGTGCCGGCCGTGCCGCCGGGCTCCCCGTCGTCGTCCGCCCTGCGCACGCTCTCGCCGACGACGTACGCCGAGCAGTTGTGGGTCGCGTCGGCGTAGAGCCGCCTGCGCTCGGCGACGAACTCCCGAGCGGCCTCCTCCGTCGCCGCAGGGGCGAGCGCGCAGACGAAGCGCGAACGGCGGATCTCGGTCTCGTGCTCGACGATGCCCCTGATCGTCCGGTACGGCGCTGCCACGAGGTCAGCTTATTCAGCAGGCCGCCTTTACAAAGTAATGTAACGCCTTTGTAGAAGCGGACGAACGCCGTGCCGCTCTTTGGTGCGACCGGACGAATCCCCCCTCTCCCTCCCTGTCGTAGCGTCAGCGGGGTGCCGGTCGAACTCTCCTCCCATTTGCACCGTCGCGCGGTCGTCGCGGACACGCACAACGACCTGCTGATGGCGGTCGCCGAACGCCCGCCGGCCCGGTGGGCGGCGTTCTTCAGGGAACGGTGGCTGCCCCAGTTGCGGGACGGCGGAGTGGACCTGCAGGTGCTGCCGGTCTTCGTGGACGACCGCTACCGTCCCGAGGGCGCGCTGCGCCAGACCCTGCGTATGATCGAGTGCGCGCACACGCTGGCCGAGGGCAACGCGGACGCCGTACGGCTGTGCCTGGACGGCGCGCAGGTCGACCGGGCGCTCGACGACGGCGTGATCGCCCTGGTCCTGGCGCTGGAGAGCATGCCCGGCCTGGACTCCTCCGTCGAACTGCTGCCCACCCTGCACCGGCTCGGCGTACGGGTCGCCTCGATCGCCCACTGGGGGCGCACGCCGCTGGCGGACGGCAGCGGCGAGGACGCCACCGGCGGCCGGCTGACCCACGCGGGAGTGGCGGCCGTACGCGAGATGGAGCGGCTCGGCATGATCTTCGACGTCTCCCACCTGGGCGCGCGCGGGGTCGAGCACGTGCTGGAGCTGGCCACCCGCCCGGTGATGGCGACGCACTCGTCCGCCCGCGCGCTGCGCGACCACCACCGCAACCTCACCGACGACCAGATCCGCGGCGTCGCCGCCACCGGCGGGGTCGTCTGCGTCAACTTCTTCCCCGTCTTCCTCGCCGAGGACCCCGCCGGCCACACCGTGGACCGGCTGATGGACCACATCGAGCACGTCGCGGACGTGGCCGGCATCGACCACGTGGGGCTTGGGCCCGACTTCGTCCGCGAGGTGGTGCACGACGTCACTCCCCCGTGCTGTGAGGACTTCGGCTTCGACGGGATCGACCCCGGCGCCGCCCTGCCCGGGCTGGACGGGCCACGCGGGCTGCCCCTGGTCACCGAGGCCCTGCTGCGGCGCGGCGTGCCCGGCGACGACATCCTGAAGATCCTCGGCGGCAACGTGCGGCGGCTGCTGCGTGCCGAGCTGGGCAGGCCGCGGTGACCGTCACCGTGAATCCCGCCGCGATGCTCGCGGACCTGGAGGAGCTCGTCCGCTGCGAGTCCTTCTCCGCCGACCACGAGGCGGTGGCCCGCAGCGCCGCCGTCGTCGCCGGCCAGGGGCGCCGCCTGCTCGGCGCGCCTCCCGAGACGATCGTCATCGACGGGGTGACGCACCTGCGGTGGACCTTCGGCGAGCCGCGCGTGCTGCTGCTCGGCCACCACGACACGGTCTGGCCGATCGGCTCTCTGCGTTCGCGGCCGTGGTCGGTCAGCGGCGGGATCGCGCGGGGGCCCGGGGTGTTCGACATGAAGGCCGGGCTGGTCCAGATGTTCCACGCGCTGGCCGCGCTGCCCTCCCCCGACGGCGTGTGCGTGCTGGTCACCGGTGACGAGGAGGTCGGGTCGCCGTCCTCCCGCGCCCTGGTCGAGGAGTCGGCGCGCGGCCGCGCCGCCGCCTTCGTGCTGGAGGCGAGCGCCGAGGGCGGCGCGCTGAAGACCGCGCGCAAGGGCATCTCGGCGTACGAGGTCGTGGTGCACGGCCGGGCCGCCCACGCGGGCCTCGATCCCGGCAAGGGGGCGAACGCCGGCGTGGAACTCGCCCACCAGATCCTCGCCGTCGCCGCGATGGCGGACGGCCCGGACGGGATGCCGGACGGCACGACGGTCACGCCCACGCTGCTGTCCGGCGGCACCACCATGAACACCGTGCCCGCGCTGGCCCGCCTGGCCGTGGACGTCCGCGTGCCGACCGTCGCGGCCCAGCTCCGCGTGGACGCGCTGATGCGGGCGCTGTCGACCCGGACGCCCGGCACCCGCCTGGAGGTCCTCGGCGGCCCGAACCGCCCGCCGCTCGAACCGGCCTCGTCGGCCGGCCTGTTCGCGCTCGCCCAGCGGGTCGCCGCCGGCCTCGGGCTCGCTCCCCTGCCGGGCGCGGCCGTCGGCGGCGCGTCGGACGGCAACCTCACCGCCGGGGCCGGCTGCCCCACCCTGGACGGGCTCGGCGCGGTCGGCGGCGGCGCGCACGCCGACGACGAGCACGTGGTCGTGGCGGAGATGCCGGGCCGTGCGGCGCTGCTTGCGGGCCTGATAGAGGCGGTGCGCGGATGAGCGGGCGCGGCGAGCCGCACCTGCGCGAGCTGCACGCCATCGAGGATTTCGAGGAGGTCTGCCGCCTGTTCGGCGGCATCTGGCGGCCGGATCCCGGCGGTGCGCCGATCACGGTGGAGATGCTGCGAGCGCTCTCCCATGCCGGCAACTACGTCGCGGGGGCCTATCGGGACGACCGGCTGGTCGGCGCGTCGGTCGGGTTCGTCGCGGCCCCGCCGCGGCGGGCGCTGCACTCCCACATCACCGGGACCGTCGCCGGGCGGGGCGTCGGCTTCGCGCTGAAGCTGCACCAGCGGGAGTGGGCGCTCGGCCGCGGCCTGGAGACCATCACCTGGACGTACGATCCGCTGGTGCGCCGCAACGCCCACTTCAACCTCGCCAAGCTCGGCGCGCGGCCGGAGGAGTACCTCCCGGCCTTCTACGGCACCATGGGCGACGCGATCAACGCCGGGGACGAGTCCGATCGGGTGCTGGCCGTCTGGAATCTGACCTCGCCGCCCGTGCTCGCCGCCGTACGGCGTGAGCCGTCCCGGATGGAGATCCCGCCGGACGCGGTCACGGGCCTGGACGACGACGGCGGCCGGCCCGTGCGGGGCCGCATCGACGCCGAGACGGTGCTGGTCGCCGTGCCCGGGGACATCGAGACCCTGCGCGCGACGGACCCGGCCGCGGCCCGGGCCTGGCGGCTGGCCCTGCGCGAAGTGCTCGGCGGCCTGCTGCGCGACGGCGCGCGGGTCACCGGATTCCACGACAAGTCCTGCTACGTCGTCCGCCGGGGCGCCCTCGACGAAGGGAGAGGCGGCGACGGCCGCGCAGTGTGATGGAGACCACGGGCATGGAAACCACGGGCATGGAAACCACGGGCATGGAAACCACGGGCGCGGAAACCACGGGCATGAAGATCACCGGTGTCGAGCTGCGGCGGATCGCGATGCCGCTGGTCGCGCCGTTCCGCACGTCCTTCGGCACCGAGACGCGGCGTGACGTGCTGCTGCTGCGCGTCGTCACGCCCGACGCCGAGGGCTGGGGCGAGTGCGTGGCGATGTCCCAGCCGCTGTACTCCTCCGAGTACGCCGAGGGCGCGGCCGACGTGCTGCGCCGCTTCCTGATCCCCGCGCTGCCCTCGCGGCCCGGCCCGTACGCCGTGAACGAGGCGCTGCGGCCGGTCAAGGGGCACCGCATGGCCAAGGCGGCGCTGGAGACGGCCGTGCTGGACGCCCACCTGCGTGCCACCGGCCAGTCGCTCGCCGCCTTCCTCGGCGCCACCAGGAGCCGGGTGGCCGCCGGGGTCTCCGTCGGCATCATGGACTCCGTCCCCGAGCTGCTCGACGCCGTCGCCGGCTACCTGGACGAGGGCTACGTCCGCGTCAAGCTCAAGATCCAGCCCGGCTGGGACTTGGAGCCCGTACGCGCCGTGCGCGAGCGTTTCGGGCCCGAGCTGCCGCTGCAGGTCGACGCGAACGCCGCCTACACCCTTGCCGACGCCCCGCACCTGGCGCGGCTGGACGAGTTCGGGCTGCTGCTCGTCGAGCAGCCGCTCGCCGACGACGACATGGTGCAGCACGCCCGGCTGGCCGCCTCGATCAGCACGCCGATCTGCCTGGACGAGTCGATCGAGTCCGCCGCGCACGCGGCGGCGGCCATCTCCCTCGGCGCCTGCTCGGTCGTCAACATCAAGCCGGGGCGGGTGGGCGGCTACCTGGAGGCCCGGCGCATCCACGACCTGTGCCGCGCCCACGGCGTCGCGGTCTGGTGCGGCGGCATGCTGGAGACCGGGATCGGCCGGGCGGCCAACGTCGCGCTGGCCGCGCTGCCCGGCTTCACCCTGCCCGGCGACACCTCCGGCTCCCGCCGCTACTACAGCACCGACATCACCCCGCCCTTCGAGCTCGAGGACGGGCATCTGACCGTGCCCACCGGTCCGGGCATCGGAGTCGAGCCGGTCCCGTCGCTGCTGGACGAGGTCACCGTCGCCACCGAGTGGATCCCGCTCTGACGCCCGCCGGCACAGGGATGCGTCGCCTCATGCCTTTCCACCTGTGCCGGATGGATCAGTGGTTGCCGTCGGCGGCTCATCCGGCGGCCACGTCCTCGGGGCTCGCCGCCGCTGGGAATCCCGTGCTGGCCCCCCACATCTCCGCGAACCGGCCGCCTTCGATGCGGAATATCTCGAACAGCATGGGCCGCGCGTCGTCGTCCGGGGCCGTGACTCCCTCGACGATCGAGCGGACGGCGGCCTTGTCGCCGTCCACCAAGATGTCCTGGGCGACGACGCGGATGCCGGGAAACCGGGCGACGAGCGCGTGCCAGGCCTGTTTGCCCGCCTCGAATCCCGGGGTGCCGAGCGGATGGCTGAAGAAGCCGGGAGTGTGCAGCTCGGCGGCCTGGTCGAAGCGCCGGCTGTTGAAGCACTCCTGCAGCCGCCGCACCAGCTGCACCTGCACCTGCTTCACCTGGGCGGTCGCGTCCTCGCGTGTGGTCATCGGCGTGGTCTCCCTCGTGGCCGGCGGGTCGGGTCGCGAGCGGCGCCGGCCCTAACCGGTGCGCCGCCCCGGTTAGGGCCATACTATGCGGTGCGGCGCCCCGGTTATGCTGATGCCGACATGTCCAGCCGGCCGCCTCGACCAGTCCCAGCGAACCCGACGGCAGGTCCCGGAAGCGACCGCGAGCCGCGGGCCGACGCACGCCGCAATCGCGAGCGTGTGCTGCGGACCGCGCAGCAGCTGTTCGCGACGGAAGGGCTTGGCGTCTCGCTCGACGAGATCGCCCGCCGCGCGGGCGTCGGCCCCGGCACCGTCCACCGGCACTTCCCGACGAAGGAAGCGCTCTATCTCGCCGTCGCGACCGACCAGCTCAGGCAGCTGGTGGCGGAAGGGGAAGCCCTCGCCGCCACCGGCGACCCCGCCGCCCTGTTCACGCTGCTGACCGCGATGATGGCCAGCGGGGCAGAGAACGTAGCGGTGAAGAGCGCACTGGTGGCGGCCGAGTTCGACCTGCGCACCGCCGCCCCGGATGTCGCGGCCGATCTCACCCGCCATGTCGCGCACCTGCTCGATCGCGCGCACGCAGCCGGCGCCGTACGTCCCGACCTCACCGTCGACGAGGTGATGGCCCTGGTCGCCGGCGCCTTCGCCGCGATCCGCCACGCCGGCGCGGAGACCAGCCGCGAGCGCTCCGGGCACATCGCCCAGCTCATCCTCGACGGGCTGCGCCCCCGGCCCCGGTGAACGACGCGCGAGCCCGGCTCGGCTTCACCGATCGCTCGGCTGACCGACCACTCAGTGCCAGTCGCTGATCTGCACGTCCCGCGGCGCCGGCGCTCCCTCGCCGGTCTCCACCAGGGCCTTCAGGCTCATCAGGAACGTGGCCCACTTGGTGCTGCAGTGGTGCATGAACTCCACGGGCTCCTTCCAGCCCTGGTGCTTGAACAGCACGATCGTGTAGTCGCCGTCCTGGCGCAGGTCCCAGTCGATCGTCGTCCCGATCCATTCCTCCGGGCCGTCGGCCACCCGCCACGCCACCCGCTCGGACGGACGCAGCTCGACGACCTCCATGTCGAAGCCCCCGGGCGGGAACCGGAACTCGAGCACGCCGCCGACGTCGCCGCTCCCCTTCGTGTCGTCGGTCCACCAGCCGGCGAGGCCCTCGACGGTCGTCAGCGCGTCGTACACCTTCTCCGGCGTCCGGGTCTTGACCCCGATCCTGTGCAGAATGTCCGCCATCTTCGGCTCTCCTTGGTCTCGTCAGTCCTGTTGGGTGCGCTGGATCGCCTCGGCGATCCGCTTGATCCGCTGCAGCCGGGCGTCCCACGCCGCCCCGACGGACGACAGCTGGGCCACCGCGCGGGCGAGCTGGGCGTCGTCCACCCGATACCGCTTCTCCCGGCCCGCCGGCGTTCCCCTGACCAGGCCGACCCGGTCGAGGACGCCGAGGTGCTTGGCCACCGCCTGCCGGGTGACCGGGAGCCGCTGAGCCAGGGAGGTGGCGGTGCCGTCGCCCTCGATGAGCAGCAGGTCGAGCATCCGGCGCCGGGTCGGGTCGCCGATCGCCGACCAGAGGTCGTCGTCGACGTGCTCGGCCGTCGCGGCGCTCACGGCCGCACCCGCAGCGTCGCGACGTACGACGCCAGCCGCGGGAGGTAGAAGTCCCATCCGGTGACGTGCTCCCGGTACTGCTGCTCCAGGACGGCGGCCTCCCAGCCCATCTCGCGGAAGCCGGACTCGGTCATCTTGAGCAGCGTCCCGCCGCCCGAGGGGGTCAGGTCGAAGGTGACCAGCAGCGAGTTGCCCTCCGCCGCCGCCTCGCCGGCCGGGTGCGTCCAGCGGAACGAGAACGTCCGCGGCGGCCGCACGTCGACGACGGTGAACGACACCACCGCCCCGCCGGCGTCGCGGTCTCCGAAGACGATCTCCCCCGCCGACCCGGGCGCCGGCTCATAGCTGGCGTCGTCCGGCCACCACTCCCTGAGGTGGCCGGGACTGCTCACCACTTCGAAGACGATCTCCGGTGACGCCTCGATGTAGATTTCGCGCTCGATGGTGCCGAACTCCACGTCCGCCTCCTGCAACGTTTGGTTGCACATGAGGCTAACCGAGAGGACAGCCTTAGTGCAACCATCGGTTGCACATCGCCGCTCCGGGCCGAACTCGTCGGGCTCCGCCGGCCTCGTGGACCACGTCCCGCCCCCGCTCCCAGACGCCATCCGGCGGGTCGTGCTATCGGCCGAAGATCCGCATCTGGAGCATGACGCCGAGCCGCGCGTCGGGGTCGGCCAGGTCCAGCCCGCCGATCTCGGCCAGCCGCTTGAGGCGGTAGCGGAAGGTGTTGGCGTGCACGTGGACCCGCGCGGCGGCGGCGTTGACGTCGCCGAAGGCGTCCAGATAGGCCCGCAGGGTGGCGACCAGCTCGCTGCCGTGCTCGGCGTCGTACGCGAGCAGCCGCTCGTACGGCCCGGTGGGCGCCTGCTTCTCCGCCCTGACGAGATCGGACAGCTGGAGCAGCAGCGCCTCGAAGTGCACGCTCGTGTATCCGGCCGCCTTGCCGGAGGCGCCCCTGGCCCGCAGCACCCGCAGCGCCCGATCGGCGTCGGCCCGCGACCGGGCCACCTCGGTGAGGTCGGCCGCCAGGCGCCCCACGCCGATGTTGGCCGCGTGGCGGGGGCCGACCCTGGTCAGGAAGCTCTCCGCCACGCGTACGGCCCGCGTCTCCTCCTGCCCGCCGGCCAGCAGGGGCAGCACGGCGTAGGCGACGGAGCCGACCAGCGCGGCCGCGGCCTTGGGGTGGATGGCCCCGACGTGCAGCGCGAGGGCGTCGCAGAACCGCTGCCTGTCGCCCTCCAGCCGGGCGGCGTCGTCGTCGTACGCCTCCTCGGTGAGCTGGGCCGCGAGCACGCACAGGCGCTCGCTCGCCACACCCAGCCGGCCCGCCGCCTCCGCCGCCTCGCGCCCGCCGGCGAGCACGGTCGACAGCAGGTCGGCGCGCAGGCGCCTGCTGGTGTCGGCCCCGGCGCGCTGCCGCAGGAGCTGCAACGCGACGATCTTGGCGGCGTCGGCGAGGGCGCGCCGCCGCTGCTCGCTCAGCGGCTCGCGCACCGCTGCCCAGATGGAGCCGAGGATCTCGTCCCCCGAGCGGACGGCCACCGCCGCCCGGTTGATCCCCTCGTCGTCGAGTTCGATGTAGATCGGCTCGCGGCTCTGGTAGAGGCGGCGGAACACGCCTCCTTCCTCCAGCATCCGCCGATACCGCTCCGGCACCTGACGGCCGAGCACGGTCGCCACCCGCCCGGGGTCGGCCTCCTCCTGCCGCTCGGAGTAGGCCAGCACGCGCGAGGAGCGGTCCTCGATGGTGACCGGCGCGTCCAGCAGCGCGCACACGGCGTTGGCCAGCGAGAACAGGCCGTCCGGCGGAGGCTCTCCGGGCTCGGCGAGATCGCCTTCGCCCCTGAGCTCGGCCAGCAGGGACCGCAGCAGCGCCGCCACCTGAGCCCAGGAGGCGGCGCGGGTGAGGCCGAGCACGGCGACCCCGGTCTCCAGGACCTTCGCGCGCAGCGGCTCGTCCACCTCCACCGGCTGCTTGACGACGACGCCTGCCGCCGGGCCGGCCGCGTCGAGCAGGGCCCTGATCCGCTCGGCCGAGTCCACCCCGACGGCGAGCACGAGAGCCCCCTCCTGCAGCAGCGGCTCGTCCAGGGGGTCGTAGATGTGCACCCCGGTGACCTCGGCGTCGAGGTCACCGGGTGAGACGGCCACGTCGAGCACGGTGCTGCCGAGGTCCTCGAGGACCCGGCGCAGGCTGGCTCGCGGCCGTGCGGTCATCCCCGCCTCAGCCGATCCTGGGCGTGGCCCGCGCGCCGAGGTGGACGTACGGCGTGCCGTCGGCGAGCCGGAAGAACACCGCCGACCACCAGTCGGGCTGCCCCTGCGGGCGGCCGACGAAGGTGACGTCGTCCACCGGCACGAGGTCGACGTCCATGGGCGGCTGCGCCCCGGCGAGGGCCCCGGTGGCCTCCATGTGCGTGGCGAGCACTCCGTCGCGCGCCGTCATCGTGATGCGCATGCCGGCCCGCTCGTAGACCCCGGCGTACCGCTCCACGTCGGTCTCGTACGGCTCGGCGGGCGGGCCGAGCACGGGCGGGACGGCCAGGCCGAGCAGGCCGGCGAACAGCTCGGTGGCCACCGCGTGCTGGAACGCCCCGGTATGGCCGCCGTTGGCCAGCACGCACACGACCGTGCCCGCGTCGGGAACCGCCCAGAGCATGGCCGCCTGGCCGATCGTGTTGCCGCCGTGGGAGATCACCCGGTGGCCGTCCCACTCGTCGAGGATCCAGCCGATCCCCCACTGCCTGCCCAGCGTGTGCGGGTTGGGGACGTCCACCTGCGGCTCCCACATCGCCGCCGGGTCCGCCAGCAGGCCGCCTTCGAGGTGAGCGCGGGCGAACGCGACGACGTCGGCGGCGCGGGCGCAGATCAGCCCGGCGGGCCCGGCCGAGCGCATCAGACCCCACATCGGCGCGGGCGCGCCGCCCATGTGGCCCATGGCCGCGCGGAAGCGCAGGACGTCCTCCGGCAGGGTCCAGGTGTGGGTCAGGCCCAGGGGCTCGACCACCTGCTCGCGCAGCGCGGCGTCCCACACCTTGCCGGTCAGGCGCTCGACCGCCCGGCCCGCGATGGACAGGCCGGAGTTGCAGTACGAGTGGGTGGCGCCGAGCGGGTGGATCTGGGCGAGGTCCGCGCACGCCTCGACGTACCTCTCCAGGCAGTCGTCGCCCCTGCCGGTGTCGAGGAACAGGTCGCCGTCGATGCCCGAGGTGTGCGACAGCAGGTGCCGGAGCGTGACGGTCCCGGACACCTCCGGATCCGCGACCTTGAACTCCGGCAGGATCTCCCGCACCGGGGTGTCGAGGGCGACCCGCCCCTGCTCGGCCAGCAGCATGACCTGCGTCGCCGTCCACAGTTTGGTGATCGAGCCGATCTGGAAGAGCGAGTCGGGGGTCGCCTCGACGCCGGTGGCGACGTTGAGCACGCCGGCGGCGAACTCGTGGACCTCCCCCTCGTGCAGGAAGGCCAGGGTCGCGCCGGGCACCTCGTACTCGGCGACCAGCTCGCCGAGCCGGGTGTGCCATCGTCCTGCCACGTCAGCCATCGGAGGGGGTCCTTTCGTCGCCGGGCCGTCGCCCGAACGCTAGGCGTCCTTTCCCGCCGCTGCCTCGTTCACCTCAACGAACCGGCGCATCGCTCGTAGTGGGATTGTCCAACACACCGCGCCGCACCTCGAACATGAAGCAGCCGAACTCCACGGCCCGCACATGGATCACGGCCGTCTCCGGGTCCTCGAACAGGGTGTCCAGCAGGATCGACGCCGCGACGGGATCGGCCGACTGGTGCGCCTCCACCAGGTGCCCGTTCAGGATGGAGCCGTCGGCGCGGTAGGTGCGGAAGATTCGCCGCGCGCCCCCCATGGCCGCGGGATAGCCGGGCCCTGTCGTCGACGAGGGTCCCTCACACGGCTCCTCGTGCACGAACACCGGCCCGACCTCCTCGTACGCCCCGGGGTCGGCGCCGGTCTCCAGCGCCCAGCGACGCAGCGGCGCGTAGGCCGCGAGCAGGACGGCCTCCCCGGGCCGGGAGCGGCGCAGGCAGCAGCGCAGCGGGCTGCCGCCCTCCTCATCGACGATCAGGCGCGGCCTCCGCCCGGCGTCGTCGGTCTTCCTGAGCTGGTCAAGTACGTCGGGCGCGATGGCCCTGATCTCGAACGCCATGCCCTTATCGTGGCCGTGCCGCCGTCGTGAAGGCTGGCGGAAAACGGACGGCGCGTCACGAGGTGCCGACGGTCTCCGGCACGGCCTCCTCCTCGCCCACCGCCTTGGCGGCCTTGCGCTTGAGCCACACCGTGGTGCCCAGGCCGACCAGGACGGCGACCACCAGCCCCACCCAGGAGAAGCCCTTCAGCCACTTGTCGGCCACCACGCCCAGGTAGTAGACCGCGGCCGTGGTCCCGCCGGCCCAGGCGATGCCGCCGAGGATGTTGGCGACGAGGAAGCGCCAGTAGGGCATGTGCAGGGCTCCGGCGAGCGGCCCGGCGAGGATGCGCAGCAAGGCGACGAAGCGCCCGAAGAACACCGCCCACATCCCGTGGCGGTTGAACACCTGCTCCGCCTTGGCGATGTGCGCGGGGCCGAAGTGCTTGGGGAAGCGCCGCCCCAGCCGGTCGAACAGCGGGCGTCCGCCCTTGCGGCCGATCAGGTAGCCGATGGAGTCCCCCACGATCGCGCCGCCGCTCGCGCAGAGCCCGACGACCACGGGGTCCACGACCCCTCTGGACGACAGCAGCGCGGCGCTCACCAGCACGATCTCGCCCGGGAGCGGGATGCCCAGGCTCTCCAGCCCGATGACGGCGCCCACGAGCACGTAGACCCAGACGGACGGGATGGTCTGCAGCCACTCGTCGACGTGCATCTCACTCCTCAACGCGGTAACAGCACCCATTCTGCCGTCGCCCCGCGAGTGCGGCATCCGCCGAAAGGACCATGGCGGGTAACCCGATAGAAGGACGGACCTGCCCCGCCTCCGACCAGGAGACGATCAACCGGGAGACGATCAGTCGCGCATCGCCGCGCGGACGGCGTCGCGCATCGCGGCGTGGACGGCCGCGTTGCCCACCCGGTCGGTGCGCGCCTCCACGATGCGCAGGCCGTCCCCCTTGATCGCCCTGGACAGTTCCTCCGGGTCCTCGACCAGCGCGTACGGCAGGCCGGTCGCGGCGGCAAGGTAGCCGAAGTCCACCCCGTGGGGAGTGCCGAAGACCCGCTCGAACGGGTCCTCCAGTGCGGCCTGCGGCAGCAGCGAGAAGATCCCGCCGCCGTCGTTGTTCACCACCACGAGGCACAGGTCGGGCCGGGGCTCGCGCGGGCCGAGGATCAGGCCGTTCTGGTCGTGCAGGAGCGTGAGGTCGCCGATCAGCGCGTACGCCGGGCCGTTGTGGGCGAGCGCGGCCCCGATGGAGGTGGAGACCAGGCCGTCGATGCCCGACGCGCCCCGGTTGGCCATGAGCCGCAGCCCGCGCCGGGGGCGCATGGCCTGGTCGAGGTCGCGGATCGGCATGGACGACCCGCAGAACAGCAGCGAGCCGTTGGGCACCACCTCGGCGAGGTCCCTGGCCAGCCGCGGCTCGGTCAGCCCGGAGGAGTCGAGAACCCCGTCGATCGCCTCTCGGGCCACGTGGTCGGCGTGCCGCCAGGCGCGCAGCCAGGCGTCCCCGCCGGCCGCGATCGGGATCTCCACGGCCTGGGCCACCTGCGTCGCCGAGCGGGTCGGGTCGGGCCATCGGGTCAGGTCGGGAGCGACCACGATGTGCTCCTCGGCCCGGCGCAGCCACGACAGCAGCGGGCGCGACAGCCCGGGACGGCCGAGGGTGACCACGACGTCGGGCCGGTGGGCGTCGGCCCACTCCTGGTCGCCCAGCAGGAAGTGGTAGGTCGAGATCGCGTGGTCGCCGTACCGGCCGCCGCCGTTGGGCTCCGACAGCACGGGCCATCCCGCCATGCCCGCGGCGGCGACGTACCGCCGCACGTTGGCGGCGCCGTCGCCGACGACCAGCACCCCGCGCCGGGTCGGCGGGATGTGCAGGGCGGCGGAGGGCGGCGCGACCCGCGCGCGGAACCACGCGCCGGAGGCGTCGCCGTCCAGCGGCTCGCACCAGCTCGCGTCGCCGTCGGGGATCAGCGGCTCGCGGAAGGCCACGTTGAGGTGGACGGGCCCGGGGTCCGGCGGCCCGGCGGCCCGCTGGCAGGCCCGGCACACCAGCGACCGCCAGTAGGCCACCTGGCCCGGCCGGTCCTCGGGCACCCCGACCTCGGCGAACCAGCGCACGGCCGAGCCGTACAGCTTGACCTGGTCGATCGTCTGGTTGGCGCCGGTGCCGCGCAGCTCGGGCGGCCGGTCGGCGGTCAGCAGGAGCAGCGGCACGCCCGACTCGGACGCCTCGATCACGGCGGGGTGGAAGTTGGCCGCCGCCGTGCCCGAGGTGCAGATCAGGGCCACCGGCCGCTCGGACCGCTTGGCCAGGCCGAGCGCGAGGTACGACGCCGACCGCTCGTCGACGCGCACGTGCAGCCGCACCCGCGACTCGGCGTGCGCGGCGAGCGCCAGCGGCGCGGACCGGGAGCCCGGGGCGAGCACCACGTCGGTGACCCCGCAGCGCACCAGTTCGTCGACCAGGACGGTCGAGAGGGCGGTCGCCGGGTTCACCGCCGCGCCTCCAGAACGCCCAGATTCAGAACGCCCAGACCGGCCCGGTTCCTGTCCACCCGCCCGTCTCCTCCCGTTCCCGCAGCCGCAAGCGTACGGCAAAACGGAGAGGCCGCCGTCATCACGCGGCCCTCTACGGGCGGCGGGGGAACTTCGAGAAGTCCGGCTTGCGCTTCTCCTTGAACGCGTCGCGGCCCTCCTGGGCCTCCTCGCTCATGTAGTAGATCAGCGTCGCGTCGCCGGCGAACTGCTGCATGCCTGCCGCGCCGTCGGTCACCGCGTTGAGCGCGCCCTTCAGCATGCGAAGCGCGAGGGGCGACTTCTCCAGCAGCTCGCGGGCCCACTGGACGGTCTCCTCCTCCAGGCGCTCCAGCGGCACCACCGCGTTGACCAGGCCCCACTGGAGCGCGGTCTGGGCGTCGTACTGCCGGCACAGGTACCAGATCTCGCGGGCGCGCTTGAGGCCCACGGTCTCGGCGAGCAGCCAGGAGCCGTACCCGCCGTCGAACGAGCCCACCTTGGGGCCGGTCTGGCCGAACCTGGCGTTGTCGGCGGCGATCGTCAGGTCGCAGCAGACGTGCAGCACGTGGCCGCCGCCGATCGCGTAGCCCGCCACCATGGCGATGACCGGCTTGGGGCAGCGGCGGATCTGCACCTGCAGGTCCAGCACGTTGAGCCGGCCGATGCCGTGGGTCTTGTCGTCCACGTAGCCGTCGTCGCCGCGGATCTTCTGGTCGCCCCCGGAGCAGAACGCCTTGTCCCCGGCGCCGGTGAAGATGATCACACCGACCTCGGTGTCCTCCTGGGCCCGGTTGAAGGCCTCGCGGAGCTCGAACAAGGTCGTGGGCCGGAAGGCGTTGTGCCGCTCGGGGCGGTTGATCGTGATCTTCGCCATCCCCTCCGCGGTCTCGTAGATGATGTCCTCGTACTCGCCCGACCGCTTCCAGTCGACCCCGCTCGTCACACCCGCTCCTTCGTCGTCACCAGCCAGGCGGTCGCCTCCGGCCACCGCGCCGGGACTAACCTTACGACCGTGCTCAGCCGTCCAAGACACCACCCGGGACAGCGGCCCGTGCACGCCCTCGTCCTGCCTCCGGGGCCCGCCCTGTCCGAGGCCGTACGACAGGCCCTGACCGGCGACGGGCCCGCCGTGCTGCCGCTGTCGCCCGACCTGCCGCGGCCGGCGCTCGAGGCGACGCTCGCCGCACTGCGCCCCACCCACGTCGTCACCGCCGACGGCGTGCGGCGCGAGCCGGACGGCGAGCCGTCCGACGCCGCGCTGATCATCGCGACCTCCGGGTCCACCGGCGTCCCGAAGGGGGTGGAGCTGCCGGCCGAGGCGCTGCTCGCCTCGGCCCGCGCCTCGCTGACCAGGCTCGGCGCCCGCGAGGGCGACCGCTGGCTGTGCTGCCTGCCGCCGTCGCACATCTCGGGCGCGCAGGTGCTCGTCAGGTCGCTGCTGTGCGGCACCGAGCCGATCGTCCACGCGCGCTTCTCCCCCGGCGAGGTCGCCGCGAGCGGCGCCGACCACGTCTCGCTGGTCCCGACCCAGCTGCGGCGGATGCTGGACGCGGGGGCCGACGTCGCGGCCTTCGGCACGATCCTTCTCGGCGGGGCCGCCGCCCCCGCGGGCCTGCTGGCCGAGGCCCGCGCGGCGGGGGCCAGGATCGTCACCACGTACGGCTCGAGCGAGACGAGCGGCGGGTGCGTGTACGACGGCGTGCCGCTCGACGGCGTCGAGGTCAAGGTCGGCGGCGACGGGCGGGTGCGGATCGCGGGCCCGGTGCTGTTCTCGGGTTACCGCCTGCGCGAGGAACGGCCCTTCGAGGGCGGCTGGTTCGTCACCTCCGACCTTGGCTCGATCGAGAACGGGCGGCTCACCGTGCTGGGCCGGGCCGACGACGTGATCAACACCGGCGGCCGCAAGGTCGTGGCCGGCGCGGTCGCCGAGGTCCTGGCCGGGCACCCGTCCGTACGCGACGTCGTGGTGGTGGGCAGGCCCGACCCCGAGTGGGGTGAGATGGTGGTCGCCGTCGTGGTCCCCCGGGACGCCGGCGAGATCACGCTCGGCGGGCTGAGGGACTTCGCCAAGGAGCGGCTGCCCGCCTACGCCGCGCCGCGCGCCGTGGAGCTGGTGTCCCAGATCCCGCTCCTGCCGAACGGCAAACCCGATATGGTCGAACTCAAGAACCGGAACCGCGGATGACCTTCGTGCGTCTGTAAGAGCAGGGGAAGGGGACGCCGCATGCAACCGATCCGCCTCACGCCGGCCCAGAAGACGATGGCCTCCGCCGTGCTCGTCGGCGTCGTCATCGTGGGCGGAGCGTCGGTCACGGCCGCCGCCTTCGCCGGCCGCCTGGACGACGTCGCGAAGGTGGGCGACGCCCCCGCCGCCAAGTTCGGCCCGGCGGCGGGCGGTCACGGGGGCTCGGTCGAGGTCTCCCCCGACGATTACGGCCACGGCGACCCCACCGGAGCGCGGTCCACCCCCGAGGCCGACCCCGACGTGGTGCTGAAGGAGCTCACGGACGACCCGGACGGGGTCGCCGACTACTGGACGCAAGAGCGCATCCAGGACGCCAACCCCATGCCGGTGCCGCAGGTCAGCGTCAGCATCATCCCCGACTGACCGGCCCGCCCGGGCGAGTTCGACGGCCTCCCCCGCGGGGTGAGGGAACAAACCAGGCGTGAGAGCGTTATTGATACTGGTGCGCTGAGCCGCCTGACGCCGCGCCCCGATCGCAAGCATCAGAACCTCGAACCGACCATGAACTCCGCAAGGAGGAGGTGTCCTCATGCCCCGGACCGCCGTGGCGGCCTCGCCCGAGCGCGAGGCGACCCCGACGACGCTCGACCTGCTCCTGGAGCGAGGCCGTGCGCAGGGTCGTCTTTCCCTGTCGGAGCTGCGCGAGGCCTTCGCGAAGGCCGGCGTCAGCCCCGTCGAGGGCCGCTCGATCCTGCGCGAGCTCACCGAGGCGGGCGTGAACCTGGCCGCCGACAACGGCCTGGAGAACGAGCCGGGTGAGAAGACCGAGGCGACCCCCGCCAAGGCGCCGGCCAGGAAGTCCCGCCGGGCCGCCCAGGCCGCGGCGCAGGCCGCCAAGAACGCGCCGGCCGCCAGGAGCGCCGCGAAGAAGACGGCCAAGGCCGCCGACGAGGAGCCGTACGACGAGGAGCTCCAGGCCGACGAGGCCGAGGCGGAGGACGGCGAGACGCTCGACCTCGACGACACCTCCTCGGTCATGGGCGACTCGGTCCACACCTACCTGAAGTCCATCGGCCGCCGCACGCTGCTCACCGCCGCCCAGGAGGTGGAGCTGGCCAAGCGCATCGAGGCCGGGCTGTACGCCGAGTACAAGCTGGAGACCGCGCTCGAGAACGGCGAGCACCTGCCCCCGCACGTGCGCGAGGACCTGGAGTGGGTCATCGAGGACGGCAGGCGGGCCAAGGACCACATGCTGGAGGCCAACCTCCGCCTGGTCGTCTCGGTGGCCAAGAAGTACACCGACCGCGGCATGGCCCTGCTCGACGTCGTGCAGGAGGGCAACCTCGGCCTGATCCGCGCCGTCGAGAAGTTCGACTACACCAAGGGCTACAAGTTCTCGACGTACGCCATGTGGTGGATCCGGCAGGCCATCCAGCGCGGCTTCGCCGACTCGGCCCGCACGATCCGGCTGCCGGTCCACGTGCTGGAGATGCTGTCGAAGCTGTCGCGCGTCGAGCGTGACATGCACCAGCGGCTCGGCCGGGAGCCCACGCCGGAGGAGCTGGCCGTCGAGCTGGACAAGACCCCGGACCAGATCGAGGAGCTGCTGCGCACCAGCCGGCAGCCGATCAGCCTCGACTCGACCATCGGCGAGGACGGCGAGACCCGCATCGGCGACCTGATCGAGGACGTCGACTCCCCCGAGGCGTCCGAGGTCGTCGACCGGCAGCTGCTGGCCGAGCAGCTCAAGGGCGTGCTGAGCAACCTGTCGCCGCGCGAGGCCAAGATCATGAGCCTGCGCTTCGGCCTGGCCGACGGCAAGCCGCACACGCTGGACGAGATCGGCAAGCACCTGGGCCTGACCCGGGAGCGGATCCGCCAGCTGGAGAAGGAGTCGCTGTCCAAGCTGCGCCACCCGAGCAACACCCGCCCGCTGCTCGACTGGGCCAGCTGAAAATTTGGGCCAGCTGAGACTCAGACCGGCTGAGACTCAGACCGGCTGATTCGGATATTCGTACGGCCCGCACCCTGAGGGGTGCGGGCCGTACTGCTGCGTGCGCTCAGTGGCCGGCGGCGGCCAGGCCCTTGCGCACGTCACGCGGGGTCAGGCGGGCGGGGTCGCCCGTCTTGGAGGCGCGGGGCACCCGGGGGATGCCGCTGAGGCGGTGCGCCTCGCGCAGCGTGCGCAGGCGGTTCACCTCGTCGGTCCACAGCGCGCCGTCGGGGGTGGCCTTCGCCTTGCGCCGGGCGATCCTGCTGTCGTAGGACTTCACGCCGAACGTGGCGCGCTGGCCCGCCTCCGCGGCGCGCAGCGCCTCGGTCAGGGCGGCGTCGAGGCCCAGAGCCGCCTCACGGAGCTCGGGGAGCGGCACGCCCGCAGCCTTCGCCTCCTGGAACCGCCGCTGCGCCACCCGGACCTTCTCCAGCACGTGGTCGAAGTCCTTCCGGATCTCCAGATCCGCGTGGTAGCGGACCTCCGCCTCCCGGCTCACCCGCGGACGGAAAAACGCCATCGTCAGCCCCTTCGGTATCGAACCCGCGCACTCGGAGGTGCGCAATCGAACTCGCGTCGCAGTCGGTAGCGTACGCGCTCCACGCGGGGTCTCGTACCGCAGGGTGCGCCGCCCTTTACGAAGTAAGGGTCCATATGGCAGCATGATCGCCGTGCCTGCCAAGCGACCACCCGTCCCCCTGTCCCGCGAGCGGATCATCGACGCCGCCCTGCACATCGCCGACGGCCAGGGCCTGCGCCGGCTGACCATGCGCCGCCTCGGCGACGCGCTCCAGGTGGAGGCCATGGCCATCTACCACCACCTGCCGCGAGGCAAGGAGGCGCTGATGGACGCCCTCGCCGAGCACGTGACGACCGTGGAGGTCGATCCGGCGGCCGCCGCCACCTGGCAGGACAGGGCACGCGCCTGGGCCCGCGCGAGCCGTGCCGCGCTGCTTGAGCACCCGGGCGTGCTGTCGCTCGCCCTGACCAAGCCGCCGAAGGGGTCGGCCCTCATCGCGATCGGGGAGCAGACCGAGCAGTTGCGCGAGGCGGGGGCGGGCGACCCGGCCGGAGCGGTCCGGGCGCTGCGGGCCTACGTGTTCGGCAGCGTGGCGGTGGAGGTCCAGCAGTCGGGGTGGGCCGACCCTGACGCCGAGGTGCGCGACGCACGCACCGCAGAGGGCGAGCGCGACTTCGAGCACGGCCTCGACGCGCTGATCGCCGGCCTCGGCGGCTGAGACCTGGGGATTTCCGGGCCGTCCGCATCGCTCGCGTCTGGCGACCGGAATCTGTGATCTCTCGGTTACCCGGCCGTCGGCGTGTCGAGGCCGGACCGTTGCCTCCAATGGGGCATTCTTGTGTACTAGGTCACATCAGTGTGCGTGAGCCTGCTCGGGGGTGCGGCCGGGTCCCCTGCCCGACCGGCGGAAATGCTCCGAACGGACTATGTCGTACGGATGCGGCCGAGCCGCAAACTGGTGTAGTCCAGTGTGGTGTGCGTCATACCCCACGGACGCCAGGAAGACAAAAACGAGCGAACGATAAAGACACGGAGCCCCGGCGATGTGCCCTCATGAACCGGCCTGTCCCAGCGCGGACGCGAAGGACCGAGAAGCCGCCCGCACGATAGCCTGTCACCCTGAGCAGGGCTGGAGCCTGCTCTGCAACGGCGTCGTGCTGTTCGAGGACACCGGCGAGCTGCTGCCCGACGGCGGTGTCATCGCCCCCCACCGCCCTACCGACATGGCCATCAGCGCGGCCTAGGGTCCCGTTTCCCGGCTTCGCCGACGCGATCGTGGTTTCACCCTCACGGTGGTCGGCGTGGAAGGCCGAGGAGGCGTGACCGACGCGGAGTGGGAGCGGCTGGAGCCTCTGCTCCCACCCGTGGACCACGCGGCGGCCGGCGCATTGATCGCCGCGTGGTCGTCAACCCCCGCGGCACTGGCGCCGTTCGAAGGTGAGCAGGGGCACAGGAGTCGCCGGCGTCGGCGCGCCGGGATCTGCGGCGACAGCCTGCTCCAGTCGGCGGAAACCGGCCTCCAGTTCGTCCGGAGTGAAGTGGGCGAAGATCGAGTGTGCGCGCAGGCGCAGCCCTTCGAGCGCGTCACCGCGGGTGCCCGAGGACGGCTCGGTGACCGTCCTGAAGTCGGCGACGCGCCAGCCGGCCGACGCGAACGTCTCGATGACCTCGTGCAGCGGCTGAAACATCGAGGCGTCCACCTCATAGCCGCGAGGGAAGTACTCCAGCCACCAGATCCTGGGCATGTGGTCGCTGAACCCGGAGCGCAGTAGCAGCCGCCCGTCGGGCTTGATCACCCTCGCCAGCTCCCGGGCTGCCCGCGGCTTGTCCTGGACGTGGTGCCACACCTGCAACACGACGGCGTAGTCGGCGCTGCCGGACGGCACCGGAATGTCCTCGGCGGCGCCCGCCGGATATCGCACGCCGGGATGCTGCGACTGCGCCTGGGCCGTCTCGCGCATGCGGACCGACGGCTCGACACCGGTCACCGGCCCGAACGCCCGCGCCAGCGCGGGGGTGAACCTGCCGGTCCCCGAGCCGACGTCCAACCCGGTCAGCGGACGCCGCCCGGGCAGGAGAGCGCCGAATGCGCTCATCCATGCCTGCAACTGCTGCTCGGTGAGCGCGCGGCCACGCGCGTAGTCCCGGTATTGCTCCGTGTCGTAGTCGGTCCGCCTCATCGCAGCCCCTCTCGCCCGCGGTCTGCGCCAGGTGCCCAGCCCCGGGTGACCGTGCGCAGCCCCGGGGTGACCGCCGGAACCGACGTGACCCCGGATCGCTGCTGTGCCCTTGCGACACATCTATGCCGTTCCGATGTATCGGTGCGATACATCGGAACGATACGGACCGGCACGCGCGGGCGCAAGGTTCCCCCTCTGCCGCCCAGATCAGACAGACAGCCTCCCGCGTACTGCCGGGCGTCAGCCGCTGTAGTTCCTCCCTGGGGCCTTCCCGGGGATCGGCTTGCCGATGAGAGCGACGGGGATGAAGAAGCAGATCTGGCTCATCGCCATGGTGAGCGTCCACAACGCCTTGTCGTCATAGTGGGCGGACGCCTTCGCGAACAACTCGTCGGGGACGCGCTCCCCCGACGGGTTCGGGGTGAGGACGGCCTCCACGAGCTCCAGTGCGACCCGTTCCGCGTCCGTGAAGTAGGGGGCGTCCTGCCACGACGCCACCGCGGTGATGCGCTCCTCCGTCTCCCCGGCCTTGCGGAGGAGGCCGGTCTGCCGGACCGTGTGGTAGGTGCTGCCGACGATCTGCCCGGCGCGCAGCTGCACCAGGCCGATGGTGGCTGGGGGAATCGCACCGTTCCGGGTCGCCTTGGACATGGCTCCGGCGATCGTCGCCAGCTCGGGGAAGAACCGAGCGGGGTCGGGCAGACGCGACCGGAGGCTGTCCTGCTCAGTGGGTGTGGAGGTGGGCGTGGACATGACGAGGTTTTCCCTTCTCGATCTCAGCGAGGATTCACGGGTGGAGTCGGTCGTTCATCCGGAAGCGGCCGGCGGCGGGGACGACGCCCCAACCGTCATGCCACGGCGACCGTGCGGCGACCGGACCAGATCCAGACCATCTGGAGGACGCTCATCCCGAACATCAGGACGCCCAACGGGACGTGCAGGGTCTTCACATGCGCGATGCCCAGCGCCACCTGCGCCAGCGTGAGCCCCACGAACCCGATCGCGTACAGGATGGGCCCGGGCGAGCCGCCGCCCGGCCGCCAGGTCAGGATCGCGACGACCAGATGCACCAGCGTCACGACGAACACCGTGTACGCGCCGGCGCTGTGCAGTGCGCCATTGCCGGGCGAGGACAGCAACAATCCCGCGGTGATCGCCTGGACGAAGACGGTCAAGGTTTGCACGGTACTCGCGACACGCAAGATCATGAGGTTGCCTTGCTTCATCGTCGTGCGCGTGGGCATTGCGACGTTTCCCTTCTCTTTCTCACCGTGTACGAGGCGTGGGACCCGGTGCCTCGGTAGTCCGACGACGCGACCGACGAGAATGTGAGGCGAAGCGCCGGCCTCACACTTCGGTGCGCTGTCTCGTCGATCCGGTGAGGGAAGACGCGAGCAAGGAAGCCGGGGAAACCATGACCACCACATCCGAGCCGGGACACGGCCGGCCCGATCCGAGCCTTAGCGCGATCATGAGTGAGCGGCGTCAGCTGATCAATCTCGCGTACCGGCTCCTCGGCTCCCTGGCCGACGCCGAGGATGTCGTGCAGGAGACCTACACCCGCTGGTACGCCATGTCCCGGCAGCAGCAGGAGGCCATCGCATCCCCCGGCGCCTGGCTGACGAAGGTGGCCGGCCGCATCTGCCTGGACCTGCTCGGTTCCGCACGGGTCCGGCGCGAGCGCTACGTGGGCGAGTGGATCCCGGAGCCACTGCCGGATCGCACGGAGTGGATCGACGGGCGGGGCGGCGGCACGGCCGACCCGGCCGACCGGATCACGCTCGACGAGTCGATCAACATGGCCTTCCTGGTCGTGCTCGAGTCGATGACCCCGGCCGAGCGTGTCTCATTCATCCTTCACGAGGTCTTCCGGTATTCTTTTGTCGAAGTGGCCGAGATCGTCGGCCGTACGCCGGCGGCATGCCGCCAGCTGGCCTCCTCCGCCCGCCGTCGCATTCGCGCGTCGCGGGCTCTCGCGGCTCCGCCAGCGGTGCGGGCCGGGCTCGTGAGGGACTTCAAGCAGGCATGGGAGGCCAAGGACATCGACGCCCTCATGGGCCTCCTCGACCCCGACGCCACGATGATCGCCGACGGCGGCGGCGTGGTCAGCGCCGCGCTCCACCCGATCGAGGGCGGTGAGCAGATCGCCCGCTACATCGTCGCCATCGCCGCCATGGCCCCCGGCCTGACGATCCTGGAGCGTACGGTCAACGGTCAGCCCGGTCTGGTGGCCCAGCGCGACGGCGTCACCGTGACGGTGGCGGCGTTCGACGTTCCGGGCGACCGCATCACCCGCATCTGGGCGGTGCGCAACCCGGAGAAGCTCTGGCCGTGGACGGTGGAGCCACAGCGCTGAACGGCCTCCCCCGCCGGCCACGGGGAGGCTGCGACCCCGATCACGACAGCGGATCCGAGGAACAGGACCCGGGCGAGAGCAGCCACCGCGCCACCACCTCGCCCACCCGGGCGGGGTCCTTCTTGAACTCGTGTCCCTCCCCCGGGAGGACCACGAGACGTGCGGCGTCCTTCTCGTCCGGCACGCCGAACGGATCCCGATCCCCGTTGACCACGAGCACCGGGGTCCCCGCCTGCCGGAGTTCTTCCGCCCGTGACCGTTCCGGCTTGCCCGGCGGGTGGAGCGGGAACGCGAGCGCCACCACCGCCTCGGCCCCGGCGGCGCGCGCGGTGCGGCAGGCGACCCGCGCGCCGTTGCTCCGCCCGCCCTGGACGAGCGGCAGGCCCGGATGGCGCTCGCGGAGCGCGGCGACGATCGACAGCCACGCCTCGTCCTGTTTGACCGCCGACCCCGGCGCCCGCGCGCCGCGCAGCCGGAACGGCTGGGTCACCCGCGCGACGGTTCCCCCAGTGGCCACCACCGCGTCCCGTACGGCGAGCAGGTCGGGGGCGTCCACACCTCCCCCGGACCCGTGGGTCAGGACCAGCAGCAGCCGGGGATCGGCCGCCTCGTCCACCTCGGCCAGGGCGCGGCCGTGCGGGGTCTCGATCTCCATGCGGTGACGGTAGCGGGTCCGACCGGAGCAGGAGGGGGCGACCCTCCGATCGGAGGATGGCGGCGTCCGGCAGAAGGAGCAAGAATGTCACGGTGACGGACATCACATCGCAGCAGCCGCCGCCCGCGACCGGGCGCCCCGTCCCTCCGCCGCCGGCGGCCCCCTCGACCCGCGAGGACCTGCGCGCCGTCATGGCGGCCCGCCGCGACCTCGGCCCTGAGTACGAGGACGCGCTGGTCGACTCGTTCCTCGACAAGCTGGACGTCGAGATCGCCGCACGGATACGCAACGAGGTGGCGGCCCAGCTGCGTCACCAGCCGCCCGGCCCCCCGGGCAAGCAGAAGGACAGCGCTGTGGGCGTGGCCATGGGGTCGCTGGCCCTGGGCATCCCGCTGACCGGGATCGCGGTGGCGAACGCGGGCGGCCCGGGGCTCCTCCTCGCCTGGGGCGGGATCATCGCGGTCAACTTCGCTTACGCCATCAGCCGCCGCTCCCAGCGCTGACACGCGGCGGGATCACGTGGCGGCGTCGTAACGGCGCCGGGTGTCCTTGATCTCCACGTGATGCGCCGCCGCCCGTCGGCCGAGGCGGGTCTCGCCGGGAGCGGTGCGCCGTCGGTCACCGCCGCCGGCTGAGCGCCCTCAGCCGGCCGCGCCGGCCTCCATCGCGGGGCGCACGTCCCTGCCCAGGCGCAGCAGCACCTGCTCGGCGAGCGCGGGGTCGGGGTGGTCGAGGCCGTAGCGCCACACGGTCTCCGCGTCGGCGTCACGGCCCCGCAGCGGCAGCGTGCGGGCCAGCAGTTCGATCGCGAGTGCGCCGGTGCCGGCGTCGGCCCCCTCCTGGCGGCTGTCCTCCACGGCCCCGGCGAACTGTGCGCACGCCATCTCCAGGTGCGCCATGCCGAGCAGCACCCGCAGGCGTGCCGGGTCGGCCACCGCGCTGACCGACAGCGCCTCGAGCAGGACGTCGGCGGCCCGCTCGGGCTCGCCGTCCTCGAGCAGCCGCTCGGCCATGCGCTCGACCACGACGGACAGGCCCTCGCCGGCCTCGCCGCGGTCCGGCGCGTCCTCGTCCGCGGCGAGCTCCGCGAAGATCGCGGCCGCGCCGTCGAGGTCGCCGCTCTCGGCGAGCCGGCGCGCGTGGTCGAGCCGGTCGGACCGCCGCCCGGATTCGATGGCCGTCATACAGGGGGCCTCGCATGGTCGCAGGTGATGAGGAACGATCACCGCGATCTTAACGAGACCGGCCGCCGGGCGGGGCCGACATACTCAACTGATCAGTCCTCGTACGCCTCCAGGGGCGGGCAGGAGCAGACGAGGTTGCGGTCGCCGTACGCCTGGTCGATGCGGCGCACCGGCGGCCAGTACTTGTCGTCCCGCAGGCCGGGCACCGGGTAGGCGGCCGCCGCCCGCGAGTACGGGTGGGACCACTCGTCGGCGGTGAGGCACTCGGCCGTGTGCGGGGCGTTGCGCAGCGGGTTGTCGGTCTTGTCGTACTCCCCCGACGCCACCTTCGCGATCTCGTCCCGGATCGCGATCATCGCGTCGGCGAAGCGGTCGAGCTCGGCCAGGTCCTCGCTCTCGGTGGGCTCGATCATGAGCGTCCCGGCGACGGGGAACGACATCGTGGGCGCGTGGAAGCCGTAGTCGATCAGTCGCTTGGCCACGTCGTCCACGGTGACGCCGGTCTCCTTGGTGATCTGGCGCAGGTCGACGATGCACTCGTGGGCGACCAGGCCGTCCCTGCCGGTGTACAGCACCGGGTAGTGCGGCGCCAGCCGCCGGGCCAGGTAGTTGGCCGACAGGATCGCCTGCTCGGTGGCCTGCCGCAGCCCGTCGGCGCCCATCATCCTGACGTACGCCCAGGAGATCGGCAGGATGCCCGCCGAGCCGTACGGCGCGGCCGACACGTGCGCCGGCAGGTGCTCGGCGAGGTGGGCCTTGACCGCCACCGGGCCGACGCCGGGGCCGCCGCCGCCGTGCGGGATGCAGAAGGTCTTGTGCAGGTTCAGGTGGGAGACGTCCGCCCCGAACTCGCCCAGCTTGGCCAGGCCGACCAGCGCGTTGAGGTTGGCGCCGTCGACGTAGACCTGCCCGCCGGCCTCGTGCACCCGCTCGCAGATCTCGACGATCGTCTCCTCGTACACCCCGTGGGTGGACGGGTAGGTCACCATGATCGCGGCGAGCGCGTCGCGGTGCTTGTCGATCTTGGCGGCGAGATCGGCCAGGTCCACGTTGCCGTCGGCGTCGCAGGCCACCACGACCACCCGCATGCCCGCCATGACGGCGCTGGCGGCGTTGGTGCCGTGCGCGGAGGACGGGATGAGGCACACGTCGCGCCCGCCCTCGCCCCTGGAGCGGTGGTAGGACCTGATCGCCAGCAGCCCGGCGAACTCGCCCTGGGAGCCCGCGTTCGGCTGGATCGACACCCGGTCGTAGCCGGTGACCTCGGCCAGCCAGCCCTCCAGCGTCGCGATCAGCTCGGCGTACCCCTCGGCCTGCTCGGCCGGCGCGAACGGGTGGATCGAGGCGAACTCCGGCCAGGTGACCGGCTCCATCTCGGTGGTCGCGTTGAGCTTCATCGTGCAGGAGCCCAGCGGGATCATCGAGCGGTCGAGCGCGATGTCCTTGTCCTGCAGCCGCCGCAGGTAGCGCAGCATGGCCGTCTCGGACCTGTGGGAGCGGAACACCGGGTGGGTGAGGAAGTCCGAGGTGCGCTGCAGGTCGGCCGGGAGCGCGTCGGAGGTCACCCGGTCGAGGTCCTCGACCACGAGGTCGGACGCGCCGAACGCCGCCCAGACCGCCCGCAGGTGATCGGTGGTGGTCTTCTCGTCGCAGGCGACGCCGACGTGGTCGTCGTCGGCCAGGCGCAGGTTCACGCCCCGCTCCGCCGCGGCGGCCACGACCTGAGCGGCCCGCCCGGGCACGCGGGCGAGCACGGTGTCGAAGAACTCGTCGTGGACGACCTCCACGCCGCCCTCGCGCAGCCCGGCGGCCAGGACGGCCGCGTGGCGGTGCACCCGCTGGGCGATCCTCTTCAGGCCCTCCGGGCCGTGGTAGACGGCGTACATCGACGCCATGACGGCGAGCAGCACCTGCGCGGTGCAGATGTTGCTGGTGGCCTTCTCCCGCCGGATGTGCTGCTCGCGGGTCTGCAGGGCCAGCCGGTAGGCCGTACGGCCGTCGGCGTCCACCGAGACGCCGACGAGGCGGCCCGGCATCTGCCGCTGCAGGCCCTCGCGGACGGCCATGTACGCCGCGTGGGGGCCGCCGTAGCCCAGCGGGACGCCGAAGCGCTGGGAGGAGCCGACGGCGATGTCGGCGCCCTGCTCGCCCGGGGACTCCAGCAGGGTCAGCGCCAGCAGGTCGGCCGCGGCCACCAGCAGCGCCCCCTGGGCGTGCGCCCGATCCGCGACCGCGCGGAAGGAGGCCACCCGGCCGCTCGCGCCCGGATACTGCACGAGGACCCCGAAGCACTCGGGCAGCTCGCCGGCGAGGTCGGACTCCACCAGCGTGATGCCGAGCGGCTCGGCGCGGGTCGCCAGCACGGCCTTGGTCTGCGGCAGCGCGTCGGCGTCCACCACGAACACGTCGGTCTTGACCTTGCTGGCCCGCCGGGCCAGCGTCATCGCCTCCGCCGCGGCCGTGGCCTCGTCGAGCAGGGACGCGCCGGCGACGCCGAGGCCGGTGAGGTCGGACACGACCGTCTGGAAGTTCAGCAGCGCCTCCAGCCGTCCCTGCGAGATCTCCGGCTGGTAGGGCGTGTACGCCGTGTACCAGCCGGGGTTCTCCATCACGTTGCGGAGGACGACGCCCGGGGTGATCGTGTCGTAGTACCCGAGGCCGATCATCGGGGTCAGCACCCGGTTGCGGCCGGCGAGGGTGCGCAGCTCGGCCAGAGCCTCGGCCTCCCCCACCGCCTCGGGCAGGTTCAGCGGGCCGCGCGTGCGGATGGCCTCGGGCACGGCCACGGCGAGCAGGTCGGCCACCGACTCGTAGCCGACGGCCTCCAGCATCCGGGCGCGGTCGGTGTCGGAGGGGCCGATATGACGGGTGGCGAAGGGCGGAGCGGAAAGATCGCGAAGCGTGGACCGATCGGTCATGACAGGGGCCTCCTGGCGGGTCGAGACCTGCGGCGACCGCCCGGCGCCCTGGGTGGCGCGGCCGGTCGTGAAGCGGTCTCCCCCTCTGTCATCGGACCTGAGAGCTTCACCGGGCCGTCGAGCCCGGCTTTCCCCTTCGGTGAGGCGCCGCCTGGCCGGCGGGCCTGCTTTTCAGAGTCGCCTCGTCCGTGCGGTACGGGTGCCTGAGAGATTCCGGGGAGGTTTGCTCCTTCGGCGCCCCTGAAGGCCAGGGGTCTCTCCCGCACGAGGTCGTCGGCCTTACCTCACTCTACCGGCTACCCGATATCGGGCATCACTCCCACCCCTGCGAGATGATCTCAGCCGGTCCTGCGCGCCTTCCTCCGGCGGGCCAGCTCGTCCGCCGGATGGTCCCCCTCCGCATCCGGAGCGGCCTCCGCGCGCTCGCCCGGAAGCTCGGCCAGCGATCCCTCGACCTCACGCCAGACCCGCCCGAGCGCGATGCCGAACACACCCTGACCGCCCTGCAGCAGGTCGATCACCTCGTCGGCGCTCGTGCACTCGTAGACGCTCACGCCGTCGCTCATCAAGGTGATCTGGGCCAGGTCGTTGACACCGCGGTCGCGCAGGTGCCGTACGGCGGTGCGTATCTGCTGCAGGGAGACCCCCGTGTCCAGAAGACGTTTGACGACCTTCAGGACGAGGATGTCGCGGAAGCTGTACAGTCGCTGGGACCCGGATCCCTGGGCGGCCCTTATCGTCGGGAGCACCAGTTCGGTCCGGGCCCAGTAGTCGAGCTGCCGGTAGGTGATCCCGGCCGCCGCGCACGCCGTGGGCCCGCGGTATCCGATGCCCTGGGGCAGCGCCGTCGGCTGCTCGTCGAACAGCAGACCCTGTTCGCCGGCGCGCTCGCGCGCCGCCTGCCGAACCGGGTCGTGCTGGCCGGCCGACTTACCCTCGCCGCTGCTGACCGCCACTGCGGACCTCCGGCTTTCTCTCATCCCACGGTCTGATCTGGGGGTTCGTGAATTACAACCGTGGTTTCCCTTGCACCGTAGGACCGGGGCCATCGTCAGTCAACGACCCCGTCCGGCGCGTCGTGAAGCGTAATCTCCCGAAATCGTCCGGCACGTCAGCCCGCCCGGCCGAAGTCTTCCGGTGTGATTTTGTCCAGGAACTCGCGGAACTTCTCCACTTCGTCTTCCTGGTCGTCGGGCATGCTCACGCCCGCCTCCTGGATCACGTCCTCACTCGCGTAGATCGTCGCACCCGTACGCAACGCCAGCGCGATCGAGTCCGAAGGACGGGCGCTGACCTCCACACCGTTGGAGAAGACCAAGTCGGCGAAGAAGATTCCATCGCGGAGCGCGACGATGTTGACGGTGCGCAACCGCACCCCCAAGGCCTCAAGAACGTCACGGAACAAGTCGTGGGTCAGCGGCCGGGGCGGCGGCTCCTCCGCCTGGGCCAGCGCGATAGCGGTCGCCTCGGTCATGCCTATCCAGATCGGCAGATACCGATCACCACTCGTCTCCTTCAGGAGAACGATCGGCTGGTTGGTGGGCATCTCAACGCGAACCCCCACGACCTCCATCTGCAACACGGGCGGCTCCGTCTCAAGCGTCGCGGCATATCACCAGGCATTCAACGTAACACCCACGGAGGTGCGGATGTGCCGGTCACCGCCCCAGAACGCCGCGAACACTCCCACGCAGTAACGCATTGTGCAGTTCCTGGAGAAGTCCGGAGATCTCGCGGGCGGTCTCGTCCGCCTCCGCGATCGCCCCCGGCGCCTTACGCCGCAGCAACGGGGCCACCGCCTGCTCGATGAGACCGGCCTCCCGCTCCACCGCGGCGCGGATCGCCCTCAGGTGCCGCGCCTGCAGGCCGAACCGCGCCAGCGCCCCCACGCTTCGCGCGACCTCCAGCGCCTCCCCGTCGTACCGGCGCGCCACGGGGGCGACCAGGCCGAAGCTCTCCATCTCGGCCAGGGTCTCCTCGTCGATGCCCGCGGCCTCGATGAGCTCCTCCCGGCTGAGACGCACCGGCGGAGCGCCGTCGGACACGGCGTGCGGGCGGGCCGCCTGCTCGTCCAGCTGATCCTTGATCACGCGGAGCGGCAGGTACTGGTCACGCTGCGCACGCAGGATGTACCGCAGGCGCTCGACGTCGTTGAAGGTGAACTTGCGGTACCCCGACGGGCTCCGCTGGGGCTCGATCAGCCCCTCACCCTCCAGAAACCGGATCTTGGAGACGGTCACGTCCGGGAACTCGCCCTGCAGCAGGGCGAGCACCTCCCCGATGCTCATGAACGCCCGTACGGCCTGTGCGCTCATGACTCCTCCTCCTCACCGATCACAGCCCTCCAGGACCACGTGTGAGGAACACCAGCCGGAACTTGCCGATCTGCACCTCGTCGCCTCCCTGCAACGGGGACTCCTCGATGCGCTCCCGGTTGACGTAGGTGCCGTTGAGGCTGCCCACGTCACGCACGGTGAACTGGCCGCCGCGGCGGTAGAACTCCACGTGCCTCCTGGACACGGTCACATCGTCCAGGAAAATGTCGCTTTCCGGGTGGCGACCCGCCGTAGTGAGGTCGCTGTCGAGCAGAAATCGGCTCCCCGCGTTCGGGCCCCGCATGACCACCAGGAGAGCCGTGCCGGGCGGCAGCTGCTCGACGGCGGCCCTGTCCGGCAGAAGCGTCTGGCCCGTCTCCGCCTCAAGCGCCTCGAGTGAGATCGTCGAGGTCGTGTCGGCTGCGACGGGCGCCGGAGCGCTCAGCGGCGAACCGCATCGTGAACAGAAACGGGCATCCTCGGGGTTGGCATGACCGCACTGCGTGCAGTAGACGCTGGGCATCGAACGGCTCGGCCTCTCTCACGACTTGCTCTAGGACTAGCTCAAACTGCGAATGCCGCAACTTACGCTGATCAGGCACAAAGGTCAAGACCGCGGCTGGGCGTGGACTGACCAACGCTACAGCCAGCGGAGGTTCAAGGTCCATCCCGCCACACGTGTTGTATTGCCGCGCCTCCGGCACGGCGGCTCGGAGCGCCTTGAGACGGCTCCTTCCCTCGTCGTTCGGAAGCTCGTACCTCGCTTCCTCTCTCCTCAGTCCAGTCGCGGCCGCGCCCCTCGGTGTTTGATTGCGCTCGCCTTCGCTCGCGCGGCTCGGGGCGCCTTCAGGCCACTCCTTCCCTCGTCGCGTCCTCGCTCGTTCCTCGCTCCGGCGCTCCTCAGTCCAGTCGCGGCCGCGCCCCTCGCGGGACGGTTGCGCGCCGTGTCGAAGGGATGTCAGTGGGCGCCGGCGGCCTGTTCGACGACGTGGGCCCAGCGTTCCAGGAGGGCCTGGGCGGTGTCCATGTCGTGGCCCTCGGCCCACAGGTGGGTGACGGCCTCGGCGGGGTCGGGCAGGACGAGGGCCCAGCTTCCGTCGTCCTCCACGACGCGGACGCCGTCGGTGGTGTCCAGGCGGTGGCCCTCGGCCGCCTCGACGACCGAGCGCATCACGGCCCCCTTGTGCGCCCAGGGCGTGGGAACGGTCCGCTTGAGCAGCTTGGCCTCCGGGATGCGGGCGTCGATCTGGCTGAGCGACAGCCGGGTGCGCGCGACCAGGCCCAGCAGGCGCAGGAACACGGCCAGGCCGTCCACCGTGGGCGCGAACTCCGGGACGATGAAGCCGCCCTTGCCGTCGCCCGCGAAGATCGTGTCGGGGTGCCGGGCCGCCCGCGTCAGCGTGTCGAGGCTCGTGGCCGTCCAGTCGACCTGCACGCCGTGGAAGCGGCACACCATCTCCGCCACCCGGGTCGTGGTGACCGGCAGCGCCACCCGGCCGCCCCGGCGCTCGGCCGCCACCAGGTCGAGCACGACGAGCAGCGCCCGCTCCTCGCTGATGAGCTGGCCCATCTCGTCCACGAGGGAGACCCGCTCCCCCACCGGGTCGAACCGCACGCCGAAGGCGGCCCGGGCGGAGGCCACCAGGTCCGCCAGGCGCTGCAGGTCGCGGCGGCGCTCGGCGAGCGTCTCGGTCGGCGAGGCGTCGTCGAGGCGGTTGTTCACGGTCAGCACGTCGACCCCGGCCCGGCCCAGCAGGCTCGGCAGCACGAGCGAGGAGGTGCCGCCCGCGCAGTCGACCACGACCTTCATCTCGGTGTCCTTCACCCCGGACATGTCGATGCAGGCCAGCAGCTCCCGGGCGTAGGTGTCGACGGCTCGGGCGGGGAAGGTCAGCTCGGCGATCTCGCCGGGGAAGGCGCGCCGGTACTCCTGCCGGGAGAAGACCCGCTCCAGCTTGCGCTGGGCCGCCTGGGACAGGTCGGCTCCCGTCTCGTCCATGAACACGATGTCGACGCTCTGGGGGTCGCCCGCCGTGGTGCGCAGGGCGATGCCGCCCCTGACGTTCTCCCGCGAGGTGTTGAACCTTGCGACCGGCAGGGCGGCGGCCTCCAGGTCCACCACGTTGATCGCACTGGAGTTCAGCGCGCTGATCACCGCCCGCTTGAGCGCCCGCGCCGCCCGCGAGGCGTCGCGGGAGGTGACGACCGTGTCGCCCTTGCGCAGCGTCGTGGCGTACGCGCTGGCCAGCCGTACGCACAGCTCCGGAGTGATCTCGACGTTGACCAGCCCGGAGACCCCGCGGGGGCCGAACAGGCTGCGCTGGCCGCGCGACTCCCAGATGACGCTCGTGTTGACGACCGTGCCCGCCTCGATCGTCTTGAACGGATAGATCTTCACGCCGGAGGAGACGTACGCCTCGGCCTCGATGACGCACTCGTCGCCGACGACGGCGTTCTCCTCGATCCTGGCGCCGGTCATGACGTCGGTGTTCTTGCCGATCACGCAGCCGCGCAGGTGGGCGGCCGGGCCGACGTACACGTTGTCGCTGACCACGGCGCGGTGCAGGAAGGCGCCCTCCTTGACGACGGCGTTGCTGCCGAGCACGGTGTACTCCCGCAGCTCGGCGCCGGCCTCGACCTTGGCGTAGTCGCCGATGTAGAGGGGGCCCTTGAGCACGGCCTCGGGGTCCACCGAGGCGCCCTCGGCGGCCCACACGCCCGGGGCCAGCTCGAACGCGTCGAAGTCGACCTTGACCTTGCCCTCCAGCACGTCGGCCTGGGCCTTGAGGTAGCTCTCGTGGGTGCCGACGTCCTCCCAGTAGCCCTCGGCCACGTAGCCGAACAGCCGGCAGCCCCGTTCGAGCATGTCCGGGAAGATGTCGGACGACCAGTCCACCGATTGGCCGGGGGCGATCTCGTCGAGGACCGACGGCTCCATGATGTAGATGCCGGTGTTGACCGTGTCGGAGAACACCTGACCCCAGGTGGGCTTCTCCAGGAAGCGCTGGATGCGGCCGCTGTCGTCGACGATGATGATCCCGAACTCCAGCGGGTTGGGCACGCGCTTGAGCCCGATGGTGACCAGCGCCCGGTTCTCGCGGTGGAAGCGGAGCATGTCGGTCAGGTCGATGTCGGTGAGCGCGTCGCCGGAGATGACCAGGAAGCGGTCGTCGCGAAGCTTGTCGGCGGCGTTCTTCACGCTGCCGGCCGTCCCGAGGGGGACCTCCTCGGTGGCGTAGTGGAGGGTCATGCCCAGCTCGTCGCCGTCGCCGAAGTAGTTGCGGATCAGCGCGGCCAGGAACTGCACGGTCACCACGGTCTCGGTGAACCCGTGCCGCTTGAGCAGCCGGAGCACGTGTTCCATGATCGGCCGGTTGATGATGGGGAGCAGGGGCTTGGGCTGGTTCGCGGTCATCGGCCGCAGCCGTGTCCCCTCCCCGCCCGCCATGACGACGGCCTTCACGGGTCACCCCTTCGTTAGCTGGCGCACCTGTACGACATACAACACCCCCGCCCACCAATACAGACCAGTTCCCCAGATGGCGAAGGCCCATCCGAAGATCGCGGCAATCTCGGCGTACCAGCCCTCATGGGAGGCGAGGAACAGGAGCGGGAACGCGTACATCAGGGCGGCGGTGCCGGCCTTGCCGAGGAAGTGGACGGGCAGCGCCGGGCCGTACCCGTGCCGCCGCAGCACCGGCGGCATCCACAGCAGCAGCACGTCGCGCAGCGGCACCGCGAGCGCCAGCCACCAGGGGACGGCGCCGCGCAGCACCAGGCCGATCAGCGTGGCGAGGATGTAGAGCCGGTCGGCGAGCGGGTCGATGAGCCGGCCCAGCCTGCTGATCTGGTTCCAGGCGCGGGCGAGCTTGCCGTCGAGCCAGTCGCTGAAGCCCGCGAGCGCCAGCAGCGCGATGGCCCACCCGTCGGCGTGGGGACCCAGCACGAGCCAGAGGAAGACGGGGACGCCGAGCAGCCGCAGGGCGCTCAGCAGGTTGGGCACCGTCCAGATCCGGTCCTCGGCAGCGTTCACGCCCCAGACCCTACATGCCGTTCTCCCGGTGGCTCGGGGCAGGAGCCACGGGGTCGGACGCGCGTGGTGCCGTCTGCGCGGCGACGAGCCGGGTGTAGCGGCCGCCCAGGGCCAGCAGCTCCTCGTGGGTGCCCCGCTCCACCACCGTGCCCCGCTCGACGACCAGGATCAGGTCGGCGTCCCGCACCGTGCTCAGCCGGTGCGCGATCACGATGCGGGTCTGCGTCAGGCGGGACAGCCGGGCCTCGATGTCGGCCTCGGTCGCGCTGTCCAGATTGCTGGTCGCCTCGTCGAGCAGCAGCACCTTGGGGCGGGGCAGCAGCGCGCGGGCCAGGGCGAGGCGCTGGCGCTGTCCCCCCGACAGGCCGCCGCCCTCGACCAGGATCGTCTCGTAGCCCATCGGCATCGCCATGATCTCGTCGTGCAGGCCCGCGAGCCGGGCCGCCTCGGCGATCCGGTCCATGCCGGCCTCGGGGAAGTTGAGCGCGATGTTCTCCCTGATCGTCCCGGTGAACAGCGACGGCTCCTGGGTGACCACGCCGAACTGGCGGCGCAGCGATCGCGGGTTGAGCTCCGCCGCGGGAACGCCGTCGTACCGGATCTCCCCGGCCGTCGGCTGGTACAGGGCGAGCAGGAGGCGGGCGAGCGTGCTCTTGCCCGACCCCGAGGGACCGACCAGCGCGACCTTCTGCCCCGGCCGTACGACCAGTGAGACGTCGCGCAGCGTCCACGGGCCGCGCGGGTCGTGGCGGAAGCCCACTCCGCGCAGCTCGATGCCGCCGCGCAGCCGCAGCACCTCGATCCCGGTGGACGGCTCGGGCTCGGAGGCGAGGATGTCCGACAGGCGGTCGAAGTGCGCCCCGGCCTGCTGAAGGGTGCGCAGGCTGGTCATCAGCGAGCCGATCGGGGTGAGCGCGGCGGTGGCCAGGGCGTTCAGCGCGAGCAGCGTCCCGAGGCTGAGCGACCCGTCGAGCACCCGCCACGCGCCGACCCACAGCAGCCCCAGCGGCGCGAGGTAGCGCACCGCCCCGAGCACCGCCTCGATGAGCCCCCGGACGAGCCCTCCCCGCACGTCGGCGTCGAGTTGCTGGGCGAACAGGTCCGACCAGCGCTGCATCGCCCGCGGCTCGGCCCCGGACGCCTTGAGTGTCTCGATGCCGCCGACGGCCTCCATCAGCCGGCCCTGCGTCACGGCGAGCGCGGCCAGCTCGCGCCGGGTCAGGTCGCCCACCCGGCGGGCGGTGCCGAGCAGGAGGGCGGCCTGCCCCGCGGCGAGCAGCGCGAGGAACCCGCCGAAGAGCGGGTCCCAGGCGAAGACGAGCAGCAGGTAGACCAGGGCGAGCGGCCCGTCGAGCAACGACGAGAGAATCTGCCCGGTCAGCGTCTCGCGCAGGGCGATGACGCTGTTCGATCGGTTCACCAGGTCTGCCTTGCCGCGCACCGCGAAGTAGCGGTACGGCAGTGCGACAAGGTGCGACACCAGGTTCCGCGTCACCTCGCCGTCGGTGCGCGAGCGGAGCGCGACGAGCAGCACAGAACGCAGGTAGCTCACCGCGAACTGGGTGACCACGGCGACCAGCACGGCCACGCCGAGCAGCGCGAGAAGCCCGGAGTCCCCGCGCGGGAGGATCCGGTCGACGACGAGCCGGAACGCCGTCGCGAGCCCCAGGCCGAGCACCTGGAGCAGCACCGAGGCCGCGAGCACCTGCGCGAGCAGGCCCTTCCTGCGGAACACGAGGGCGCGCAGGAAGTCGTGCCGCCACGCCCGCGCGGCGCCGGACCGCACGCGGCGGAACCCCGGCTCCGGCTCGAACGCCAGCAGCACGCCGGTGAAGCCGGCGTCGAACTCGGCGGGTGTGAGCCGCCTGCGTCCCCGGCCGGGGTCCATGATGTCCACGTGGTCGGGCGTCCACCGCTCCACCACCACGAAGTGCTGGAACTCCCAGTGGACGACCGCGGGCATGGGCACCCGTCCGAGGTCGGCCGGCTCCAGCGAGAACGCCTTGGCGTTCAGGCCGAACTCCCGCGCGGCGCGGACGATGGCCAGCGCGCTCAGGCCGTCCCTGCCCACCTGGAGGTGGTCGGTGACCTCCTGCACGGTGGTGCGGTGGCCGTGGAAGGACAGGATCACGGCCAGGCAGGCCGCGCCGCACTCGGTCGCCGAGTTCTGCAGGAGGACCGGGACCCGTCTCACCCGCCACCCCTCAGGACCAGAGCGGTGACAACGGCCAGCCCTGAGGTGAGCACCGCGACCGCCCACCAGAGCAGGACGAGCGTACGGGTGCCGACCTCCTTGACAGCGGCCGGTGCGGACGGCGGGGCGGCATGGCGGCGCAGCGCCTCGGCGCGGAAGATCTGCCTGTTCACGGCGTGCCCGTCCGCGCCGTGGTGCCCCAGAACCACTCGATCTTCGCGGCCCGGCGGCGTTCGTCGATCCACAGGTCGAAGACCCGCCGTTCGACGCGGCGGCGCGTGTCCGCGTCGAGCTCGGCGTCGGCCACGGAGATCACCGTGAGCAGGACGTCCGGGGCGGGCGAGACGACGTCGCCCGGGCGGGCGGTGCTCACCTCGGCCGCGGGCACGTCCTCGACGACGAGCCGGGCGCCGCGCGTCCGCTCCGCCAGCGCGAAGAAGCCGGCTCCGGCGTCGATCTCGGCCGCCGCCCGCCGGGCCGTCTCGGAGTCGGGGAAGGTGAGGCGGGCGACCCGGGCCGTGCCGAATTCCTCCCTGTGCTCCTCGAAGTAGGGCTCGACCCGTCCGGCCGTCACCCGCTCGCGGACGCGGGCGGCGGCCACCTCGCCCGCGACCAGCTCCTGAAGGTCCAGCAGGGTGAGGGAGCGGCGGTCCATCCACTCACGCGTCCGTTCCGCGGTGAGCAGTCCCCGGGCGCGCCGGAACGCGTCCACCGCCTCCTGGATCTCGTGGTCGGAGAGCTCGACCGGCGCCTCCGCAACCTCGGCCTGGACGAGGGCGGCGGCGACGATCCGGTCCACCAGCCGGACCTCGTCCCACAGGAAGTCGAGCCAGGCGATCGCGTCGACCACCGTGACCCCGACGCCGTCGATCCGCAGCAGCAGCATCTCGCCGGCCCGCTGCACGCCCCGCAGGGGCCAGGGCAGGGCGCGGTCGGGGCACCAGGACAGCGACACGGTCCCCTCCCCCGGCGCTTTGATCAGAAGGTCGTAGTGGAGCGAGTCGTCGTAGTCCTCCCGCTGCCACAGCAGCCGGAAGCGCACACCGGGATGGCGCTCCCGCAACTCCCGCAGGCGCTCCTGCGCCTCGGACGGGTCGACCCCGTCCAGGCCGCGGAGGGTTTCAAGGGCGTCCGGCACCATGCGCGGTCTCCTCTCCGACCGTGCCGTACATCAACAGATCACACAACGCCGCGCCGATCGGCAGGCCCGTGGCCTTCTCGATCCAGAGCCACTGGCCGCTGGGGTTGACTTCGAGGAAGACGTAACGCCCGTCGGGGGTCAAGATGAGATCGATCGCTCCGTAGCGCAGGCCGAGCCGGCGCACGATCCGCACGCAGCGCTCGGCCACCTCCGGCGGCAATGCGTGCACCTCATGGCGGGTGCTGCCCGGGTCGTAGCGGCGCCAGTCGAGCCTCGTGTGGTTGCTCTCCTGCGAGTGGATCTCCGCCGCGAAGACGGCCCGCCCCACGACGGTCACCCGCAGTTCGACCCGCTTGGGCACGTACTCCTGGATGACGACCGGGCCGAACCTGATCGCGTCCGCGTACGCCGCGTCCCGGGTGGACACCGGTTCCGACATCCGGGCCACGCCGTCCCCGTCGGCGCGGAGGCTCGTGGGGACGCCCAGGGGCTTGGTGATGATGCGGCCCTGGTGCCGGTTGTAGAAGTCCAGGAACTCGTCGGGGTCGTTGGTGATCAGCGTGTCCGGCAGCTCGAATCCGAGACGACCGGCCAGGGCCAGCTGTGAGGACTTGCGCTGGGCCAGTCTCACGCGTTCCCTGGGCGCGGGGACCATGCGGCAGCCGAGCTGCTCCCACAGATCCCCGGCGAACACCGCGCACTCCTGCTCGATGTGGGCCCGTGCCACCGGGTCGGCGATCTCGGGATGCGCGACGGGCGCCTGGGGACGGCGGAACCACACCGCCGTCAGACGGTCGAGGTCGACGTCCGCCGTCTCCGTGCGCAGCCGCCGCCGCACCCGCCCGTCGCGGTGGTAGACCGCGTCGAGCACCGCGCGGACCGGATAGCCGGCCGGGTCGAAGACGACCGCCTTCGCCCCCCGCGCGGCCAGCAGACGGGCCACGTGCTCCGCGTGGGAGTCACCGTCGATCGTGAGGATGAGTATCTCGCCGGACATCTCTCGTTCTTCCTGGTCTGGCTTCCTGATGGGGCGCGGGGCGCCGGGAGGCGCCCCGCGCGGTCACTCAGAAGCGGTCACTCAGAAGCGGTCGCTCAGAAGTCGAGGTCCTTGGCGTCGACGGTGCCGTCCGGGGTGATGACGTGGCTCGACCACTCGAACTTCCGGCCGCCGTTGACGAGACGGAGGTCTCCCTCGTCGAGCTCCGGCCCGGCCGCCGCGATGTCGTCGATTCTGATCTTGGACATTGTGATCCCTCCCGCCGTCCGGGGGGACGGCGCGGTTTCCTCTGTGAAGGCACCCGATCGGGCGCCGGACACAGACGCTAGGAGGGCCTTCTTGGCGTCCACTTTGGACGATCTAGGGATCGGCTCAACGGCCGCTTAAGGTCAGGGGCGCTCAGCCCGCACCGGCGCCGCCCCAGACCCTACGTGCCGCTCTTCCGGTCGCCCGGGGCAGGAGCCACGGGGTTGAACCCGGTGTCGACCAAGCCGAACCGGTGCGCCATCACCGCCGCCTGGGTGCGGTTGCGCAGCCCCAGCTTGTCGATGAGCGCGGCGACGTGGCTCTTGACGGTCGTGACTCCCACATGCAGCCGGTCGGCGATCTCGGCGTTGGACAGGCCCACCCCGATCAGCGTGAGCACCTGCGCCTCCCGCTCGGTGAGGCCGGGCGGAAGCGGCACCGCCTGCCGCTCGGCCGCCAGGGCCCGCTCGACGACGCGGCGCAGCACCGACGGCGCGAGCGGGGGCTCCCCCGTCGCCGCCCGCCGTACCGACTCGACCATCCGGGCGGGCGGGTCGTCCTTCACCAGGAACCCGAGCGCGCCCGCGCCCAGCGCGGCATAGAGGTTCTCGTCCTCGGAGAACGTGGTGAGCACGACGATCCGGGCGGACGGCTGGGCGGCGAGGATCCTGCGGGTGGCCTCCAGGCCGTCGACGCGCGGCATCCGCAGGTCCATCAGCAGCACGTCGGGGCGGTGCCGCTCGGCCAGCCGTACGGCCTCGGCCCCGTCGGCGGCCTCCCCGCACACCTCCATGTCGCCGGCCGCCTCCAGCATCATCCGGACGCCCGCGCGCACCAGGGCCTGGTCGTCGGCGACCACGACGCGGATCACGCGAACCTCCCCGTCACGCGGCAGTCCGGCCGGCTCTCGCCCGGGACCGGCAGCGAGGCGGTCAGCCGCCAGCCGCCGCCCTCGGCCGGGCCCGCGGCGACGTGCCCGCCGAAGGCGCGGGCCCGCTCCCGCATGCCCGCGATGCCGTGGCCGTGGGACGGCAGCACGTCCGGGGGACGCGACGTCCCGGGGCCGTTGCGCACCTCGACCGTGAGCGCGTCCGGGCGCATCGCCACATCGACCTGCGCGCGGGCCCCCGGCCCGGCGTGTTTGAGCACGTTCGTCAGCCCTTCCTGGACGATCCTCGCCGCCGAGGCCCGCACCACCAGCGGGGCCCGTTCGACCTCGGGCGCAAGACGCAGGTCCACGCGCAGGCCGGCCGCCGACATCCGGGCCACGGCGTCGCGCAGCACGTCGCCGGGGTCGGCGAGCATGTTCGCGAGCATGAGGTCAGAGCCCAGCGCCTCGTCCGGGTCGCGCAGCACGGCCAGCAGGCCGCGCAGGTCCTCCAGCACGCGGTGGCCGGTGTCCCTGATGTCGGCCAGCGCCTCGGCGGCCGGGCCGCCGGCCCCCGCGTACTGCGCGGCGCTCGCGCGCAGCACCATCGCCCCCACGTGGTGGGCCACGATGTCGTGGACCTCGCGGGCGATCCGCTCCCGCTCGGCGAGCCGGCCCGCCCTGTCCCGCTCGGCGGCCAGTTCGGCGGCGTGCCTGGCCTGGGCCTGCCGCACGCCGACGTACCGGCCGATCGCCACGGGCGCGGTCACCATCGTCATCAGCGCCACCACCCGGAACGGGGTGACATCGCCGGGGTCGTCCACGACCACGATCGCGGCGACCGAGCAGGTCAGGGCGTAGGCCGCGGCGACCCACGACCAGGTGGCGCGGGTCGCGAACACGCCGAGGGCCACCAGGGCGAGCAGTTGCAGGCTGTTGCCGGTCCTCGGGACGTACTGGTCGGCCACGACCAGCGCGAGGCTCTCCAGCAGCAGGACCGCCCCGGGCAGGTGCCGCACGACGCCCAGCGCGAGGCCCGCGAGCATCACCCCGAGCGCGACCGCCCACACGGGCGGCTCGCCGCCGTGCCAGTAGGGCCAGGTCGTCAGCACCGACAGCGCCATCCCGCCGCCGGCGAGCAGCACGTCGAGCAGCGGCGCCGGGTCCTCCTTGCGGCGCCCCTCCTGGCCGCGCAGGTAGCGGCCGATCAGCACCGGGGCGGCGATCAGCCCGACGGAGTAGAACCAGGTGTTGCTCGTGAGGGCGATGCCGGGGTCGGCGAGGTTCACAGCCGTCGCGGCGGAGGCGAGCACGGCGGCCGGCGCCGTCCAGCCCCAGCCGCGCGACCTGGCCAGCACGCCCACCGAGATCGGCAGCAGGACCTGCAGGGTGTTGACGGTGAACGCGCCGATCTGGTCGCAGACCACCAGCAGCACGGACAGGTATACGGCCACGGGGCCGGGCCATCGGCGCACCAGGCCCATCGGCAGCCCGGCCAGCAGGGCGAAGCCCATCCCCACCCATGCCGGGGCCGGGCCGCTCCCGCCGCCCGATCCCCCGGAGGAACTCCAGGAGCCGGCGCTGACGAGCACGTCCAGCCCGGTCCCGCACACCGCCAGGCCGATGTCGAGGACCCTGCCGCGCGGGAGCGCGAAGGACCTGCCGGTGAGGGGACGCTGAGCGACGAACCGGCGCGTCGGGGGCCACCGCATGAGGGAACGCTACCGCCCGCCCGCGCGGGGACCGGTCCTCCGAAGGGAGGACGCCTCTCCTCCTTCTGGCCGCCTCCGCCCGCCGAAGGGCCGTACGCGACGATCCGCCTGGCCACCAGGTCGGCCCGGACGGCGGGCGGCCCGGGCGGTCGCGCGGCCCTAGCGTCGCCGCATGGCGAACGAAACAGCGGTCTTCTTCGGGCAGTTCCTGCGCTCCCCCGCCGTTACCGGGGCGGTCGCGCCCAGCTCACGGCGGTTGTCGGAGGCGGTGTGCGTGCCGGTGCCGGAGCGCGGCGACCCCGTCGTGGTCGAGCTGGGGCCGGGCACCGGCCCCTTCACCGCCGAGATCCAGCGCCGCATCGGCGGGCGGGGGCGGCACCTGGCGGTCGAGATCAATCCGCGGCTGGCCGGTCACCTCGGCGCCCGCTACCCGGGGGTGGAGCTCGTGGTCGACAACGCCGCGCGGCTGCCCGAGCTCCTCGCCGGCCGAGGCGTGGCCGGCGCCGACGTGATCGTGAGCGGGCTGCCCTGGGCGGCGTTTCCCCCCGCCCACCAGGCGGACCTGCTGCGGGCCGTGGTCGCCTCGCTCGCGCCCGGAGGCGCGTTCACGACGTTCTCCTACGTCCACGCCCGCGCTCTGCCCGCGGCCCTGCGGTTCCGCCGCAGGCTGGGCGAGGCGTTCGAGGAGGTGGTGGCCGGGCGCACGGTGTGGCGGAACCTGCCGCCCGCCTTCGTCTACCACGCGCGCCGCCCCCGCCGGTGATCTCGCAGCCCGCCGAACGGCGTTCTAGAGTGGCGGGCATGGACTTCACGCTGCCGGAGAGCGCCCAGGCGGTGCGCCGGGGGATCGCGGACATCTGCTCGCGGTACGACATGGACTACTGGCAGCGCTGCGAATCGGAAAAGCGCTGGCCGGAGGAGGTGTGGGCCGAGCTCGCCAAGGGCGGCTGGCTCGGCCTGGCCGTGCCCGAGGAGTATGGCGGAGCCGGACAGGGTCTGCTGGAGCTGGCCGTGGCCACGGAGACCCTGTCGGCCTCCGGCTCCGCCGGCGGTTCGGCGTTCATGTACGTGCTGACGCCGGGGTTCGGGGCGCTCACGCTGGCCAGGCACGGCTCGGCCGAGCAGAAGGCCGCGCTGCTGCCGAAGCTGGCGACGGGAGAGATCGAGACCTGCTTCGCGCTGACCGAGCCCGACGCCGGGTCCAACTCGCTGGCGATCTCGACCTTCTCCCGCAGGGACGGCGACGACTTCGTCGTCAACGGCCAGAAGATCTGGATCACCGGGGTCCAGCGGGCCACCTGGATGCTGCTCGTCACCCGGACGATCCCGGCGGCGCAGGCCAGGCCGCGCAGCGACGGGCTGACGGTGTTCCTGGTGAACGTGCCGGAGGCCGTGGCGGCGGGGCGGCTGTCCTACCGGCCGATCCCCAAGATGGGCGCGAACACCACGCCGTCCAACATGGTGTTCATCGACGACCTGCGGCTGCCCGCCTCCAGCGTGCTCGGCGAGGTGGACCGGGGGGCGGCCGTGCTGTGGGACGTGCTGAACCCCGAGCGGATCCTGCTGGCGGCCAGTGCCCTCGGCGGGGCCGAGGTGGCGCTGCGGGTGGGCGTGGACTACGCGAGGCAGCGGGAGGTCTTCGGCCGGCCCATCGGGGCCAACCAGGCCATCGCGTTCCCGCTGGCGCAGGTCAAGGCCAAGATCGAGCTGGCCAGGCTGATGCTGCACAAGGCGGCCTGGTCGTTCGACAACCGCCTGCCCTGCGGCACGGAGGCCAACATCGCCAAGCTGACGGCCTCGCAGGCCGCGTGGGAGGCCGCCGACGCCGCGTTCCAGACCCACGGTGGCATGGCGTACTCGCTGGAGTACCCCGTCGCACGCCTGCTGGCCGACGCCAGGATCGGCCGGATCGCGCCGGTGACCGAGGAACTGCTGCTCAACTACCTGGCCACCCAGGTGCTCGGCCTGCCCAGGAGCTTCTGACCGCCTCCGGCCACTTCCGGCCGCTTGCGCGCCGCCCCTGTGGGGCACTTACTTGAGGCAGCGGAAGGAGTCACACATGCGCGGTCCGTACGCGAGCACGGTGATCAGCGCGGACGCCGGGGACGTCTGGGCGTTCCTGCGCGAGTTCGGCAACCTCCACGAGTGGCTGCCGGGCGTGTCCGCCTGCGAGATCGAGGACGGCGCGCCGCTCGCCCCCGGGGCCGTGCGGCGGGTCGAGGGGTCGGGCGGGGTGTTCCGCGAGCGGCTGCTGACCCTCGACGACGGGGAGCGCACGCTGACGTACACCACCTTGGAGTCCCCGCTGCCCATGCGCGACTACCACGCGACCTGCCGGGTCGCCCCGGTGACCGACTCCGGGCAGGCTTTCGTGGAGTGGTACGCGCGCTTCGAGGCCGACGACCCGGAGAAGATCGCCAAGATCCTCACCCGGGGCGTCTTCGTCCCCGGCCTGGAGTCGCTGCGCAAGCGCTTCGGCTGAGTCGTGTCCGACACATCAGGCCCTGCTGCGCGACACTCCAGGGACCAGTGGCTACAAGAGCCGGCGCGACGTCCCATCAGTGATCAAGGGGCTCGCCACCCGCGATATGCCGGAACTCGCGCGCGCAGGGCATGCACATCAGGTTCTCAGCTCTGAACGCCTCGGTCGTACTCCATTTGATGCCTTTGGATTTCGTCCGCGTTGTCGACCGTCCAGTCGTACGACCGGCCGAACGGCTCACGCAGCGATTCGCCGAGCGGCGTGAGTGAGTACTCGACCCCGACCGGCGAGGTGGGTAGCACGCGGCGCACGATCATCCCGTTGCGCTCCAGGCGGCGCAGGGTCAGGACCAAGCACCTGCTGACCGCACTGCGAGACGACGACTCGGTTCGCGTCATCGTGTTCGACAGCACCAATCCTGAGTTCTTCATCCCCCACGTCGACGTGGCGCTTGCCGACATGCCGGACGCGTTCGACAAGTTCGAGCAAGACCTTCCGGACGGTGTCAACGCTTTCCAGGCTTTGGGGGAACTGCTGCGGCACCAGCCCCCGGCGACCATCAAGCTCGCCGGGATGGCGCGCGGCGGTGCGTACTTGGTCAGCCGGATCGCCTCTGCCGACCTGGCGGCCGGCCGCGTCGCGACCTCCAGCGCCCTGTCGTGGACCTGGTCGTCGTCGGCGCACAGGCTCACCAGCCCCATCGCCTCGGCCTGCTCGCCGGTGACCGGCTCGCACAGCAACAGGTGATACTTGGCCTTCCTCAAAGGTAACGACCCTGCTTCATTGTTCCCGCAGGTCAACGGGCCGCTAACAATTCGATCAACGCATGGGTGTACGGGTAACCCGCCCGGGTGGATCATCCGTCCCAACACCGTCCAAGCTTCAACCACACCGGAGTTCCACCGTGACCGAGCACCCCCCGGCCGGCCAGCAGCCGGACCCCCGCCAGTACCCGCAGCAGCCGTACCCGTACCCGGGGCCTGGTGGACCGCAGCCGCAGCAGTATGGGCAGCCCGCCTACGGCCCGCCGCCCGGCTACGGTCCTGGCCACGGGTACCCAAGCCAGCCGCAGCCGCCGAAGAAGTCGAACACGGGGCTGATCGTCCTCGCGGTGATCGGCGGGATCTGCCTGGTGCTGTTCGCAGGGTGCGCCGCCCTCGTCGCCCTGTCCAGCGGCGACGGCCCCGACGTGGTGACCGCGACCGCGCCGGCCGACACCACCGCCGCAGAGCCGCAGCAGCAAACCGACGACGGGCAGACAGGAGGGCAGAACCAGGCGGACAACCAGGGTGGGGCTCAGCAGCCCGCGCAGGTCGGCGGCACCCTGGCTCTGAAGGGCTTCCAAGGCCTTCAGGTCGACGTGACCGTGACGAAGGTCGAGATGAAGGCGACCCCGGCGAACGACTTCCTCAAGCCGAAGGCCGGCAACCGTTTCGTCGCGATCGAGCTCAAGCTCGACAACAAGGGCCAAGCCACCTACGAGGACAGCCCCTCCAACGGGGCAGTGGTGATCGACGACCAGGGGCAGCAGTACCGGACGACGTTCGCCGAGGTCAAGGAAGGCCAGGCGTTCCAGGGCAGCGTCACCATGAGCAGCGGCGACTCACGCAAGGGTGTGATCGTGTTCGAGGTGCCCGAAGGGGCGAAGCTGGCCAAGATGCAGTTCGCGTTGAACAGCGGGTTCGCCGACCAGAAAGGCGAATGGGTCCTGTCCTGATGTGAACCGCGCCCGCCGGTTGAGCGTCTCGCAGGTAGACCCGTGCCAGGGATTGGGCCGCTCCGCTACTGCGGGGCGGCCCTACTGGTTTGACCGGTTCTACCACGGCACCCGACCGAGGGCCAGGGCATTCCTCGTCCACGAGGTCGCGAGGATTCTCGCCCAACGCAGCCAGCAGACGAAGCGAAGACCGGTCCTTACCGTTCATGTCGTGGGGATCAATAGCAGAAGACTCGGCATAGTCGGCATCGTCGCGGCAGCGCTGCTCACTCTGGCTAGTTGCTCCGACTACCCGGAGCAGCACCAGGAGCGCTTACGCAAGGCCGCCGGAGTGGTGACCTTTCAAATCACCTGCTCAAAGGACCTATGGGAGCGGACGCGCCATGTCGACTACAGCGATGAGGTCAGAGCGAAGTCCGTCAAGGACCTCGGGAACGGAGTGGCGCTCGTCAGCCTCAGTGGTCCGCAACTCGTCGACTATTTGAAGGTTCTAGCAAGCGATGCTTATGGGATCAACGGGCGTAACCCGCTCTCCGATCGCATGTATCAAGCCATCGCACCGGAGGTCGATAAGATCCAGGGCCCGCTCAATCCTGGGGATCCGATCCCGGCGGTCACGCTGAACGATGCCGCTGTCCCAGCCGTTAGCAGCAATTCTGTGGCGACGCCGGCGGCGAGAAAGTCGAAGTAGCAGCGAGGGCCGCCCCCTGCGTGAGCGGCCCTCACGTCTGTCTTGCTACTGGGCTACGCCGTCCAGCTTCGCGAAGATCCTGGCGAGCAGGTTACGGATCTCGATCTGCCCCGCCTTCACTCAGCGACGTCGTCCCGCATCAACGCGAGAGACTCTGCAGGTTGGTCTGCCCGGTCTTGATGACGCCGATGTCCTCGCGGATCTCGCGGATGTCCGTCTCGACGGTGTCGATCCGCTCCTCGATGTACGCCATGACGCCAGCCAGCCAGAAGATCCGCCTCAGCTCAGTACCTGGTCAAGGTACGCCTGTACGGGCTCATAGAACGACCAGAGGACGCCGGGCCCGACGCCCGCCCGGTCGCACCACTCGACCTCGGCGAGCTCGTCCGCGTCGGCCACGTGCGGGGTGCCGTCGAAGACCGCAGGGGGACGTAGAGCATGTGCCTTCCGGTGTTCGGGTGGATGTGGCGGTACTGACTGCCGATCTGTACGACACCAAGACCTCGGAGCGCTACGGCTGGATCAACGGGCCGTCCCCGCCGACGAACTGGACGACGACGTCGACCGGCTCGCCCGCAACATCGCCGCTCTGCCCGAGGGTGCGATCGCAGCGGCCAAGCGCGCCATCCTGCCGGAGGCCCTGGCCGAGGGACTCCTACGGGAGAACGACGCCTGGACAGGACAGATCATTCGCCCTGCGGCCACGGAGCTGATCCGCGACGGACTGGCCCACGGCGCCCAGACCCCCGACGGCGAACGCGATCTGGAAGGCCTGCTCCGGCGACTGGCCGGTTAGGACCTGGAAAGACAACCCGGCCCGGTTCTTCGCCTCTCACCTGAAGTGGGCCGGGCCGGGTTGGCGGCCGGCAGCCGGCCGTCTGCACATCAAGCGCAACTTGGAGTACCACGCCAGATTCCACCATGAAAGCTGGTCACAGCTCACGGCTCCGGCCGGAACCGGGGCGGGCGCTTGTCCCGCAGGGCCAGCACGCCCTCGGCGGCGTCGGGGCCGGTGAAGCCGAGGAACTCCATGGCCAGTGAGGCGTCGAACGACGGCCCGGCCATGCGCAGCCAGTTGTTCAGCGCGTACTTGGTCAGCCGGATCGCCTCCGCCGACCCGGCGGCCAGCCGCGTCGCGATCTCCAGCGCCCTGTCGTGGACCTGGTCGTCGTCGGCGCACAGGCTCACCAGCCCCATCGCCTCGGCCTGCTCGCCGGTGACCGGCTCGCACAGCAGGAGGTGGTACTTGGCCTTGGCCATGCCGCACAGGAGCGGCCAGATGATCGCCGCGTGGTCGCCGGCCGCGACGCCCAGCCGGGTGTGGCCGTCGATGATGCGGGCGGTCCGCCCGGCCACCGAGATGTCGGCCAGCAGCGCGACGGCCAGCCCCGCGCCCACCGCCGGGCCCTGGATCGCCGAAACGATCGGCTTGGAGCAGTTGAGCACGTTGTAGACGATGTCGCGAGCCTCGGCGAAGACCTCCAGGCGCGTGGCGTGGTCGCGAATCATCTCCTCGATCATCGACAGGTCGCCGCCCGCCGAGAACGCCTCGCCCTCCCCGCGCACGATCACCGCCCTGACGTCGTCGTCGCGGTCCACGTCGCGCCAGATCTCGGCCAGCTCGCGGTGACCGGTGCGGTCCACGGCGTTGCGCCGGGACGGCTCGCTGATCACGACGCGCAGGACGCCGTCGGCCGCCCAGCCGACCTTCAGCTTCTCGTACTCCTTCACGACGCCACCCCCAGGGCCTGCCTGAGCCGGGCGGCGAGGAAGTCGCGGCCCTCCAGCGCCTGGTCGAAGAACCCGGGCAGGCCGAGGAAGCCGTGCAGCGCGCCCTCGAAGCAGCGGTGCTCCACGGGGACGCCCGCCTCGGCGAGCGCCCGTGCGTAGGCCGCGCCCTCGTCGCATAGCGGGTCGCACTCGGCCGTGATGACCGTCGCGGGCGCAAGGCCCGACTTGTCCGGCAGGTGGATGGGCGCGAGACGGGGGTCGCGGGGGTCGGCGCCGCCGGCGTACTGCTCGATGAACCACCTCATCTCCGCCGCGTCGAGCCCGAACCCCTTGCCGTACGTGCCGTAGCTGGGTGTGTCGGCAGCGACGTCGACGACCGGGCAGATCAGCGCCTGGTGGGCGAGGCCGATCCCGGCGTCCCTGGCCAGCCAGGCCGCCACCGCCGCGAGGTTGCCCCCGGCGCTGTCGCCGACGACCGCCACCCTGCGCGCGTCCGCGCCGTAGAACGCCGGGCGGGCGTGCACGTCGCGGACCACGCCGAACGCGTCGTCGGCGGCCGCGGGGAACGGGTTCTCGGGCGCGAGGCGGTAGTCCACCGAGACGACGACCGCTCCGGTCCTGTGGGCGAGGTCGCGGCCCAGGGCGTCGTTGCGCTCGACGCTGCCGAAGACCCAGCCGCCGCCGTGAAAGTAGACGAGCGCCGGCAGCGGATGCTCGCCCGGCTCCGGGCGGTAGATCCGGACCGGCACCCCGGCCGCCGTCTCGTCCCTGACCGCGGGCAGGTCGATCCTCGGCCCGCGCTGCTCCACCATCCCGTCCAGGGACCGCATCTCGGCGATCTGCTCGCGGGTGAGGGAGGCGACGTCCACGCCGAGATCCGAGGGGAACAGCTTGAGATAGGCCTCCGCCTGGGGATGCAACGCCATGCTCCGCACAGTAACAGCGAGCGCCGGCACGACCGCCGAAGCCTCCCTGGCGCGCTCTCCCGCCCGGCAGGTCGCCCGCGCCGCCTCGGGGGCAGCGGTCCGTACGGGTCAGGGGCGGGCGGCGTCCACCAGGGCCTCGACCAGGCGGTTGTCCGCGCCGCGCTCGGGGTGCCACTGGACGCCGACCGCGAACCGGTGCCCCTGGAGTTCCACGGCCTCGACGATCTGGTCGTCCGCCCAGGCCACGGCGATGAGGCCGGTGCCGAGCCGCCGGACGGCCCGGCGGTGCGCGCCGGTCACCTCGGCGCGGTCGCCCACGGCCTTGCCGACCTTGCTCGACACGCTGACGGTGACGACGTGTGCCGCCGTCTCGTGGCGGTCGTGGCCGACGGCCTCCCGCAGGGACGTGATCAGCGTGCCGCCCTGGGCGACGTTGAGCACGTGCATGCCGCGCGAGATCGCGAGCAGCGGCACCTCCGCCTCCACCGCCGCCTGCGCCAGCGCGGTCTCGAACCGGTCGCGCTGGGGCTGCGGCCCGCCGAGCCCATCGTCGTCCGGCTCCCCCGCCGGCGCCTCGCCGTACAGGGCCGGGTCGACCTCGACGCCCCCGGCGAGGATGACCGCGTCCAGGCGGCGCACGTAGTCGCCGGCGGACACGGGGCTCAGCGGCGGCAGCAGGACGGGCGCGCCGCCCGCCTTCTCCACCGCGCGCGCGTACGCCTGGGGCGAGACCGCCGCCTCACGGACCCACGTACCCCAGCGCGCGGCCTCTAGATAGGTGGTGATGCCGACGATGGGACGCGCCATGGCCATCTCCTGGGGTGTGCGAGCAGGCAGGCCCATCATGGCGCAGATCGTTTTCCTTTTTGTGAGTTTTCACATGAGTCACACCAGTCACAGCGGCGAGCGTCACGAAAAATAACGAAGTGTTCACAGTAGGTTGCCTTGCGGGGAATCGGTTGTGACGCCCGAGAGCGAGTGGAACACTCCCCGTTGAGCGATCGGTCGAGCCGGGGCCGCCGGCGCTCGTCACCCGGAGCCGTCAGGGAGGTGGATCGACAGACCGGAGCACGTTTCCGGTCCCTAGGGTGGGACACAACTGATGCCGCTGAATCCGCGCCTCGTCAAGGAGAGCTTCTCGGTCGTCGAGCCCGTCGCCGGGAAGGCCGCGGGATACTTCTATGGACGACTGTTCACGCAGTGCCCGCACATGCGGGGCATGTTCCCGCCGGGCATGGAGGTGCAGCGCGACCGGCTCTTCAACGCGCTCACAAGGATCGTCTGGATGCTCGACAGCCCCGAGGGGCTGGCGTCCTATCTCGCCCAGCTCGGGCGGGACCATCGCAAGTACGGCGTGTCCCCCGAGCACTACACAGCCGTGGGAAGCGCACTTCTCGCCACGATCAGGCATTTCGCCGCCGACATCTGGACCGACGAGATCGAGGCCGCCTGGACCGAGGCGTACGCCATGGCGGCGAAGATCATGATCGACGCCGCCGCCGCGGAGACCGCGCCCGCCTGGTGGCTGGCGGAGGTGATCGACCACGAGCCGCGCACCCGGGACATCGCGGTGCTCACGCTGCGACCCTCGCAGCGCATGGACTTCGTCCCCGGACAGTACGTCACGGTCCAGACGGCCAGGTGGCCGCGGGTGTGGCGGCGTTTTTCCATCGCCAACGCGCCCCGCGCGGACGGCACGCTCCGCCTGCACGTTCGCGCCGTGCCGGGCGGCTGGGTCAGCACGGCGCTGGTCCGCCACACCCGGATCGGCGACCAGCTCCTGCTCGGACCGCCGGTGGGCACGATGACGCCGCCCGAATCCGACCGCGACCTCCTCTGCGTCGCCGGCGGCACCGGCCTCGCGCCGCTCAAGGCCGTCGTCGAGCACGTCATCGCCTCCGGCGACCGCCCGAACATCCACCTGCTGTTCGGCGTGCGGCGCGCGTGCGACCTGTACGACATGCCGGACCTGGCGAGGATGGAGGCCGCCTTCCCCTGGCTGCGGGTCGTGCCGGTGGTCTCCGACGACCCGGCCTACGACGGGATGCGCGGCCGGCTCCCCGACGTGGTCGAGAGGTTCCACTCGTGGGCCGACCACGAGGCGTACGTCTGCGGGCCGCCCGCGATGGTGAACGAGACCGTACGGCGCCTGCAGCTCTCGGGGGTGCCGCTCGCGCGGATCCACCGCGACCCGATACAGGGAGACACAGCGTAGAGCAAGGTTCGGACGGAACGGCGGGCGACGTCGAGGGTTTCCTGGCAGGATTCGAATCGAAAACATCATCGAAATCGGCACAGGGAGGACATATGACCGCACTGCTCGCGATCGGTACTCGCAAAGGATTGTTCCTCGCGCGCTCCTCGGACGGCGGCTCGTTCGAGGTCGAGCCCGTGCGGTTCTCCACGATCGCGATCCACTCCGTCGCGATCGACACCCGCGGGAGCACGCCCCGCCTCCTCGCCGGCATCGAGTACGGCCACTTCGGCCCGTCGGTGATGTGGTCCGACGACCTCGGCGAGACCTGGGAGGAGGCGAAGACCCCGCCGGTCGCCTTCCCCGAGCGCACCGGGGCCGCGCTGGCCCGGGTGTGGCAGCTCCAGCCGTCGCCGTCCGAGCCGGACGTGGTCTGGGCGGGCGCCGAGCCCGCCGCGCTGTTCCGGTCGGAGGACCGCGGAGCCACCTACACCATGGTCGACGGCCTGTGGGACCACCCCACCCGGCCCCAGTGGCAGCCCGGCGGCGGCGGCCTGTGCCTCCACACCGTGATCCCCCACCCGACCGACCCGCGGCGCATCGGGGTCGCCGCCTCCGCCGTGGGGTTCTTCCGCAGCGACGACGCGGGGGCCACCTGGCGGCCGTCCAACAAGAACATCCGTGCGCCCTTCCTTCCCGAGGGCGCGCAGTATCCCGAGTTCGGCCAGTGCGTGCACAAGGTGGCGCAGCATCCCGCGGCGCCCGAGCGGCTCTACCTGCAGCACCACTTCGGCGTCTACCGGTCCGACGACTTCGGCGACTCCTGGACCGAGATCGGGTCCGGTCTGCCCTCCGACTTCGGGTTCCCGATCGCGGTCGACCCGGACGAGCCGGACAGGCTGTACGTCTTCCCGCTGCACGGCGACGTCGACCGCACGCCGCTCGGCCACCGATACCGGGTGTTCCGCAGCGACGACGCCGGGGCCACCTGGCACGGGCACTGCGCCGGGCTGCCCGAGGGCCCGGTGCACGCCTCGGTGCTCAGGGACGCGATGTCCGCCGGGCCCGCCGGGGTGTTCTTCGGCACCCGGGACGGCGAGGTGTACGGCTCGGCCGACGCGGGCGAGAGCTGGTCGCTGATCGCCCGTCACCTGCCCGACGTGCTGTGCGTGCGGGCCGCCGTCCTCTGACCCGCCGCCGCGGGGGCGCCGCGCCCCGCGGCGGGGGGCGGGCGGGGGGGGGGGGCGCCCCGCGCGGGTCGATCCTGGGTTTGGTCGCGGCGAGCCGGGGGGGGGGGCCCCGCCCCGG
>NZ_JBEYWQ010000032.1:11216-76834 GCF_040644495.1 Microbispora sp. NPDC046973 | reverse complement strand
CGTCGGCGTCACCGACAACTTCTTCGACCTCGGCGGCCACTCCCTCCTCGCCACCCAAGCCATCACCCGCATCCGCGCCGCTTTCGGGACCGACATCACGCTGGCCGCCCTCTTCGACCACCCCACCGTCCGCGAACTCGCCGATCACATCACGCAGAGCATCATCGGCCCCGACCGGCATCCGGACGAATACGAGGAATTCGAGATCTGACACTCCGGCCAGCACACATACCCCTACGAGAGACGGATGAGATTCACATGGACAAGTTAGAAATGGACGTTACGGAAAAGCACGCCGTGACGACCCTGCTCGACAAGTTCGAAGCAGAATTCGCTCACATGGAATCCGACGAGGCGCTGCACCGGGCCAACCTCCTCGCGCACGAACTGCCACCCCGGATCCGGCTCGCGATGGACGCGTTCCGGCTCGAGCGGACCTCGGGCGTCCTGCGTATCTCCGGCTATGAGGTCGACCAGGAGCGGGTCGGGCCGACGCCCGCGCACTGGCGGGAGTGCCCCAGGCCTTCGCCCACGCGGCGCGAGGACCTGATGCTCATCCTGTTGAGCTCGCTGCTCGGCGATCCGTTCGCCTGGGCCACCCAGCAGGACGGACGGCTGATCCACGACATCATCCCGATCAGGGGACACGAGCAGGAGCAGTTGGGATCGAGCAGCGACGCGTTGCTGACATGGCACACGGAGGACGCCTTTCACCCCCTCCGCGGCGACTTCCTGTCCTTCGCCTGCATCAGGAACCCGTACGCGGCGGCGACCACCATCGGCTACTCCGATGCGCTGAATTTGCCGGAGAGCGTGACGTCCGTGCTGTTCGAGGAACGGTTCACCATCCTCCCCGACGAGTCCCACCTGGCGAAGAACAACAGCGCTCCCGCCAGGGCCACCTTCCAGGGGGTGGAGGAGATGCAGCACAACCCCACGCTGGTCCCAGTCCTCTTCGGCGACCCGGCCGACCCCTACATCAGGGCAGACCCCTACTTCATGCGGGTGGCGCCGGACGACCACGAGGCCCAGGCGGCGCTGGACCACTTCGTCAAGCAGATGGACGAGAACATGGTCGATCTGTCTCTGGAGGCCGGCGAGTTCTGTTTCATCGACAACTTCAGGGTCGTCCACGGACGCAAGCCCTTCAAGGCCCGTCATGACGGCACCGACAGGTGGCTGAAGCGCATCAACGTGACGCGTGACCTGCGAAAGTCGCGCGCCCAGCGGCCCTCCAGCCAGGAGCGTCTCATCCGTTGACCCGCCCCGGGCGGTGCACCGTCCTCGTGGTGAGCCACGGCCGCGCAACGGCCGCGGCTCACCTCGCGCCCCTCGCAACGGCCCGTACGGCGCGCCCTGACGCGCCTCCCATCTGCCAGACCGCGCGAAAGGCGCGTGCCGGAAGTCCCTAAGGAAAGGGTGTTCGAACATGGATCCGGTCGAACGTTTCCGATTGGGCATGCAGCGACTCGCCAGCGGTGTGAGCATCGTGACCTCGTGTTCGGCGGAGGGCCGGCGCTACGGCTTGACCGCGACGGCGGTCCTCTCGCTGACTCTGGAGCCTCCCTGCCTGGTGGTCGGTGTCAACAAGCGGACCAGGCTCGGCGGGATCCTGCGCGACGCCACGGGGTTCTCCGTGAGCGTCCTCGGCACGGAGCATCTGGACGTCGCCGAGGCGTTCGCCGGGAAGATCCCGGGAGTGGGCGGCGCCGACCGTTTCGCGTACGGCAAGTGGCGTGACGACGTCTCCGGCCTGCCGATCCTCGAGGGCGCCGCCGCGTGTTTCGTCTGCGCCATCGCCGACATCATGGAACATTCGACGCACTACCTGCTGATCGGCTCGGTCACCAGCGTCCACGTGGCGGACGGCGAAATCGCACCCCTCGTCTACTTCTCACAGGGGTTCACCGGTATTGCCGGAGGACTGGAGGCGGCGATTCCGTCTTCCTGACCCCATACCTCCTGCGACAAATCTGTCAACCACGGTCAGAGGATAATGTCAGGCGTCGCTCTAGCGGCGCACCAGCATTCCTCCATTAAGGGTCCGAGATTTTTCCGAGAATTACGCGACACCTTGCCCGATGACCAGGAATATGGTTCCATCGATAGCGCGACAGCGATTTGTTTTACGGCTGCGAAGGATATGGGGAGCCCGCACCCACCAAGGCGAAAGCAATTACCTCGCCTCCTATCCCGGGAAATACGACCACACCCCCGAAACGCCGCAACCCTCCTCTCAGGCACTGCCGAGAAGGCGTCGTTTTCCCCGGCCGCGTCAACGGAACGGCACGCCCAGCATCGACTACCAGGGAAAGAGGAAAACCCGTGAGCCAAACGACCAAGCCGGCGTGGTGGACACCTGAGAGCGCATTTTTCGGCCCCCTTTACCTGGAAGCCGACGACTCCTTCCGAACCTTCTTCGCCGGCCAGGCCGAGATCAACGAGCGGACCGCCACCGAGGTCGACGGAATCGAACGGCTGTGCTCCCTGCCCTCGGGTGCCCGTGTCATCGACTGCCCCTGCGGCTACGGGCGCCACTCCATCGAACTGGCGCGGCGCGGCCACCAGGTCACCAGCGTCGACATCAACCCCTACTTCCTGCAGCTCGCCCGGGAACGCGCCGACGCGATGGGCGTCCCGATCGACTTCCGCTCTGCCGACATGCGCGAGCTTCCCTCGATCGAGCCGGTCAACGCAATCATCAACATGTTCTACTCGTTCGGCTTCTTCGACGACGTCAGTGACGACCTGCGGGTCCTGGAAGGCTTCCGCAGCCGACTGGGGGACGGCGGGAAGATGCTCATCCATACGATGATCACCGTCTCCGCCTTCGAGGACGGCCGCATCCCGGCCATGGAGACGCGCGAGCTGCGGTCGGGTCGGCGGCTGCGTTCGCTGCGCATGTTCGACCCCGCGAGCCGCCGTGAGGTCGGGCGCTGGTCGATCTTCCACCCCAACGGCGAAGAGGACCCCCTGCCCGTCTACTCCGTGCGCATCTACCTCCCCCAGGAGCTCGAAGAGCTCTGCCTGAAGGCCGGATTCTCCTCTGTGAACTTCTACGGCGACTGGGACGGCACGCCCTACCGCGACGACTCCCCGTACCTCATCGTGGTGGCGGAGGCATGAGGCGCCCGGCGGGGGTCGCGGGCCCTCCCGGCCCGGGTACCCCCGCCACACGGCGCGGAGAGCGGGCGTGACGGGCCTTCCCGAGTAACCGGAAACGAGGACGCTTCCGACGCCGTAAGCGAGGCGACCTCGGCATACGGGTGGTGGCCTGCCACCACCCGTATGCCGAGGTCCCGTTCCTCTTCCGCCCGGCCGCCTCGCCGGGGGCACTGACGACCCGAGCACGGGGGAACCGATGAAGTCAGCACTGGAACTCATACCGGCCATGCCATGCCGGGACACGGCTGTCCTGTCCACCTCGCAGTCACTGCGCGACGCCATGCACGTGGTCCTGCGTCTCAGCGGACCGGTGGACCTGGACACCCTGCATCTCACGCTGGCGACCTTCCTGGAACGCCACGAGATCCTTTGGGAGGAGGACGACCTCCGCTACTCCATGCTCGACCTGAGCTCCGAGCCTCGGGACCCCGCCGCGGCGGACGCCGTCGTCTCCACGGTCGTGGCCGAGGAGTCGCTCACCGAGTTCCGGCCGGCCTTCCGGTGCTGGCTCGTCCGCGTCGCTCCCGACGATCACGTCCTGAGCCTGCTGGTGAGCCGGGAGATCGCCGACCAGGCCACGGCCGCCGCACTGTTCCATGAGCTGCCCGGGATCTACGCGGCGCTCGCCGGGGGCCGGCCGCTGCCTCCGACGACATTCACCCGCGGGAGGCCGCCCGCCGAAACCCACCCGAGAGTAAACCGCAGGTTCACGCTCTCCGCCGGGACGACCCGCGGACTGTACGCCCTGGCCGTGCGGCGAGGCACCGACGTCACGGCATTGGTGCGGGCGGCCTTCGCGGCCGTGTACGGCCGGGAGGCCGGGCTCGACCGGGTCGTGCTGGGCGTCCCGGCTCCGGGACGGCCCATGGTGGCCGACCTGCCGGGCGACCCCCTCTCCCCCGTGCTCACCACCGCCGACGAGGACGAGCCGGGGGCGTACCAGGTGATGGTCGAGAGCCTCCTCGGGGAGGAGAGCCGCTACGGCGGCGGCCGATGGGACGGCGACCTGCACGCAACGGTCGCCTACGCCGACGCCGTACCCGCCGATCTCCACGCCGCGCTCGTCCTGCGCGGCGACGGCGATCGGCTGGCCGGGGTGCTCCACTGCCGGGCGGACAGATTCCAGGCCGGCGCCGTGGAACTGATGGCCCGTCGCCTGGTCGCCCTGCTGGATGCGCTCGCCGGTGACATGTACGCCCCGATCACACCTCCCTCTATGGACCTTCAGGCGGGAAAGTGGTGCACGAACTGACGGCGGAGCGTGCCGTGGTGGATCCCACGGCGGTCGCCGTGGTGTTCGAGGGCACGCAGACGACGTACGCCGACCTGGACGGACGGGCGTCCCGGCTCGCCTGGCACCTGATCAGGCGTGGGGTGGGGCCCGAGACCCTCGTCGGCGTACGCCTCCCTCACGGCCCGGATCTACCGGCCGCCCTGTTGGCCGTCTGGAAGGCCGGGGGTATCTACCTGGCCGGCGAGGACCTGTCCGGTGCGGCGCTGGTCATCGGGGTGGACGTGCTCCCGGACGACCCCACGGTGACCTCCGCCCCGGCGGTGGCTCCGCCCGGACCTGCCGCGCCCGACGCACTCGCGGTCGTGGTGCAGGGCACGGACGAGCGGGTGATGCTCACTCATCGCGCCCTGGTGAGCCGGTTCGCCTTGATGAGGGACGCCTGCGCCCTGACGCCCGGCGACCGCGTCCTGCGGGTCGACCATCGGTCCGGCGCCTCCCTTTGGGAGGTCGTCTGGCCGCTCACGGCGGGAGCCGCCGCGGTGATGGCCCGGACGGGCCGGCAGGCCGATCTCGACTACCTGACCGACCTCGCCGAGGAGAGCGGGGTGAGCATCCTTCGGGTCACGCCACCGGCTCTGCAGACCTTCGCCCGGCAGGACTGGATCGCCCCGCTGAGCGGCGTCCGCCTGGTCGTGTGCGACGGCGACCCCCTCCATGCCGACGACGTGGACGAATTTGAGACGAGGCACGGCAGCGCCTCGGTCGTCTGCCTTCACGGCTCCGCGGAGGTCGCGTACGGGACGGCGCAGCAGGCAGGGGAGCGCTCCGCCGGCGCCTCGCCGATCCTGCGGCCACCTCACCGCGTCCGCCGGGACGAGGACGGAACGGTGACGCTGGTCACCACTGACGAAGGCGCACCGAACGGGGGCATCTCGGGCGCCCCCTCCCTCACGCCCGCCGAGGCCGCGCTCGCCGCCGTCTGGACCGAGGTGCTCGGTCTGCCGGAGGTCGGCGCGACCGACGACTTCTTCGCACTCGGGGGCGACTCGATCACGAGCATGCAGATGGTGTCGCGGGCCCGCAGGGCCGGCCTGGAGCTGACCGCCGCCGACGTCTTCGAGCATCCGACGGTCCGTGCGCTGGCCCTGGTCGCCCGCACGATCACCCCGCCCGCCCGGCAGGCGGACCGCACGTTCCCCCTGACCTCCGGACAGCGGGACGCCGTGCACGCCGCCACGCCCGTGGAGTGGCTGGTCAGGACCGGCGCGCCGGTCGATCCCCGGGCACTGCACACGGCGGTCGCCGCTTTGGTGGCCCACCACGACGCGCTCCGCCTGCGGCTGTCCGGCCAGGACCGGTACGGCTTCGCCGCCTCCGGCGCCGCGGCCGACGAGGCCGGGGGAGACGGACTCGACCTCCGGCACGGCCCCGTCATCCGTGTACGGCCCGCCGGCGGGGACGCGGTGCTCGTGACCGCCCATCCCTTCGCGGTGGACGCCGCGTCCTGGCCGATCCTCCTGCAGGACCTCGAGACCGCCTACGGGCAGACCGAGGCGGGACGGCCCGTCGACCTTCCGGCCGCGACGGCCTCGTTCGCGGAATGGTCCGGCCGCCGCGCCGCCCTCGATGATGCGGACACCGGACCGGACGTGACGTCCCCGCTGCCCAGGGACCACGCGGGCGCGGTGGACAGCCCGGTTTCGTCACGGTCGCTGGACGTCGAGGTGCCGGCCGGCCTGACCGCCCTTCTGCTGGACGGCGCGTACGGGACGTCTCCGGAGGAGGCGCTCGCCGCGTCCCTGGCCCTCGTGCTCACGGAATGGGCCGGGGGCAGGGCCGCCTTCGACGTGGACGTCGACGGCCGGCAGGACCTCGGCGCCGACGTCTCCCGCACGGTGGGCCCGTTCGCCGAGTCCCGTCCCGTCGTCGTCGCGGCCGCCGACGTGGAAGAGACGCTCGGCACGGTCAGGGAGCAGCTGCGACGGATTCCGGCACAGGCGCCGTCCGGCGACCGGGGGGTGCGGCTGCGTCACCCCGAGACGGACCGCTCCCGAGCGTGCCGCGAGTGGACCGCCGTCGAGCGCTCCCGCCCGTTGCCGCGTACCCATCCGATCGAGCTCCGCTGCCGGCTCGTCACCGGCACGTTCCGGCTGACCTGGGCCTACTCGTCGAACCTGTACGAGCGCGCCACCATCGAGCGACTGGCGGAGCGCCAGGTGCAGGCGCTCGGCCTGCTGGCCGACCACGGCCGGACGGCCGGCGGATACACCCCCTCCGACTTCCCGGTTGCGGGCCTCGACCAGGCCACCCTCGACCTCATCCTGAGGCGTCACGGCTCGCCTTCGTGACGGAAACTCACCGCCTCCCGGCGGGCATCGGAACCAGGAGAACCGCATGCCGCACCCACGCTCCGTCCCCAGCGCCTCACCCGGCTCCGCGCACCGCGAAGCCCACCTGCTGGCTACCAACGAGTCGCCGTACAGCCCGCTGCCGTCCGTACGGGAAGCGATCGTCGCCGCGGCCCTGGGCGCCAACCGCTATCCGGACCCGGGCTGCCTCCGGCTCACCGAAGCCCTCGCAGAGCACCACGGGGTGCCGTGCGAGCACATCGCCCTCGGCCCCGGCTCGGCCGCGGTCGCCCAGCAACTGCTGACCACGGTGTGCGCCCCCGGAGACGAGGTGGTCTACCCTTGGCGGTCCTTCGACGCCTATCCGTTGCTGACCGACGTCGCGAGGGCGGTCTCCGTACGGGTGCCGCTGAAGGGCGACGACCACGACCTGAGCGCGATGGCCGCCGCCATCACCCCGTCCACCCGCGTTGTCATCGTGTGCAATCCCAACAATCCGACCGGAACGATCACCCGCCGGGACGAGCTCGCCGCCTTCCTCGGCGCGGTGCCGGAGAACGTCCTCGTCGTGCTCGACGAGGCGTACCGGGAGTACGCGCGGGACCCCGAATTCCCCGACGGCGTCGAGCTGTACCGGGACCGGCCCAACGTGGCCCTGCTGCGCACGTTCTCCAAGGCGTACGGGCTGGCCGGGCTCCGCGTCGGGTACCTGATCGGGCCTGCGCACATCGCCACGGCGGTGTGCGGGACCACGGTGCCGTACGCCGTCAGCGCCATGGCACAGGCCGGCGCACTCGCCTCGCTGGCCGCCGGCGGTGAGCTCGCGACGCGTACGGCTGAGGTGGTCGAGGAGCGCGCGAGGGTGCGCGACACCTTGGTCGCCCTCGGCTGGAGGGTGCCCGCCTCCGAGGCCAACTTTCTCTGGCTGCCGCTCGCGGGGCGCAGCGGCGACTTCGCACGGGCCTGCGCCCGGGCCGGTGTGACCGTCCGCTGCTTCGACAGCGAAGGCGTCCGGGTCACCATCGGCGCCCCCGCGGCCAACGACGCGGTCCTTGCCGTCGCGGCGGCGTTCCCGCCCTACGTCTGAGCTCCGGCAGGCCAGGGGGGCGACAGTCAACGGGGCCGTGCGCTTCGCGCACGGCCCCGTGTCGCCCACCGCTAGGCGATGCGGCTGCGTAGCTGCCGGACCGCCAAGAGCACCAGCACGATGGCCAGCACGGTGAACAGCCCGGCCTCGATGAGCTGGAGCGGCCAGAAGTGGCTGTCCGGCTGGTAGAGCTGATAGTTGTAGGCGCCCGGGCCGAAACTCGCGCACGGGCCGTTCGGATCGCCCGCGACGGCGGCGCCGCACTGGATCTGCTGGCCGGCGACCACCACATCCCCGGCCGCGTTCTTGACGCCGGAGGCGAAGGTCCAGTCCCCCCGCACCGGGTTGGGGCGCTCACCGCCCACCACGGGGTAGGTGCGCTCCTTCATCGGCAGGAAGTGCTCCCGCAGTTGCAGGAGCACGGCGAAGCGCAGGACCAGGAAGCCGGCGAGCGTCGCCGCCATCGCGGGCAGCACCCGCTGCCAGATCACCCCGGCCAGGACGCCCAGCCCCACGGCGAACAGGGTGTACGCCACCGGCACCACGCCCTGGACGTCGAAGATGAGCTCCGCCAGCCGGACGCGGCCCGCCCGGTTCAGCGGTTCCAGCCACCACGACAGCAACAGCGCGTACGCGGTCGCGACGACCGTCGCGGAGGCGATGACCAGCCCGAACTTCGCCGCGGCCCAGCGCATTCGGCTCACGCCCTGCGTCCACACCAGCCGGTGGGTGCCCTGCTCCAACTCCCGGGCGACCAGCGGTGCACCCCAGAACAGGCCCACCAGCAACGGCACGAAGACCAGCAGCATGCTCAGCGCGGCCGGCAGTTCGTACCGGCTCTGGAACGCGTTGACCAGCGCGTCGCAGTTGCTGCCCGGCTTCAGATACTCCGCCGAGCCCAGCGCGTCCAGGCAACGGGCGAGACCGCTGTCCGTGAACGTGCCGCGCATCGCGATGCCGCTCGGGACCAGCAGGGCCGCGAGCACGAGGAGCCCGATGACGGCGGCCAGCGCCTGCTTGCGGTGCTGTCGCCAGGCCAGCCAGATCATTGCGAGGCTCCCGTCACTGTCGGCCCCGGAGCCGGGGACGCGAGGTAGGCAAGGATGAGGTCTTCGAGAGAGACCTCCTGCACCGTCCAGGTCGGGTCGAGGATCGGCCCGTCGGTGCGGACCACCAGATGGCTCTGGTCGTCAAAGTGGTTCTCCTCGATGACGGCCGTCACACCGGCGATGTCGGTCGATGCCCGGGGCGGGCCGATCAGCAGCTTGTGCTCGTCACGCAGTTCGTGCACGCTCCCGCACACCTGCGGACGCCCGCTCTGCAGCACGATCAGGTAGTCGCAGACCCTCTCCAGGTCGCCCAGGAGGTGGGAGGAGAGCACCACGGTGGTCTCGCTCTGGGCGACCCCACTCATCAGCACCTGCATGAACTCGCGGCGGGCGAGCGGATCCAGGCCGGCGATCGGCTCGTCGAGCAGGAGCAACTCGGGCCGCTTGGCCAGCGCCAGCGCCAGCCCGACCTGGGCGCGCTGGCCCCCCGACAGCTCACCGACCCTGCGGTCCAAGGGGATGCTGAACGCCTCCATCCGGTCGCGCGCCAGCGTCGCGTCCCAACGGCGGTTCAGCTTCGCGCCCATCGTCATCAGTTCGGCGGTGGTGAAGTCCCGGTAGAGCGGGACCTCCTGGGCGACGAAGCCGACGCGCTCCAGCAGGGCGGGATCCCCGTACGAGTGCCGGCCGAGCACCCGCACGCTGCCCTCTGTCGGGCGCAGCAGGCCGACAGCCAGGTTCAGCAGGGTCGATTTACCGGCGCCATTGGGGCCGACGAGGGCGGCCACCCGTCCGGCGGGCACGTGGAGCGAGCAGTCGCGCAGCGCCCATTCGCGCCGGTACCGCTTGCCGAGGCCGTGGGCCTCCAGGGCCGTGTTCATGCTCTCTGCTCTCTTCTCGAAAGGCGTCGCAGGAATTCTGGAAAGACGTCGCAGGTACGTGCCGGAAGCCGGGCGCGTGCGGCCGGTGCAGGCTCAGCCGCCCGTCCGCAGCGCGTCGGTCGGCGACAGGCGCGACGCGCGCAGCGCCGGGTACAGTCCGGCCAGGACCCCGGCGACGACCGCGACGCCGAACCCGCCCAGGAGGGCCACGGCCGGTATGGTGACCTGCCAGCCCTGGCTGTAGGACAGGCCGGCGGTGACGGCGGAGCCGATCACCACGCCTCCAAAACCCCCGAGTGCCGACAGGATCAGTGATTCGGTGAGGAACTGCGTGGCGATGTGGAGACGGGTGGCCCCGAGCGTGCGCCGCAAGCCGATCTCCGCACGCCGCTCCAACACCGAGATCACCATCACGTTTGCGATGCCGATGGTGCCGACGAGCAGGGCGATGGCGCCGAGACCCAGGAACAGCGTTCCGGCGGCCTCTCGGACGGCGACCTGCGCGGTCAGGACGTCGGAGGGCCTGCTCGCCTTCACCGAGTAGGGGTTGGCCGGGTTGGCGGCGGAGGTGAGCAGCGCCGACACCTGCGTGACCTTGTCGGGATCGGTCCGGATGTAGATGCGGCTGGGGTCCCCCTTGTAGTCGAGCAGATGCCGGGCGACGGGGAAGGAGATGAGGGCGGACCGGTCGATCTCCGGTTCCAGCGGGAAGGGGTTGAGTATCCCCACCACGTGGAACCAGTGCCCGCCCAGCCACACGCGGGTGTCGCCCGTCAGGTGGGCGATCCCGAGCACGGTGGCGACCTCGTGCCCGAGGACGGTCACGGGGGCGTCGCCGCCGTTGAGGAACTGACCGTCCAGCACCGAGCCCTGCAAGGTGTCCAGCAGCGCCGCGTCGGCGGCCCGTACGGCGAGCCCTCCGGTGTGGCCGACGGGGATCTGGTCGTTGCGGTAGACGTTCGCCGTGCTGATCTGCGCCGTCGGCGCCACCGCGAGCACGCCGGGCAGCCGCCTGATCATGGGTGCGGCGGTCGCGGGCAGGGCCACCTCGGTGTTGGCCAGACTCGTTCCGCTTGCCACGGTCAGCAGGTTGGTGCCGAGCCGGTTGAGCTGGGCCAGCAGGGCGGACTGGCTGGACCGGGTGACACCCAGCACCGCGACCATCGAAGCGATGCCGATCGCGATGCCCAGCGCCGACAGCGCCGCCCGCATTCGCCGGGAGCGCAGCCCGAGCGTCCCGACCGGCAGCAGGTCGGCCGCCCGCAGGCGGCTGCGCCTGACCTCCTGTGGCCTGTTGCTGCGGCTGCCGGGCTCCGCCTCCGTCTCGAGGACGCCGCTCACGACACCACCGTCCCATCCCGGATCTCGATGCGGCGCCGGCAGGCCGCCGCGACTCGTTCCTCATGCGTGACGATGACCAACGTGGTCCCCGCCTGGTTCAGCTCTTTCAGGATCGCCAGCACCTCCGCGCCGTTCGCCGAGTCCAGGTTGCCCGTCGGCTCGTCGGCGAAGACGATCGCCGGTCGGCCCACGATCGCACGGGCGATCGCGACGCGCTGGCGTTCCCCGCCGGACAACTTGGTCACCCGGTGGTGGACTCGGTGGGCGAGCCCGACCCGGTTGAGCGCCTCACGGGCCGCCTCCCGGCGTTGCCGTGCCGGCACTCCCCGGTAGAGCAGGCCGGAGGCGACGTTCTCCAGCGCTGTCAGCGCTCCCAGCAGGAAGAACTGCTGGAAGACCACACCCACCCGCCACGCGCGCAACGCCGCCAGCTGCAGGTCGGTGAGCTGCTCGACCCGGTGCCCGTCGAGCCGCACCGACCCGCTGCTGGGCCGGTCGAGCGCCGCCATAAGGTGCAGCAGGGTGGACTTGCCCGAGCCGGAGGCACCGATGACCGCGATCATCTCCCCCGGTTCCACCGACAGGCTCACTCCGCGGACCGACTGCACCGGCGGGTCGCCCGGATAGGTCTTGCGCACGTCGAGCAGCTCAAGCACTCTCATCGGGCACCTCCACCAGCATGCCCTCGCGCAGGTCGCCGGTGACCTCGGCCAGGCCGGACGACTCGTCGAACAGTCCGGTCCGCACCGGGACGCTCCGCCGTACGCCGCCCTCGACGACGACGACCTCGTACTGCCCCAGCGCGTGGGCCAGCAGCGCCGAAACGGGCACCGCCAGGACGTTCTTGTGCTGCTCGGAGACGATCGCGACCTGCACCACCGCCTGGTCCAGGAATCCGCGGACCCTGCTCTTGAGCGCGATCGTCACCGGTGCCACCGAGGACGTGCCATCCGCCGCTCCGCCGCCGGACGCCGCGGTGGTGCCGCCCGTGACCGCGACCTGCGAGACCGAAGTGACCTTCGCCTTGCGGGTCTTGCCGTCAGGCAGCGTCACCACGACCGGGTCGCCCACCCGGATCCGTGGCAGCTCGGCGGGGTTCAGGCGGACCAGCACGGCCGGCTGCGTGCCGGTGCCGTGCACGACGAGCTGGCCCGCGCCCACCCGGCCTCCGATCACGACCTCGCGGGTGCCGACCCGGACGGCTTTCGGAGCGAAGGCGACCTGCCCCAGCGGGACCGACCCGGTGACCGGCAGCTTGGCCGCCTTCTGCCAGCGCCGGACGGCGTAGTAGGTCGCGAGGGAGAAGTGCCGGTCCACCGTCACGCCCTTGCCGTATCCCATCGCGGCGAGGTTGCGCTCGAGTTGCTGGATGTCGACGCCGTTCCGGACGCCGAGGCCCATGTCCCGCCATGCCGGGCGCTCGCCGTACAACAGGGGGACCCGCACCCCGTCGATCTCGAATATCCGCTCGCCGCGGCGGACCATCGCCCCGACCTTCGGCACCCAGGTCGCCACGCCGCCGCGGCCGGCCGCCACGGCGGTCGAGCCCGCGTAGCCCAGGGTGCCGTTCACCACCCTCCGGTTGGCCACGTCGGCGCGGACCACCGGCGCGGTCGACACCGGCACGGACGGCTTGGTCTCCTTGGTGGCCTCGGAGTTGCCGGACCGGGCCTGGACCACCGCCCAGCCGCCGGCCGCCAGCGCCGCGACGACGACCACTCCGGCCACGATGCGACCGCGTCCGCCGTTCCTGACCGGCGTCGTCTCCGCCGGCTGCACTTCCGCTTCTGTCATCACCTGGACGACCCTCCTGGCGCCTTTTCTCCCGGTTTCGCCATCACGTATTCATTTCGCGGGCCGCATGTTCAGCCCGCCCGGCGGCAGGTTGCTCTTGCAGGTGTTGAACTGCGCGTCGAACAACGTGTGATTCTTCGGATCGGAGAGCCGGGCCGGCAGCGAGAACACACCGTCAGCGTCCGGGTCCGGCCAGTCGGCGATTCCGTTCTGCCGCATGCACCCGGTGAATTTGCGCAATGCGGCGATGGTGCTGGCAGAGGCAGGCTTGTTCTGCGTTTCCTGCTGCACCTGGTCGATAATCGACTTACAAGCGTTCTGCACTTCCTGAGGGGGAGCCGACGCCCCTTCGGGAAGGCCCCACCGCCCATCGCCGTCCTGCACCGGGTCGGGGAAGTCCGGTACGCCGTGGTCTCGGACGCACTTCGCCAATTGCCGGTAAAGTGCCGCCTGGTCGGGACCGCTCTTGGAGTTGACTTCATAAGTGTCGCCGCACCCGGCGAGAACCAGGAGGACAGCGGCACCGGCAAGAACTCTGGAAAGAACCATGTCCTCAGTGTGGCCGTCGGCGGGGCGGCGGCGCGTCCCCCATATGTGGCCTTCTCGCCACCCATATCGGGGGTGTCCTCGCGGGAGAGCGCACCGGACGATCCGGACAGCAGGGACGATCCGCAAAATAAAGGTTCCGGTCCGGATTCCCGCCTTGCGGCGGCCGGGAAAATAGCAGAGGGTGGAAACCCGTTCCGGACAAACCCCTGACGGGAGGCAGCGTGTCGCGCCGCAGTCTGCGGTTCCGGATGGCTGTGTCGTACGTGCTCATCTCGGCCGTCGCCGTCTTGCTCGCCGAAACTCTGGCGGGAGGGTTGATCGTCACACTGGCCGCCAAGGACATCGTGCTGACGCAGCCCGGCTTCAGCAGCCTGGCCCAGAAACGGGCCGAGGCGATCGCGGAGGCGGACGCCGCCGCGATGGGCGTGGTGGCCGCCACGCAGAAGGGCGCCCTCACCGACCGCGCCCTGCTCACCGACGTGGGAGGGCAGTGGCTCCGCCAGATGTCCCAGTCGGACGGGCGGGCGGGCGCGGCCGTGCTGGCGGTGGCCGGCGCCGACGGCCGCCTGCTTCTGGCGTCGCATCCGGCGACGTACGCCGCCGGGACCGTGCCGCCGGGATTCACCCCTGGTGTCCAGACCAGCAGCGGAATGATCATCGCACCTGGCCCGAGCGTCGGATGGGCGACCCGCCCCGTGCTCCTGAACGGGCGGCCGATCGGCCTCGTCTACGTACAGGCGCGCGACGAGTCCGGCGCCGCTCCGTCCGCCTCCAGCAGCGTGGATTGGAACATCACCACCAGTGGGTGGCTGGTCTCCGGCGTGCTGACGTTCACCTTGCTGGTTCCGGTGTGCGTGATGTCGGGGCTGCTGAGCACCCGGCGCCTGGTGTCCCGGATCCAGCGGCTGGCGGTGGGGGTGGCCGCGATGGCGGAGGGCGACCTGAAGATTCGCGTCCCCGTGTCCGGCGGCGACGAGGTGGGCAGGCTGGAAGAGGGGTTCAACGCGATGGCCGAACGGGTAGAGGCCGCCAGCCGGGCCGAGCGGCTCGCGGCGGGCGCCCAGGCACAGCGCGCGGAGCGGACGAGGATCGCCCGCGAGTTGCACGACTCCGTCTCCCAGGACCTCTTCTCGCTCGGCCTCGTGGCCGCGAGCCTCCGGCGCAAGCTGCCCGAGGGATCCCGCTTCAAGGAGCAGGCCCAGATTATGGAGCAGACCATCGCCCACACCGCTCGGGAGATGCGCACGATGCTGCTGCAGCTACGGCCGGTCGCGCTCGAGGAGATGGGCCTCGTCCTGGCACTACGCGAACTGTGCCAGGCTTACCAGGCACGCCTGGGCATCGCCGTGCAGACCGACCTCGACGACGTCGCGCTGGCGCCGGACGCCGAGCACACTGTGCTGCGCGTCGTGCAGGAGGCGCTGGGAAACGCGATCAGGCACGGGGGCGCGCAGGCGATCGAGCTGTCCCTGGGCGAGGTCGACGGGCTCATCGAGGTGCTGATCCGCGACGACGGCCGGGGGTTCGACCCCGGCCACACCGAGGATCGGCACGGCATGGGCCTGACGGTGATGTCGGAACGCATCAGCGAACTGGGCGGCACTCTCAGCGTGACTAGCGCGCCGGATCGGGGGACAATGATCAGGGCGCGGATTCCGGTGGGCGCGGGGAGTGCGGAATGATCCGGGTGCTGATCGTCGACGACCACCAGGTCGTGCGCCAGGGCCTGCGGTACGTCCTGGAGGACGAACCCGGCATCGAGGTCACCGGAGAGTGCGGCGACGGGCACGCCGCGCTGGAGGCGATCGCCCGGCTCGAACCCGACGTGGTGCTGCTGGACATGCTGATGCCCGGGCTCGACGGCATCGGCGTGCTGGAACGCCTCAAGGAGAGCCCGGTCAGGCCCGCCGTCATCGTGCTCACGTCGTACGCGGAGGACGAGCAGGCGCTGCGGGCGGTTCGCGCCGGCGCCCTGTCGTACCTACCGAAGACCACCGCCGTCGACCGGGTGGTGGAGGCGGTCCATGCCGCCGCCCAGGGCGCCAGCGTCCTCGATCCGGCCGTGGCCGCGCTCCTGGTGCGGCGGGTGTGGAGCGGCCAGAGCGACGCGGATCCGCTACGGGTGCTGTCACAGCGGGAGCGCGAGGTCCTCGCGGCGCTTTCCCGCGGCCAGTCCAACCGTGAGATCGCCCGGACCCTCTCCCTCAGCGAGGAGACCGCGAAGTCGCATGTCTCGCGCATCCTGACCAAGCTGGGGCTCAAGGACCGCACCCAGGCTGCCATCTTCGGCCTGCAGCACGGTCTGGTTCCTCTTCAGGACGCGCTGTCCGACCCCGCCGACCCGCCCAGGAGCTGAGCCGGATCTTCCGAAGAGTCAGAGCGGGATGTTGCCGTGCGCGCCGCGCCGGGGCGGCTCGGCTATGACCCCGGCTTTCCGGCCTCTCTGTGGCAGGCACGGGCCCGCGGTCGTCGAGGGAAGTCGTCGTCGCACCCTCGCAATGGACACGCCGAATTCCAATGTGCGCCTTTCGTGGCCCACAATCGCCGACAGCCTTTCGCCATGGTGCCGACGAGCGGAAGGGACGGCAAGCGCGAAAAGACAATCCGCGTCCGCCTGGTGCTGCAGCGGCTCCGGCGGCAACGGCGAACCGCTGCTCGACATGGCCGCCGTGCGGCTCGCACGGCACTGGACGGCATATCGCCGAACGTGACCAGACCCCTTGGTATCAATCATCCAGCACCGACGGGCGCGGCCACCGGATGTCCTCCGGCAGCCGCGTCTCGGTTCGTTCCCACCTCAGCGGTGTCGCGGCTCCGGGGCCGGCGGGGCATCCGGACGGATTCCGGACGAGGGCCGCTCCCGCTCACCCAGCGCGAAGACAAGATTGACCACTCCGATGCCGATCCAGATCACCAGCACCCCCAGGTCCGCCTCGGCCGCGAGTGCTCCCACCGTGCCCAGCACGCCGAGCACGACGGAGATGATCGCCAGCGCGAACCGCTGTCCCGAACCGTTGCTCGAACGCTGGACATATGCCGGTCCTTGCTTCGCGAGGCGTTCGTCTACGCGCCTGTCGATTTCCCGGTCTATCTTTTCGAGGAACGACTCGACGAGAGCATCCTCGTATTCGCGCCCGAGTTCCTTGCGCGCTTGTACAGCGGCATGCAATTCGTCGCCGGAAGCAGTCATGTATTGAGACCTACCGTGTTCCTCCCCGCCCCGCAAGGGATACGCCTACTTCGGAGGGCGGGCGGCCCGTACGCGCTCCAGGCCCCCGATTCGTGGCAGGCGGTATCAGGCGGCCGAGAGGTTCCGCCGGACGACGCCGCCCGTCCGGGCCCGCGGTGGCGTGCACTTGATCTCATCGGAGGTGTGGGCGGCCACGACGGTTGAGGGAGACCTCGGTCGAGGCCCGGGCCATCGCGTGGTGCCAGGGGAACGGCGCCCACATGCGCGTCCGCTGCTGCTGAGGGTGGAACTGTGCTGACCGGCCGGTACCAGGCTGGCGCAAATGTCACATATTCGTGTGATGCCGCGGGTCGCCGGCTCCGGGAGGGTTGACCACGGCCGCACAACCGTCGATCCGGGCGGCTCGCCGAGACCGTCACCAGAGGGAGGCAGGTGCCCCGCCCAGTGGAGCGTCCTCACGGGAATCCGACCGTCCTGCCGGGAGAACCGATGTCCTTCACGCGAAAGGAGCACTCTGTGAGCCGTGACCTGATCGCCGCGGCGCTCGGCTGCGCCGCCCGCGGCTGGCACGTCTTCCCCATCACCCCCCGCGGCAAGTACCCGCTGCGCGGCTTCACCGCCTGGGAACAGCACGCCACCACCGACCCCTATGTGATCGCCCGGTTCTGGGAGCGGCGGCCCTGCAACATCGGCGTAGCCTGCGGCCCCTCCCACCTGGTGGTGATCGACCTCGATCAGCCCAAACCCGGCGAGCACCCGCCCGCCGACCACGCCGACCGTGGCCTGACCACCGGAGAGGACGTGTTCCGCCATCTGTGCGAACGGCACGGCCAGCCCTACCCCGCCGGCACCTTCACCGTGACCACCCGCCGCGGCGGAACGCACCTGTGCTTCACCGCCCCGCCCGGCATCACTCTGGGCAACACCAGCGGAGACAAGGGCAACGGCCTCAGCCGGCTGATCGACACCCGCGGGTGCGGCGGATACGTCGTCGGCCCCGGCAGCTTCGTCGCCCTGCCGGACGGCCCGGGCACCTACACCATCACCAACCCGATCCCGCCCGCGCCGCTGCCCGCTTGGCTCGCCGAACGACTCGCCACGCCACCGACCGCGGCCCCTTCGAGCACGCGCCCGCGCTTGGCCTACCCGTCCGCGTGGTCAACGCCACCACCGGAGAGCTGATCCGCGAGCTGATCATCGATCCCACCCGCGACTACCAACCCCAGTACACAAAGAAACCCCCGAACCCGTAGGTTCGGGGGTTTCCGATGTCTTGCGACATCACATGGTGCCCCCTGCAGGATTCGAACCTGCGCACCCGGCTCCGGAGGCCGGTGCTCTATCCCCTGAGCTAAGGGGGCTCAACCGCTGATAAGGCTACCAGCACTTGAAGGCCGCTCGTGACATCAATAAGGCCGCCGGGAGGCACGGGAATGTGGATCAGTGAAAACCGCGCGCCCGCCCCGTCTCATTGGCTAGCTTTGCCGCCGTGGGCGAGCTTCTGGGACGCGTGCTGGTGGTGGATGACGACGAGGTCATCCGGCAGCTCATAGCGGTCAACCTGACCCTGGAGGGGTTCGAGGTCGAGACCGCGTACGACGGGCAGGACTGCTTGGACCGCGTCCATGACGTGGATCCCGATGTGATCACGCTCGACGTGATGATGCCGCGTCTCGACGGCTGGGAGACGGCCACGCGGCTGCGGGAGGACCCGAGCACCCGGCACATCAAGGTCATGCTCATCACCGCCCGGGCCCAGGAGGACGACCGCAGGCGGGGAGACGACATCGGCGTCGACGCCTATCTCACCAAGCCGTTCGACCCGGCCGAGCTGATCCAGATCGTACGGGACCTCGCCAAGGGCCCCGAGGCGCTCTGAGCCGCATTGGTCCACGGACGCGGACGCCGATTGGCCCGGGTGTGCGGGCCGTTCCGCTTCTAGCCTCGGCAAGCGTGATCGATGCCTCGACGTTGCTGGTGTACGCGGCCGCCTCGGCGGCGGTGGTGGCCGTGCCGGGCCCCAACCATCTCTATATCGCCGCCCGCGGTGTGGCCCAGGGCCGTCGCGCCGGGGTCGCCTCGGCCCTCGGTGTGGAGACGGGCACACTGCTCCACATCGCCGCGGCGGCGGCCGGCCTCTCCTATCTGCTCGCGAGGTCCGCGGAACTGTTCGCGGCGGTGAAATGGGCCGGCGTCGCCTATCTCGTCTATCTCGGCGTCCGCGCCCTGACTCGCCGGGGCTCCGACGGCGACGCGCCGAGGCCGCAGCCGCTGCGCCGGGTCTTCCTCGAAGGCGTCGTGGTCAACGTGCTGAACCCCAAGACCGTGCTGTTCTTCCTGGCGTTCCTGCCGCAGTTCGTGGACCCCTCCGGCGACGTACCCGCGCAGGTCCTCCTTCTCGGACTGGTCGTCGCCGTGATCGGGCTGACCTCGGACCTCGCGTACGCGCTCACCGCGGGGTCGCTCGGCCGCCGCCTGCGCGCGAGCACGCTCAGGTACGCCTCGGGGCTGGTCTACCTGGCACTGGCCCTCGTCGCCGCGCTGAGCGGGGCCGGTCGTGCGGCGCGGGGCTGATCAAACCGGGCAGGCGGATACGGCCTCGGCCGCCTCGTCGATGAAGCGGGCCAGCCGGGCGGGATCGGCGAGCACGGTCAGATGGCCGCGGCCCGGCACGTGCGTGAGGCTGCCGTCGGCGCAGGCCCGCAGGAACGCCCGCTCGTCGGCCCGGAAGGGATCGCGGGTGCCGTTCAGCAGCCAGACCCGGCCGGGGTAGGCCGCGAGGGAGGCGAGAGGGTCCTCCGCCGTGACCGCCGCGACGACGGACGCCACGACCTCGCTGCTCAGCCCGCCCTCGATCATGGCTTCTCCGGCGGCCCCGGGCAGCATCCGGCGCAGCGCGAAGCGGCTCACCCGGTCGGCCAGCGCGGGGTTGCGGGCGGCCAGGCGCCCGGCGAGCCGGTAGGCGTGCGCCCTGGGCCGGTCCGGCCGCACCGTGCAGCCCATCGCGACCAGGCCGGCGACGAGGCCGGGATGCCGCGCGGCGGCGGCGATGCCCACGTAGCCGCCGAGGGACAGCCCCACGACGAGGGCCCGTCCGCCCAGGTCCGCGATCGACTCCGCGACGACGTCGCAGGCCGCCTCCGTGTCGTACGGCAGGCCGCGGCGGCGGCCGTGGCCGGGCAGGTCGGGCGCGGCGGACGGGGCTCGCAGCAGCGCCCGGACCGGGGACCACATCGTGCCGCTCAGCCGGGTGCCGTGGACGAGGACCACCGGCATGCTCATGGTGCACCTCTCATGAAAAGCAACGCAACGTTGCGTTGTATACGCCATTAAAGCACAACGGTGCGTTGCAGTAGGCTCCCGCCATGGCCCCACGCAAGAAGGACGACATCCTGAACGCCGCGCTGCGCCTGCTGGCGGAGAAGGGCTACGAGGGCCTGACCATCGAGGGCGTGGCCGAACGGTCCGGGGTCAACAAGACGACGATCTACCGGTGGTGGCCGTCGAAGGCCGCCCTGCTCGGCACCGCGCTGGTCGAAGCGCGGGCGCTCGACTTCGACGTGCCCGACACCGGGAGCCTTCGGGGCGACCTGCACGCGCTGCTGGACGGCCTGGCCCGGCTGCTCACCACTCCCCCGGCGGCGGACATCGCCGTCGCGGCGCTCGGGGCCGCCGCCAACAGCCCCGAGCTCGCGGAGGCGGCCAGGGGCTTGTTCGCCGACCGCTTCGCCCGCGAGCGGCCGATCTTCGAACGAGCCCGGGAGCGCGGCGAGATCGGCGATTCCGCCGACCCAATGATGATTATGGATTTGCTCGCCGGCGCGGTCTGGCTGCGGGTGGTATTCCGGCAACTGCCTCTGGACGATGGCTTTACCGAGCGGGCGGTGAACGCCGTACTCGATGGGGTAGGGCGGCCAGGGGATCCGGAGGCGGGCCGACCGGCGCGGGCCGGCGGCTGACCATCCGGATCGACCGGACGGCCCGGCCGGCAGGAAACGGCCAGAGGCGCCGCTGGCGGGCCATCCGCGACGGGCTCGCGGCGCCGCGCGCTCCATGCGCGGCCGCGTACGCCCGGCGCGTCGTTCCCGCGGACGTTCCATGACCCGCCACGGTCACGTTCGCTCACGTCGTTCGCGCACATCCCAGCCGCGCCGGCCACGTCAGGCCGCATCGTGTCATGTCGCACCTGTCATGTCGCACGTGTCGTGTCGTGCCCCCGCGCGGAGTGGAGGGAGCACACCGATGACCATGTCCAGCAAGCCGCCGAAACGTCACGGCAAGCGGCCCCGGCTTCTTCTCGGAGTCGCCGCGGCGCTCACCCTCGCCACCGGCGCCGGCCTCGCCGCCGCGGGCGCGCCGGGCCAGGACCAGCCCCGGTACGCCCAAGGGGGGCAGCTCCGGCCCGGTCCTGAGCAGTTCGGCATGAGCGAGCTCGCCCTGCTCCAGCTCGGACCGGCCTCCCGGCCGCAGGCACAGCCCAGCCCGTCCGGCAACTACCAGACCTTCACCAGCCAGACGGGCGCGGTCGACTCGGTGCGGAGCGGCGCCCTCACCGTGGGCGGCCGCACCTACACCGTCGACGAGTCGACCAGGATCGTCGCGGACTACAAGGGCCTGCAGGGGATCCAGCAGGGCGACCAGGTGTGGGTCGTGGGCACGACCGGCGGCAGCCCGAGGGCGATCATCATCGCGGACGCCAGCCGGCCGGCCCTGCCGGGGCACGGCGGAGGCGGCGCGCCCCCGGCGCAGACCCCGCAGACCCCGTCCGCGCCCGCCACACCCGGCGAATCGCCGTCGCCGGAGACCGTCTCACCCACCGGGTGACGTACGTCCGGCCGTGGGCGGGGCCCAGGGAAAGGTCCCCGCCCACGGCGTGACGGTCAAGACGTGGCGAACGTGAACCAGTTGAGGTTGACGAAGTCGGCCGGCTGACCGCTGCTGAAGGTGATGTAGACGGTGTGGGTGCCGGTCGTCGGCGCGATGTTGGCCGGGACGGTCGTCCAGCTCTGCCAGCCGCCGGTGTTGCCGACGGCGAAGTCGCCGATCGGGGTCGCCGTCGGGCTGTCGAGCCTGACCTGCACGAGGCCGCTCACGCCGGCCGCCGCGCCGGAGGCCACCCTGGCCTTGAACTGCCGCGCCGCCGTCGAACCGAAGTTGACGCCGTCGTAGCGCAGCCAGTCGCCGTTGGAGATGTAGCCGACGTTCTGACCGCCGCCGCTGTCCTGGGTCGTCTCCACCTGCGTGCCGCTCTGCGCCTGGTAGTTCTCCGCCTGGATGGTGGAGCGGGCGTCCACGCCGCCCGGCGGGGGTGAGCTCGGCGGCGGGCTGCTGGTCGCGCCGCTCTGCCAGACGGCCACGTAGTCGACCACCATCGGCCGGCCGGACACGGTGGCGGCGGTGGGGGTGGAGAACCCGGCCACACCGTTGGGGAAGCCGCCGCCGATCGCAACGTTGAGCAGGATGAAGTATCCGGCGTGGGACGTCATGTTCGACCACGTCGTGGCGTCGAATCGGCTCTGGCTGATGCTGTGGAACTGCTGGCCGTCCACGTACCACCGGAGCTGGTTGGGGGTGACGCTGCGGTCCCACTCGAACCGGTAGGTGTGGAAGGCCGACTGGCACGTCGAGCCGGGGCACGCCCGGCTGCCGCTCAGGCCGTTGGTCTCGTCGCACGGCCCGCCGGGGTTCACCCCGCAGTGCAGGGTGCCCCAGACCGTGTTGAGCCCGTTCACGTTCTCCATGAAGTCGAACTCACCGATCGAGGGCCAGTTCTGGTAGTTGCCCCGGTAGGGGGCGCCGAGCGCCCAGAAGGCCGGCCAGTAGCCGAGGGCGGCGTCGCCCGTCACGTTCGGCATCTGGATGCGGCCCTCGATGCGCAGGATGCGGCCGTCGGCCGGCTTGAAGTCGGCGCGGCGGGTCTCGATCCGCGCGGAGGTCCAGTTCTGGCCGCTGCCGATCGGGGTGATCCGCAGGTTGCCGCTGCCGTCGAGGCTCAGGTTGGAGGCGTTGGACGTGTAGTTCTGGATCTCGCCGGTGCCCCAGTTGCCCGGGCCTCCAGGATAGGAGTGACCGGTGTCGATGATCCAGTCGGTGGACGACGGGAGCGACCCGGCCGCGCCGTTGAAGTCGTCCGACCAGACGAGCGACCAGCCGGACGGCGTCGAGGGCACCGACGCGTCGGCGGGCCGTACGGTGAGGGCCATGACCGCGGCGGCCACGGCGAGCAGCGCCGGCAACGAGCGGCGCCATGGGGAGTGGAGCACACGCATGAGTACCTCTCTCCTCGGCCCGGTCGTCGCGGCGGGGGGATTGGAGGGTGCGGGTGGCCTCACGGAGCGAAGACGGGGGACGTCTGCGAGGCCGGACGGCGGTGTCCGGAGAGGGTCGTGAGGGCCCGCGCACCGCGATCGAGGACCGCTTGAGCGACACTGTCCCCTCTGGATCTCACTCGCGTCAAGAGGATCTGTGAAATCCCAGAGAGCGTTCTCACCAAAGCCACCCCGGTGAGAGCATTGATGAGAGAGCGCTCTCCAATCGACTGTCGCAGGCCCGGGTCTCGACGTCCCGTCGGTGGAGTCAGGCGGAGTCCGGTCGCACCCGGCCTTCCGCCGCCCGGGTCAGGCGGAGCATGGCCGCGCCCAGCGTTCCGAGCAGCGCCGTCGCCGCCAGGACCAGGGCGGTCTCCCGGAAGCCCGTGAGCGGCGAGCCGGTCGCCGCACCGCGGGTGGTGAAGAACGTGACGAGCAGCGCGATCCCGAACGACCCCGCGAGCCGCTGCGCCACGCTGAACAGCGTGTTGGCGTCCGGGACGCGTTCCGGCGCTAGGCCGCCCAGCAGCGAGACCACCAGCGGCTGGCTCGTGAACCCGATGGCCAGGCCGCGTCCGCACAGGACGAGCGTGGTGAGCCACACGGGCGTGTCCGGCGTGAACAGCGCCATCAGGCCGGTCATCGCCGTCAGGAGCACCATCCCGAGCACCACCGCGAACCGCGCCGACCGGCGTTCGGCCACCCTGTCGCCCAGCGGGGCGGACAGTCCCATGGTGAGGCCCTGCGGCAGGAGCGCGAGCCCGGTGACGACGCTGGAGTGGTGCTGGATCGTCTGGAGGTAGAGCGGCGCCAGGAACAGCACGGCGAACAACACGACGAGGTCCGGCCGTACGGCCCGGTCGCCCCGGACGCCCAGGCCGGCCCGATGCGCCGCGAACGCGCCGGGCAGGGCGAGCAGCCCGATCGGCAGGTTGATCAGGAAGATGGAGCGCCAGCCGTACGCGCCGATCAGCAGGCCGCCCAGGGAGACGCCGAGCGCGGGCGCCGCGAAGAACGCGAGGCCCGCGGCGAGCGGCACCCCGCGGCCCGATCCCGTCACGGCGCCGCCCTCCCCGATGAGCAGGCCGATCGCCAGCGGGACGAGCGGCGCGCCGCCCAGGCCCTGCAGGGCTCTGCAGCAGATCAGCGCGCCGGCGTCGGGGCTCAGCGCGCACGCGGCGGAGGCGAGCGCGAACAGGGCCAGGCTGCCGATGTACGTCGGGACGAGCCCGAACCTCCTGGCCAGGAAGGACGTGAGGGCCAGGCCGACCGCCAGCGCGAGCAGGTAGCCCTCACGGCCCACTGCACGACGTCCAGGGGCCGGCCGAGTTCGCGTGTCAGGTCGGGCACCGCGAGGTTGACCACCGACGAGTCGACCATCGACAGGATCGGGCCCGCGACGAGCCCGAGGGACATGAGACGGGTGGGCCTGGCGGCCTCGGCGCCCGTCATGTGGACTCTCCTGACGCGGGCCGCGGGAGCGCCGCCTCCAGTTCGTCCAGCCAGGCGAGAGAGATCAGGAGCCCCGGCCCCAGCGGTGGACGCCGTAGCCCATCAGCAGCAGGCTCACCGCGCCTGCCACGGCCCGCCAGGTGTTCCACGTGGTCCACCGGGCCGAGTAGTCCGACCAGATCCGGGCGGCGGCCTCGGCCGGGCCGCCGTGGGCCGCCACCGCGGCCAGGGCGTCGTTCATCGGCACGTTCACCGCGGCCGTGATCAGGACCACGCCGACGGCGTACACCGCGGCCGCCGCGAAGAACGGCCAGGCCGCGCCCGAGCCGGGGGTGGCCAGCAGCAGGGCGCCCGCCCCGGCGGCGGCGACCGGGGCGAGGACGAACGCCGCCAGGAACACCGGGTTCTGGATCTTGACGTTGACGGCGTTCATCGCGTCGATCGCCGAGGACGCCGACGCCGCGTTCAGGCCCGGCATGACCCCGACAGAGAACCCGAAGAACGTGCCCGCCATCCCGGCGGTCATGAGCATGGACAGGGCTGCCGCGACGGCGGCCAGGAGGTACGTCATGACGCCCTCGCCGCGGCGCGGGCGCCGATGGTGACCAGGATCTGCGCTGTCGTCGTCATGGCGATCAGTCAACCGGCGGACGGCTTCGGGCGACATCGCCGAGACGCTCGACCGCATATCCGGCCGTCTACGATCTGGGCATGGACGCGCTGGCCGATCTCCTGGACGGACCCCGGGCGCGAGGGGCCTTCCTGCTGCGGGCGACCCTGAGCCCGCCCTGGTCGGTGCGGATCCAGGACGAGGCGCCGCTGTGCCTGGTCGCGATGGTGCGTGACGAGGCGTGGGTCACCCCGGACGAGGACCGGGCCGTACGGGTGGGGCCCGGCGACGTGACGGTCGTGCGCGGTCCCGCTCACTACACGGTCGCCGACGACCCGGCGACCGCGCCGCAGGTCGTGATCCATCCCGGGCAGGTCTGCACCACGCCGGACGGCCGTGCTCTGTCGGCCGAGATGGACCTGGGCACGCGCAACTGGGGCAACGACCCGGACGGCTCGGCCGTGATGCTCATCGGCACCTACCAGATGCGCGGGGCGGTCACCCAGCGGCTGCTGGCGGCGCTGCCCACGCTGCTGGTGCTGCGCGGCGACTCCTGGGACGGCTCGCTCGTCACGCTGCTCGGCCGGGAGATCGTCAAGGACGAACCGGGCCAGGAGGTGGTGCTCGACCGCCTGCTGGACCTGCTGCTGATCGCCGTGCTGCGGACGTGGTTCTCCCGTCCGGACGCGCACGCCCCGGGCTGGTATCGGGCGCACGGCGACCCGGTGGTCGGGCCGGCGCTGCGGATGCTGCACGCCGATCCGGCCCACCCGTGGACGGTCGCCGAGCTGGCGGGCCGGGCCGGGGTCTCCCGCGCCGCCCTGGCACAGCGCTTCGCGAAACTGGTCGGCGAGCCGCCGATGGCCTACCTGACCGGGCTGCGGCTGGCGCAGGCGGCCGACCTGCTGCGCGAGACGGACGCGACGCTGGAGGCCGTGGCCCGGCGGGTCGGCTACGGCACCGCGTTCGCGCTGAGCTCGGCCTTCAAGCGGGAACGCGGCATGAGTCCGCAGCGGTACCGGGAGGGCCTGAGCCGCCCCGCCGGCTGAGGTCCGCCCGAGCGCACGTGTCCCCGGGCCGCCGGACGGTGTACCTGTCGCCGGTGAGGCGCACCCGCGTACGGAAGATCGAGAGAACGCTCTCTCTCGACCACGAGCCGACACCTCCGCCCGCCGGACGGGCGACGCCCCTCACCCTGCGCTTATGACCGTGGGAGCGCTCTCACCAGCGGTTACGTCGCGTCGAGATAACGAGAATCGTTACCGATCCGGCCCTTGACGGCCTCACGACCGCCTCCCACTCTTGTGCGAGAGCGCTCTCTTCATGATCAATTTCAGCTGCGGAACCCAAGGAGGGTTCATGGGCACTCCCCACGTGGGCCGCCGGATCGTCCGGTTCGCCGCCCCCATGCTCGCCGCCTGCCTGCTCACGCTCACGGCGTGCGGCGGGGGCGGGTCCGGCACCGAGGCCGGCGGCGGCCGGTCCACCGAGAAGATCAAGCTCAGCGTCGGGCTCTTCGGCGACTTCGGCTTCAAGCCGCTCTACGAGGAGTTCAAGAAGACGCACCCGAACATCGAGATCGAGGAGCGTCAGGCGGCGTACGCCGACCACCACACCAACCTCGCCGCGCACCTCGCCACGGGGGCGGGCGCCGCGGACGTCGAGGCGATCGAGGTGGGCTACATCAGCCAGTTCACCTCGCAGCCCGGCAAGTTCCACGACCTGAAGCAGTACGGCCTCGACAAGCGCCAGGGTGAGTACCTCGACTGGAAGTGGCAGCAGGGCCTCGCCCCCGACGGCGCCCTCATCGGCCTCGGCACCGACGTCGGCGGCCTGGCCATGTGCTACCGCACCGACCTGTTCGAGAAGGCCGGCCTGCCAAGCGGGCGCGACGAGGTGTCGGCCCTGTGGCCCACCTGGGAGCGGTACATCGAGACCGGCAGGAAGTTCGCCGCCAAGGCGCCCAAGGACGCGAAGTTCTTCGACAGCCCCGGCGAGATCTTCCGGGCCATCATCGCCCAGGCCCCGGTCGGCGTGTACGACGCGCAGGACAGCATCGTCGTCGCCACCAACCCCGACGTGAAGAAGGCGTGGGACCTGTCGGTCCAGATGATCGACGCCGGCCTGTCGGCCAAGATCGGCGCGTTCACACCGGAATGGAACACCGGCTTCGCCAAGGGTTCGTTCGCGACCGTGATCTGCCCCGCGTGGATGACCGCCTACATCCAGGACCAGGCCAAGAACGCGGCCGGCAAGTGGGACATCGCCACCGTCCCCGGCGGCGCGGGCAACTCCGGCGGCTCCCACCTCACGGTGCCCAAGCAGAGCAAGCACCCCAAGGAGGCCGCCGAGCTGATCGACTTCCTGACCTCGGCGCAGAACCAGGCCGCGGTGTTCAAGGCGATCGGCAACTTCCCGTCGATCCCGTCGCTGTACGACCAGCCGGACATCCAGAACTTCACGAAGGACTTCTTCAACGACGCCCCCGTCGGCAAGATCTACTCCGACGCCGCGAAGAACCTCAAGCCGCAGCACCTCGGCCCCCGCGAGGGCGACGTGCGCACAGCCGTCGGCAACGGCATCGGCCGGGTCGAGCAGGGCAAGCAGTCGCCCGACGAGGCGTGGGCCCAGGTCCTCAAGGACGTGGAAGGCATCAAGTAGTCCGTCGCAGGCAGGGCCACCCGGACGATCCGGGCGATCCGTTCGGGGGCCCCGCCCAGAGGAGGATCTCCCATGGCATCACCCCCGGGCGGGTCCCTGCGGACCACGGCGCCCTCCCCCGGCGGCCCTCCGGCCGCCTTCCGCCCGCCGGCACGCGCGCAGACGGCGTCGGGCCGGCGCTCCCGCCTGCACCGGCTGGACCTGCAGGCCTCGCCGTACGCGTACGTCGCGCCGTTCTTCCTGCTCTTCGCGGCCTTCGGCGTCTTCCCGCTCGTCTACACGGCCTGGGTGTCGCTGCACGACTGGAACCTGCTGAGCAGCGACAACCCGTTCATCGGCCTGGACAACTACAAGGCGCTGTTCGCCGACGGCTACTTCTGGAACGCCGCGTTCAACACCCTGTCGATCGGCGTCCTTTCCGCGGTGCCGCAACTGCTGCTCGCACTCGTGCTCGCCCACCTGCTGAACCGGCCGTTGCGGGCGCAGACGCTGTTTCGCATCACGCTCCTGCTGCCCAACGTGACCAGCGTCGTGGCCGTGGTGGTCATCTTCAGCCAGCTCTTCGGGCGCGACTTCGGGCTGATCAACATGGTGCTCGACTGGCTCGGGTTCGGCCGGGTCAACTGGCAGGCGGGCGTGGCCACCTCGCACGTCGCCATCGCCGTGATGATCATGTGGCGGTGGACCGGCTACAACGCGCTCATCTACCTCGCCGCCATGCAGGCCGTGCCCAAGGAGGTCTACGAGGCGGCGACCCTCGACGGCGCGTCCAGCCTCAGGCAACTGTGGGGCATCACGCTGCCGATGATCCGCCCGACCGTCGTCTTCACGGTCATCGTCACCACGATCGGGTCGATGCAGATCATCGCCGAGCCGCTGCTGTTCGGCGCGCAGGTCAGCAACGGCGCGGCGGCCACGGGCGGCACCGACCGGCAGTTCCAGACCCTGGCCCTCTATCTGTACGAGAAGGGCTTCCGCAGCTTCGAGTTCGGCTACGCCTCGGCGGCGGCGTGGATGATGTTCCTGCTCGTGGTCGTGGTCGTGGCGTTCAACTACCTCGTCGTACGGCGCATGCGGGGAGGTCTCGATGTCTAGAGTGCGCAAGCACCCGCTCACCTACCTCACCCTCGTGGCGGTGGCGTTCTTCTCGGCGTTCCCGGTCTATTGGAGTGTGATCGTCGCCTCGCACGACAACGCGGCGCTGGCCGAGGTGCCGCCGCCGCTACTGCCCGGCGGCAACTTCCTCGCCAACGTGCAGCGGGTCTTCGACACCGCGCCGTTCGCGCTGGCGCTGCTCAACTCGTTCGTCGTCGCCGGGGCGATCACCGTGTCGGTGATGTTCTTCTCCACCCTGGCCGGCTTCGCGTTCGCCAAGCTGCGCTTCCGCGGCCGCAACGTGCTCCTGCTGATGACCGTCGTGACGATGATGGTCCCCACGCAGCTCGGCATCATCCCGCTCTACATGCTGATGATCAAGCTGGAGTGGACCGGCACGATGTACGCCGTGATCGTCCCGGCGCTGGTCAACGCGTTCGGCGTGTTCTTCATGACGCAGTACCTGAGCCGCGCGCTGCCCACCGAGCTGCTGGAGGCGGGCCGGATCGACGGGTGCAGCACGGCCCGGCTGTTCTGGCACGTCGTGATCCCGGCCGCCCGGCCGGCGGCGGCGGTGCTCGGCATGCTCACGTTCATGACGGCGTGGAACGACTACTTCTGGCCATTGGTGGTCCTCACCCCGGACAATCCCACTGTGCAGGTCGCGCTGTCGCAGCTCGCCAGCGGCTATGTGCGAGACTTCACGCTCGGCCTCACGGGCACGGCGGTGGCGACCCTTCCGCTGGTGCTCATCTTCGTCCTGCTCGGCAAACAGATCATCGGAGGAATCATGCAGGGGGCGGTCAAGGGATGACGACGACGACCATGGGATCTCGGGGGACCGGATCGTCGAAGATGGTCTTCCCTGACGGCTTCGTCTGGGGCGCCGCCACGGCGGCCTACCAGATCGAGGGCGCCGCCGCCGAGGACGGCCGGGGTCCCTCGATCTGGGACACCTTCTCCAAGGCGCCGGGCAACGTGGCCGACGGCCACACCGGCGACGTCGCCTGCGACCACTACCACCGCTATGCCGAGGACGTGCGGCTCATGGCCGGCCTCGGCCTGGCGGCCTACCGGTTCTCCGTGGCCTGGCCGCGGATCCTGCCCGCCGGGGCGGGGCAGGTCAACGCCGCGGGCCTCGACTTCTACGACCGCCTGGTCGACGAGCTGCTCGCCCACGGCATCACGCCCTACCCGACGCTGTACCACTGGGACCTGCCGCAGGCGCTCGAGGACGCCGGCGGCTGGGCCGTGCGGGACACCGCCGCGCGCTTCGCCGATTTCGCCGGCGTCGTGCACGAGCGGCTCGGCGACCGGGTCCGCACGTGGACGACGCTGAACGAGCCGTGGGTGGCCGCCTTCCTCGGCTACTGCTCCGGCGTCCACGCCCCGGGCAGGCGCGACCCCGCCGCCGCCTTCCGCGCCGCCCACCACCTGCTGCTCGGCCACGGGCTGGCGGCGCGGGCCCTGCGCGCGGCCGGGGCCGCCGAGGTCGCGCTCACCCTCAACCTCTCGCCGGTCGTCCAAAGCGACGGCGACCGCGAGGCGAGGCTCGTGGACGCGCTGATGAACCGGCAGTTCCTCGACCCGGCGCTGCGGGGCCGCTATCCCGAGGAGGTGCTGGAGATCGCCGCCCGCCATGGCGGCCTCGGCCACATCAGGGACGGCGACCTGGCGGACATCCACCAGCCGATCGACCTGCTCGGCATCAACTACTACAACCCGTCCTTCGTGTCGGCCGCGCCCGGCGAACCGGCCAACCCCGCCTTCCCCGGCACGGAGGGCGTCAGGTTCGAGCCGCCGACCGGCCCCACGACCGCGATGGACTGGCCCATCGAGCCGTCCGGCCTGGAGACCCTGCTCGTACGGCTGTCGCGCGACTACCCCGAGGTCGGGCTGCTCGTCACGGAGAACGGAGCCGCCTTCGACGACCACCTCGTCGATCACGAGGTGCACGACGGCGACCGGATCGGCTACCTCGACGGCCACCTGCGGGCGGCGCACGCCGCGATCTCCGCCGGTGCGGACCTGAGGGGTTATCTCGTATGGTCGCTCCTGGACAATTTCGAGTGGGCCTACGGCTACCACAAGAGGTTCGGCATCGTGTACGTCGACTTCGAGACCCAGCGCCGCGTTCCCAAGGACAGCGCGCTGTGGTATCGAGACGTCATCAAACGCAATGGGCTTCTACGGGGGGAATGAATGAAACGACCCACTCTGGAGGCGGTGGCGGCGCGGGCAGGGGTGTCCCGCGCCACCGTCTCCCGGGTCGTCAACGGGCAGATGACGGTGACACCGCAGATCCGGGATGCCGTGATGCGCGCCGTGGACGAGCTGGGATACGTCCCCAACTCGGCGGCGCGCAGCCTCGTCACCCAGCGGACCGACTCGATCGCGCTGGTCGTGTCGGAGCCGCCGACCAGGGTCTTCTCCGAGGACCCGATGTTCTCCACGGTCATCCGCTCGGCCAGCCTGGAACTCGAGGCCGCCGACAAGCAGGTCGTGCTCATGCTCGGCGGCTCGGCCCAGAGCCACGCGAGGATCGAGCGCTACATCGCCAGCGGGCACGTCGACGGCGTCATGCTGATCTCGATGCACGGCGCCGACCCGCTGCCCTCCGCCATCGCGCGGATGGGCGTCCCCGTCGTCTCGTACGGCAGGCCGGCCGTGCCGGTGCCCCTGCCGTACGTGGACAACGACAACGTGGGCGGCGCGGAGAAGGCGGTGCGCCACCTGCTGGACAGCGGGCGGCGGCGCATCGCCACGATCGCCGGGCCGCAGGACATGATCGGCGGCCAGGACCGGCTCAAGGGCTACCGCGACGCGCTGCGCGCGTCCGACCGGCGGTCGATCGTCGCCGTCGGGGACTTCACCCGTGAGTCCGGCGCGGTCGCCATGCGCCACCTGCTGCAGGACGACCCGGACCTGGACGCCGTCTTCGTCGCCAACGACCTCATGGCCATCGGGGCGCTGCAGACCCTGCGGCAGGCGGGCCGCCGCGTGCCGGACGACGTGGCCGTCGTCGGGTTCGACGACATCGAGGCGGCCCGCTACACCGAGCCCCCGCTTACCACGATCCGGCACCCGGTCATCGAACAGGCCGCCGCGATGGTCCGGCTGCTGCTGGGCCTGTTCAAGGACGGCCCGGCCGACCCGGTGATCCTCCCCACCGAGCTGGTCGTCCGGGACTCCGCCTGAATGGTCGGGACGATCAGGACGCGGCGGTCAGCGACTCGACCGGCAGGCCTGCCTCGACCCAGTCCTGGATGCCCTCCCGGTACTTGCGTACGTCGGTGTAGCCGAGCGCGGTCAGCCGGTTGGCCACAGCCTGGCTGTTGGCGCAGGCCGGATTCGAGCAGTAGGTGACGATCGAGGCGTTCTTGTCGGGCAGCAGTTCGGCGGCCCGATCGGCGACCTCGTCCTCCGTCAGCGGGATCGCTCCCGGAAGATGCTGCTGCGCGTAGTAGTCGCCGCCCAGCGCGTCGACGACGGTGACGGTGCCGGCCTCGATGGCGGTCTTGAGCTCGTCCCTGCCGATGAGTGCGGTCATTGCGTCCTCCAAGTAACTGGACTACAGTCCGTTTGTGTGAGCAGTTCGGAATTTAGCGGACCACAGTCCGGATCGTCAAGGGATCTCGTCTCCCTGCTGGCAGACCCGCCCCGTGAACGCGCGGACGCCGCCCGCAACCGGCGGCGCGTGCTGGAGGCGGCGGCGAAGCTGTTCCGGGAGCACGGGGTCGAAGCCGTCTCGATGGACGCGCTGGCGGCGGAGGCCGGGGTGGGCAAGGGCACGCTCTTCCGCCGCTTCGGGGACAAGTCGGGGCTGGTGGCGGCCCTGCTCGACGACAAGGAACGGCAACTGCAGGAGCGGATCCTGTCGGGGCCGCCGCCGCTGGGGCCCGGCGCCTTACCCGCCGATCGGGTGCGGGCGTTCGTCGCGGCCTACGCCGGCTACATGTTCGAACACCTCGATCTGCTGCGCGTCTCGGAGACCGCGAGCCCCGGAGCCCGGTATCGGATCGGCTCCTATCGTTTCTGGCACCGCCACCTGGCGATCCTGCTGGCCGAGGCGCGCCCCGGCGCCGACGCCGACTACCTCGCCCACGCGCTGCTCGCCTCGCTGTCCGCCGAGCACGTCACCGCCGTGCTGCGCGAGTGCGACACCGCACGGGTCGCCGCGGGTCTGGCCGTCCTCGTGGACTCCCTGGTCGCAAGCCGGCCGTGACCTCGGGCGTGGCCACAGCCCATGACCACAGGCCGTGACCACAGGCCGTGGCGGCGGCACACGACGGGCACTCCGGCCATGGTCAGGTCCGGAAGCAGGCGCCCGCGCTCAGGTGCCCGTGGTCAGATGCCCGTGCTCAGGCGAGCGCCTCGGTGATGCGGCCGAGCGCCTCGAAGGGCGCCAGGCCGTACGCGTAGAAGTCGGCGGCCCCGGCTCCCGCCGTACGGGCCGCGCGCACCTTGGCGGCCAGCCGGTCGGCGGAGTCGGTGTCCGGGACGCCCGGACGCAGCACGACCCTCAGCTCCGGGTTCTTGCCCACGGAGCGCCGGTAGGCCGCCACGTCGTCGGCCACCCGGGCGGGGTCCCTGGCATACCCGAGGACCGCGAACGACGGGACCAGGTCGCCGAGCGCCACCAGGTCGATCCCGAGCTGCCAGGAGTCGTGCGCGGCCAGACCGGCCGAGGGCAGCCCGTGGGTGTAGCCCTTGGCCGCGCCCGTCGCGTCCATGAACGTCAGCCGCGCGCCTTCGGCCCGCACCGCCGCCGCCACCTCGCCCACCAGCGACGTGACGCTCTCGGAGCGGGCGCGCGCGTACGCCACCGCTTCGGGGCCGGCGTAGGCCGTCAGCGCCGCCCGCGTGACCTCGCCCTCCGCGGGGGGATCGCCGTCGAGCACGCCCCCGACGATCCTGGCGCACTCCTGCCTGGCCACCTCGGCGTTCACCCCGAGGTCGGCGGCCCTGCGCATGCAGTGGGCGCAGAAGCACAGGCCGAACAGGAAGGCGTCCATCGGGCCGAGCGCCACCAGGCACCGCTCGTACGCGAAGGCCCCGAAGTGCAGCGACTCGGCGACGACCGTGTCCACCCCCTGCCGGGCGACGGCCCGGGCCAGCGCCACCGCGTACGCCCGCACGTCGGGATGCGAGGGGCACAGGTCGGCCGGGGAGCCGTGGTCGCCGAAGCAGTTCTCCACCGTCACGTCGGGGTGGGCCAGGCCGAGGGTGGCGTTGTGCAGGAACACGGTCCAGCCGTGCAGCCGCATCCCCCGGTCGGCGCACGCCCGGCGGAGCTCGTCGATCGGCCGGTCCTGCGCCCCCGGCTGCACGGGCGGGGTCAGGCGCAGCCCGTCGAACAGGTCGTCCGGCGGCGGGAAGTGGACGCCGTCGCGGCGCAGCGTCAGCCGCGACGCGCCGTGCGGGGTCACGTCCCTGCCCTGGTGGTAGGCCGCGGCCACCGCGACGCCTCGCACGCCGTACGCCGAGGCCCGGTCGAGCAGCCCCCGCACGCCCTCGGCGCGCAGGTCCTCGACGAAGACGTACAGGGCGCTGTCCATCGTCAGCGGCCCGCGTACGCCACGAAGTCGATCTCGACGAGGATGTCCATGAGATCGGAGCCCACGGTGGTACGCACCGGGTAGGGCCGGGTGAAGTAGGACTGGTAGACCTCGTTGAACGCGGCGAAGTCCTCCTTCAGGTTCTGCAGGTGGACCGTCGCCTTCACCACGTCGTCGAACGTCAGGCCGTGGGCCTCCAGCACCGCACCGAGGTTGCGCATGGTCCGGTGCGTCTGGGCGGCCACGTCGTCGCCCACGACCTCGCCGGTCCCGGGGTCGAGCGGCCCCATGCCGGAGGTGTAGAGGAAGTCGCCCACCACGAGCCCCTGCGAGTACGCGCCGATCGGCGGGGCCCCGGCGGTCGTACGGATCTCCTGCTTGCCAGCCATTGTCACCGCTCCATCAGAAACACGTAGTGATCACGTCAATAACGATGTCGTCGTCGTCCACCACGGGGATGACGCGCCATTTGTCGAAGGCCGTACACGGATGGGACAGCCCGAACGACACCAGGTCTCCCGGACGCAGCCCGGCATCGCCGTCGAGATAGGCGTGCTGGTCCTGCACCTTGACGACCGTCACCCCGGCCAGCGGCTCGGCCGGGCCCCGGCCGCCGCGCCGTACGGCCCTGGGGAACGGCAGGTGGATGTCGTGGGGAACGTCCCGCTTGCCCATGCCGACCAGCACGAGGCCGGGCTCCGGCACGGACAGCACCTGGGCCCAGACCTCCAGCGCCGGCCGCAGCTCGCCCTCCAGCCGGTTGTACGGCGTGTGCTCCCGGTAGTAGCCGTCGTCGTGGGCGATGTAGGCGCCGCTGCGCAGCACCACGGTGGCGCCCGGGTCGACGGTCAGCGGCGCGAGCTCCTCGGCCACCAGGTCGAACCACGAGCTGCCGCCCGCGGAGACCACCATGGGGCCGGCCACCTGCGGCGCGAGCGTCCGGGCCGCGCGGGCCAGGTCGCGCAGGAACCCGCGCACCTCGGCGGCCTCGTGGTGGGTCCCCTCGTATCCGGCGACCCCGGCCAGCTCGGTCCCCCGGGCCTCCCGCGCCGCGCGGGCCACCTCGAGCAGCTCGTCCTGGCCGCGGCAGCCGGTCCGGCCGCCCGGGTGGCCCAGCTCGACCAGCACGCGGAACGGCACGTCGCCGGCCGCCTCGTCGAGCACGCGCACGCCCTCGGCGGAGTCGGCGAAGCAGAGGAAGTCGAAGCGCCCGATCTCGCCGGCCAGCCAGCGCAGCGCGCCGCGGTCGAAGATCTCGTTGGCCAGCAGCACGCGGGGGACGCCGAAGGAGCGGTGGACGAGCACCTGGGCCGGCGTGGCGGCGGTGACCCCCCACGCCCCGGCGTCGAGCTGGGCCCGCACGAGCTGCGGCGACATCGTGGTCTTGGCATGCGGCGCGAAGGCCAGCCCGTGCCGGTCGGCGAAGGCCGCCAGCGTCGCGATGTTGTGGTCGAGGGCCGAGCGGCGTGCCGTCATCACCGGCCAGGTGAACGCGCCGTCGAACAGGGAGTGCCGGGCCTCGGCGAACTCACGTCCGCCGATCGGCTCGCCCGGCCACAGGAAACCGCGCGTACGCGCGTCCACGACGAGTTCCGGAAGCCCCCGCCGCGCGCGCTCTGTGGGCCGGCTCGAGGGGCCGTCCGCGAAACCCACGCCGCCCCCTCGTTGTCCCGGTTCAGACCACCTCGTGGATCGTACTGGACCACCATCCCGGAGGTAGACTCGCGACCCGGCACCGGGGTGATCATGGAGGGGGATCGGGATGAGCGTCGACGTACGGCTCGAACGGGCCGAGACCCTCTACGAGCAGGCGGTCTTCGGCGGCGACGCGTCGGCGCTCGCCGAGGCCGACCGGGAGCTGGACGCGGTGGAGGCCGACCTGGCCACCGTGGGAACGGGACGGGACATCGGCGCGGTCGAGGCCGGTCTCGCGCTGGCCCGCGGCCGGGTCGTCCACGCGCGGTTCCTCGAACATCACGAGGAGGACCCCCGCGAGCTCGAGTTGTTCGAGCGGGCCTGCGATCTGTTCCATCGGCTGGGCGACACACGCGGCGAGGGCGAGGCGCTCTTCTGGATCGGCTGTTTCCACCAGGTCGTACGGCACGACGACGAGGCGGCCGGGCCCGCGTTGCGGCGGTCGTACGAGCTGGCGGCGAGGGCCGGCGACAGGCTGACGATGTCCTACGCGCTCAGGCACCTGGGCATCGCCGAGCACAGGGCCGGACGGCTGGAGGCGGCGCGGGAACGGCTGGAGGAGTCGGTCCGGCTGCGCCGGGAGCTCGGTTTCGATCCGGGTGTCGCCGCCAACCTGGTCGGGCTGGCCTACATCGCCGCCGCCGAGGACCGCCGGGACGACGCCCTGCGGCTGCTCGACGAGGCGGCCGCCCTCGCGGAGGCGAGCGGGGCCCTGGGCATCGCGCGGCACGTCGACCAGGCGCGTACGGCTCTGTGACCGCGGCCGGGCGGCGGCGGGTCGCCTCGCGCGTCCACCGGTTCCGCGGGTCGGTCTGCATTCGATGACACGTTCGAGATAGGGTGTGACCGCCTTCACAGGCTCTCCCGTGGTCCCGCGTAGTGCAGACATCCGCGCAGTCCAGACAGAGGAGCGACCCCATGACCGAGCCCAGGACCCACACCCTCGAGGTGCCCGGCTGCGTTCTCCACTACGACGTACGCGAGGCCGAGGGAACCACCGAGCCGATCCTGCTGCTGATCGGATCGCCGATGGGCGCGGCCGGATTCGCCGCCCTGGCGCGGCATTTCCAGGACCGCACGGTGGTCACCTACGACCCGCGCGGAAGCGACCGGAGCACGCGGACCGACGGCGTCGCCGAGTCGACCCCCGACCTGCACGCCGACGACCTGCACCGGCTGATCGACGCGCTCGGAGGTGGGCCGGTGGACGTCTTCGCCAGCAGCGGAGGGGCGGTCAACGGCCTCGCGCTCGTCGCCCGGCATCCCGGACAGGTGCGCACGCTCGTGGCGCACGAGCCGCCCGCCGCCCAGGTTCTGCCGGACCGGGAGCAGGCGCTAGCCGCCGTGGCCGGCATCAGGCGGACCTACGAACGGGAGGGTTTCGGCCCGGCGATGGTGAAGTTCATCACGATCGTCGGCCACCAGGGCGAGATTCCGGCGGACTTCGCCGACCAGCCCATGCCGAGCCCGGCCGAGTTCGGCCTGCCGGCGGAGGACGACGGTGCGCGCGGCGACGTGATGTTCGAGCAGAACCTCATGACCTGCACACACTACGAGCCCGACTTCGACGCGCTCCGCGCGGCCCCCACCCGCATCGTCGTCGGCGTGGGCGTCGAGTCGGAGGGGCAGCTGGCCCGCCGCGCGGGCGAGGCGATCGCCGAGCGGCTCGGCACCAAGCCCGTGATCTTCCCCAGCAACCACGGCGGGTTCCTCGACGACACGTTCGGCACGCCGGGGGACCCGGACAACTTCGCCGTCACGCTGCGCCAGGTCCTGGCCGAGTAGGCCCGGGACCGCCGTCAGGCAGGGCCCGGATCGCCGTCAGGCGGGGCCCGGATCGCCGTCAGGCAGGGCGCAGCGCGCGGCCGGGGGTGGCGCCGGTGAGTTCGCCGTCGCGCAGCACCGGCACGCCGCCGACGAGCACGTCGTCCACGCCCACGGCGAGCGACCGGGGCTTCTCGTAGGTCGCCGTGTCCGCCACGGTGGCCGGGTCGACGACGACCAGGTCCGCGACCTGGCCGCGCCGTACGAGGCCGCGGTCGGGCAGCCGGAAGCGGCGCGCCGGGTGCGAGGCCAGGTGCACGGCGGCCTGTTCCCAGGTGAGGTCGCCGAGTTCGCGCACGTGCCGGCCGAGATAACGGGCGAACGCGCCGAAGCCGCGCGGATGGGGATGGCCGCCCACGTAGATGCCGTCGGAGCCGCCGGTGTGGCCGGGGTCGCGCATGACGGCGCGCACCGACTCCTCCCCCGCCGGGCCCTCGTCGGGGCGGGCCTGCACGCAGCCCGCCTGGAGCCGGGTCTTCACCAGCAGCACCCGGCAGAACTCCGCGGGGGCGGCGCCGTACTCGGCCGCGGCGGCGGGCAGGGTCATCCCCTCGGCCCACTCGAACCCGGGGGCGTGCGAGAGGGTGATCCGCGGCCACAGGTCGTCGCGTCCCGCCCACTCCGCGTCGAGACGTTCACGCTCGGGTGACATCTCGGCGGACAGCATCGCCACGGCGAGGCCGGGGTCGGCGGCGGGCACCCACGGCGGCAGCGTCACCATCGCCAGGATCGTGCTGGCCCGCAGGTAGGGGTAGGTGTCGAAGGTCAGGTCGACGTCCTGCCGCCGGGCGTCCTCGACCAGGGGCAGCAGGGTGGAGGCCGGGCCGTGGAGGTGCGAGACGTGCACGGCCGCGCCGGACCGGCGGGCGATCTCGACGACCTCCGCCATCCCCACCGGCGCGGACGCCCCGTAGGCGCGCATGTGGGTCACGTACGGCCGACCGCCCAGCGGCGCGCACAACGCCGCCAGTTCGGCGGCGTCGGCGTACCGGCCGGGGGCGTACTCGAGGCCCGACGACAGTCCGGCCGCCCCTTCGGCCAGGCCCGTCTCGACCGCGCGCAGCATGGCCCGCAGTTCGTCCCCGTCCGCGGCCCGCTCCGCGGGTCCCATCACGTCGAACCGGATCGTCGCGTGCGGCAGCAGGTAGACGGTGTTGAGCGCGGTCCTGCCGTCGTATCCGGCGAGCAGGCCGGCGACGCTCACCGGCCCGTCCACGTGCGGGTGCGGGCCGTTGACCGCCGCGAAGTAGCGGCTCGCGTACGCGAAGGCGGCCGGGGAGGTGGCCGGCGCGAACGACAGCCCGTCCTGGCCCAGCACGAACGTCGTGACCCCCTGCCGCAGCGCGGCGTGCTGCACGAAAGGGTCGAACACGGCCGCGTCGCCGTGCGCGTGGCAGTCGACCAGGCCCGGCAGCACGAACCTGCCCGCCGCGTCGATCCGCGTCGCCGCCTCGGCCGCGCCGAGGCGGCCCACTGCCTCGACCCGGCCCCCGCGGACACCGACGTCGGCGCGGAACGCGGGGGCTCCGGTGCCGTCCACGACGCGGCCACCGCTGATCAGCACATCGAAGGTCACGTCCCGATTAGATCAGTCGTACGGGCCGGGCACACGCGACGAGCCCGGACAGTCGCCGGGCCGCACGACGGGCCGCCGCTCCAGCACCTCCCGGGCGCGGGCCCGGGCGAGGTTCCAGCCGTTCCAGGGGTCCGGCGCGGACAGGTCGTTGACCGCCACCACCTCGCTCAGCACGCAGCTGCGGTCCGGCTCGGGCAGGTGGTCGAGGATCGGCACGGCCTCCGCGCCGAGGTCGCTCACATAGCCGTGGTCGAGCCGCTCCACGCCCCGGACCGTCAGCTGGGTCTCGGCCACCCGCGCGTCGGGGTCCCACACCGCGAACGCCAGCAGCGACACCCCGGAGAGCAGCACGAGCGCGCGGAAGAACCACGACGTGCCGCCACCCGACAGGCGCACCGCTCCCGTCGCCAGCACCAGCACGAACACCGCGCCGAGCCACCAGATCGTCGCCTCCACCGAGGCCCGCAGCCGCGACAGGCCGTACGCGTCGGTGTAGAGGCCGAGCCGGTGCAGCGCCGAGGCGAGGATGACCAGCGTGAACGCGCACAGCAGGCCGAGCAGCGCGGCGAGCAGCCAGCGGTCGGCCCTGCTCTCGCGGCGCAGCAGGGCGACCGCGGCCGCCACGATACCGAGCACGAAGACGCTGACCGTGACGAGTTCGAAGAAGCCCGATCTCGCGTACTGCGCGTAAGTGAGCCCCGCCGTCGTCAGCACCCTGCGGCTCCCGCCGAACAGCACCGTGATCTGCACGGTCACGAACGCCGCGAACAGCAGGTTCAGCCCAAGCAGGGGGATCACCCACACCTGCCGGCCGAGGGACATCCGCAGGTCGGGCGCGGCGGGCTCGGCCACCGGCCGCAGGCCCACCAGCACGGCCGCCGCGGCCAGCGCCGCGAACACGCAGAACACGAAGACCCGGAACGGCAGGCTCTGCGCCCATTCGGGTGTCCGCAGCAGGTCGCTGAGGAAGGCCGAGAAGACGGCGTCGGCGGAGGAGAACAGCAGGCCGAAGACGGCCAGCAGGACGACGGTCACGACGGCGCTGACCACCGTGGGCAGCATCCGGCGCCGGGTCAGGCTCCGGAGCGGCCCGGCCAGGAACCACGGCAGCGGCAGCACCGCGAACGCGACCGAGACCCCTCCCCTGATCACCGCCAGCCAGCCCCGCCCGCCGCCCGACACCGCGAGCGACCCGACTCCGAACGCGGCCAGCAGCGCCGGCGCGACCAGCCAGTCGGCGTCGCGGAAGAGCGCCACGGCGACCAGCGCGTACGCCAGGAGGCCGAAGGCCACCGTCCACGGCGTGATCCGGCCGCGCCGGAGCGGCAGCACCGCCGGGAACGCCGCCGCGCCCATGGCGATCGCCGTCAGCACGAAGCCCAGCCCGGGCGACGCGTCCGGCAGGGCGACGGCGGCGACCAGGCCGGCCGCCGCGGCGGCCGGCAGCAGCCATCGGGGCGCGTCCGGCAGTTGCGGCCGCGGGAACAGCGGCGGCGGCACGTACGCGGGCGGCGGCGGATATCGCCCCGGCCCCTGCGGGCCGGTCGCGGGCGGCTCCGGGGGGACCGGCCGCTGCTCGGCGGGGCCGGTGAGCAGCGGTGGCGGCGGGGAGGGGCTCACGCCCTGGGCGCCGGTTTCTGCGGAGCCCATGCGAGCGACCGGCACGGGCTGCGGCACGGGTGGCGGCGGTACTGAGCCGTGCCAGGACGACGGCGGCGCGAACGCCGCCGCAGCGCGCCGGGCCGACTCCGAGCCGCGCATCACTCCCGCGATCGTGCCGACGACGGTGAACAGCATCAGCGCTATGACGCCCAGACCGAGGAAGACCGAGACGATCAGGCCGGTGAGGAATCCGGCGAACATGCCGACGCCCGCCCCCAGCGCCACACGTGCCATGTGCCCGGCGCGGTCGTAGCCAGGGTGTGGCGCGGGCATGGGGGGCGCGGGCATGGGGGGCGCGGGCATGGGGGGGCCGGAGCCCGCGACCGCCGCGGCCGCGTACGGCTGGTCCGCTCGCGTGTGGACGAGGTCGGGCCGCCGGGGCTCCTTCCGGTCCGCGCCGTCGCCGGCACCACCCGGGAAGCCGCCGTGGTCCCCGGGCCTGGGGTCGCCGCCTTCCGCGGTCGCAGTCCCCGGGGACGCCGCCGGGGCGGCAAGAAAGGGCTCCGGTCTGAGGGACTCATCCCTGAGAGGCTCCGGCCCGAGGGACTCCGGCCCGAGAGGCTCCGCACTCTCCCCCTGCCGGTCCTCCGGCCGCTCGCCACCCCCGTCCGGGGTCCCGGGCGAGGACGCCCCCGCCTCCTCGCCGCGCACGCCCTCGTTCCGCGCGTCCTGCGCACCGGTGTCCCCCGGCCCCCCGGCCGCGACGAGGGCGCCTTGTGTGAGGTCAGCGCCGTCCCCCCCGGCTGAACCCTTCCCCTCGGGCTGGCCGGCGGTGCGGCCCACGCCCGCTTTCCGGACGTCCATGTCTCCCTTTCCGGCGTGGACGGGTCCGTCCGCGCTCTCCGCTGCCGCAGGCTCCCCGTGACGCGGCAGCACGACGACCATCCGGCACCCCGGGGCCGTCCCCAGGGCTCCCCCTCTGGGCCGTTTCGCGGCCGGGACCGGATCCGTCACCGCGATCGACCCGCCGTGCAACTCGACGATCTCCTTGGCGATGGCGAGCCCGAGCCCGGCCCCGCCCGCGTCGGCGGCGCGTCCGGCGTCGAGCCGCGAGAAGCGTTCGAACACCCGGGCCCGCTCCGCCGGCGGGATGCCGGGACCGTCGTCGGTCACGCTGATCTCCAGGTTCGCCCCGGCCGGCCGGGCCGCCACCAGGACCGTGCCGCCGGGCGGGCTGTGCCGTACGGCGTTGTCGAGCAGGTTGGCCAGCACCTGGGCGAGCAGGGCCGCGTCGGCGGACAGCACCGTCCCCGGCGTGACCGCGCTCACCACCGTGACGTCGTCACGCGCGAGAGCCGCCTCCGAGACGGCCTGGCGGCACAACGACGCCAGGTCCAGTTCCTCCGGCTCGATCAGCCGCGCCCCCGAGTCGAGCCGCGACAGGTCGAGGAGCTGGGCCACCAGGCGGCCGAGCCGCTGCGTCTGGGCGAGGGCCGTGCCCAGGGTGTCGAGGTCGGGCGGCGTGACGCCGTCCACGACGTTCTCCAGCACGGCCTGCAGACCGGTGATCGGCGTGCGCAGCTCGTGGCTGACGTTGGCCACCAGTTCGCGCCGTTGGCGATCGACCTCGGCGAGGTCGGCCGCCATGGCGTTGAAGGCTCGCGCCAGCTCCCCCACCTCGTCCCGGGAGGTCGCGCTCACGCGCAGGCCGTAGCGGCCCTTGGCGATCGTCTGCGCGGCGGCGGCCATCTCGCGCAACGGCCGGGTCATGCCGCGGGCGAGGAGCTGCACCATGATCATCGCGAGCACGACGGCGATCGCGATCCTGAGGTCCCGGGACAGGCCGGAGTTGATGCCGACCTCGTTGACGACGAACGCCGCGACCACGGCGAGCACGATCACGATGCCGAGCTTGACCTTGATCCGGCCGAGGAAGTCGAGCGGCCTCAACGCCTAACTCTCCCTGATGAGATGTCACTGGCGGACGAGCGCGTATCCCACGCCGTGGACGGTGCGGACGACCTCCGGGCCGAGCTTGCGGCGCAGCGCGCGGACGTGGCTGTCCACGGTCCGGGTCGCGGCGGCCTCCGAGAAGCCCCAGATGTCCGACAGCAGCCGCTCGCGCTCGAAGACCTGGCCAGGCCGCTCGGCGAGACGCCGCAGCAGGTCGAACTCGGTCCGGGTGAGCTGGGCCTCGGCCCCGCGGACGAACACGCGGCGCTCGGCCGTGTTGATCTCGACGTCGCCGACCCGGATTACGGTGTCCTCGTGGGCCAGCAGGCTGGCCCGCTCCACCCGCCGCAGCAGCGCGTGGATCCTCGCGACGAGCTCCCGCATGCTGAACGGTTTGGTGATGTAGTCGTCGGCCCCCACTCCCAGGCCGACCAGCACATCCGTCTCCTCGCCGAGCGCGGTGAGCATGAGCACCGGCACCGGCCGGGCGGCCTGCATCCTGCGGCACACCTCGAGCCCGTCCAGGCCCGGCAGCAGCCGGTCGAGGACCACGACGTCGGGCTCCGCCTTCGCGTAGGCCGCGAGCGCCCCCTCGCCGTCGCTCGCGACGCGTACGTCGAAGCCCTCCGCCGCGAGCCGGAGTCGTACGGCGTTCGCGATCGTGTCGTCGTCCTCGACCACGAGGACGCGGCGTTGCTGAGGGGTAGCCATGGACGGAAGCGTAGATGCCCTCTGTGCAGAGCCGTCGTCCGGAAATGTGCAGATCCCGTGCATCGGTGGACGCCGGCCGCCCGAGCCGGCCGTGCCGGGCCCGCTGGCCCGGGGATCGGCTTCGTGAGCGAATCCGCAGGTCAGGGGTTTCGCTCCCCGGTTGCGGGTAGCCCCGATATGACCAGGAAGGAGGCGCTAATGGACCGCCAGTCAAGGCCGGAGACCATGCGGGAGAACGACGTGATCGATCTCCTGACGCAGCAGCACGTTCTCATCCGGGAGCTGTTCGACGAGGTCGACAGAGGCCAGGGGGAGCAGCGCAAGGAGGCCTTCAGCCGCCTTGTCCGCCTGCTCGCCGTCCACGAGACGGCGGAGGAGGAGATCGTCCACCCCTACGCGCGGCGCAAGCTGGTCGGCGGCGACACGATCGTGGACAACCGCCTCCAGGAGGAGGAAGAGGCGAAGGAGATGCTCAGCCGCCTCGACGACATGGACGTGACGACGCCGGAGTTCTCCCAGGAGCTGGAGAGACTGCGGGCCGCCGTGTTCGCCCACGCCGCCGCCGAGGAGCGCTACGAGTTCTCCGAGCTCAAGGCGAGCACCTCCGAGGGCGAGCGCAGGGCGATGGCCGTGGGCGTCAAGGCAGCCGAGGCGATGGCTCCCACGCACCCGCACCCCGGGGTCGAATCGGCGACGGAGAACATCCTCATGGGGACGCCGATCGCGATCATGGACCGCGCTCGCGACCTGATCCGTAAGGCGATGGGCAAGTCGGAGTCCGGCGAAGGCTGAGTCTGCGGGCGGGCCGCCGTACGGGAACGGAGTCCGTCCCGTCGGCATCGGGAGCGCGGCCCATGCCCGAGACCGGGGAGCGAGCGCGGCGCCGCGGAGCCGGGCGAGACGATCACTCGTCTTCCGGCACCGCGGCGCCACGCCGCGCGAGGGCGCCGGCCGGGACCGTGCCGCCCGGCCGCGGGCGGTCGCGGAACTCGGACGGGACGCCGGACGTTCTCCCAGGCGACGCGGGACGACGCCCCGCGCCGGACCCGACACGAAAGGCCTGACGATGTCGCCACTGGGCAAGTACTACGTGGGCGCGGCGGTGGTGGCCGTGCTGGTCTTCATCCTTCCGGTGCCGACGCTCCTGGCCTGGCTGATCGCGATCGGCGCGCTGGGGGCGCCGGTCGTCGCCTACTTCATGCTCGACGAGTCGCAGCGGGCGCGGCTGCGGCGCATCCGCCGCCGCCAGATCGGCCGCTGAGGCCTGACGGAGACGAGCCACGAGACGACCGAAGAAGGGAAACGGCCGGGCCGCCCTCGCGGCGCCCGGCCGTTCCGCTTCGCTCAGGAAGCGGTGGCGATCCTCCTGCGGACCCGCTCGGTGACGTTCCGCTCCAGGACGAAGGACAGGAACGGGATCGTGCCCGCGATGAGCACCAGCAGCAGGTAGCCCACCGACCAGCGGGCCTTGATCAGGCCCAGGTTGATCGCGGCCACCAGATAGACCATGTACAGGAAGCCGTGGATCGGCCCGACGACCGCGACCATCGTGCCGCTGTCGAAGCCGTACTTGACGACCATGGCGGCACACAGCACGAGCAGCATCACGCCGACGATGTACGCCATGACGCGATAGAAATTGAGCGCGGATTCCACGTCGATCATTACCTCTGCTGGGAAACGGTCACCACACGATATCCGTGCCGCCCGGCGGTCCCCGCTCCAGGGCCGATCAGGCCTCCACGTGCGCGGCGGGCTCGGCCGGTTGCGGTTCCTCGCGCTCCCGCTCCCGCTGCCCGCGCAGGGCGTCGCGTACGAAGTGGAACCACATGTACACGGCGAACAGCGCGAAGATCCACCACTGGAGGGCGTAGGCCAGGTTGCGCCAGGTGAAACCGCCGCCCTCGGTCGGCGGCGACACGGCTACCGGCGTGACGCGGGACGGCGGCTCCTGCGCGGCCGCGACGACGAACCCGTCCCGCACCCGCGCGTCCGGCCACACGTTGATCAGCTCCGCCGTCGACACCGTCGCCACCTGTCCGCGTGGCAGGTTCCCGCTGCGCATCACGTCGTCGGTCTGCTCGGCCGGCCGCAGCCGCCCTGTCACGGTCACGGTGCCCCCGGGCACTGCCGTGGCGGGATCGGCCGCCGTGGGAACCCAGCCGCGTACGACGGGGACGACCGTGCCGTCCGCGAGCCGCAGCGGCGTGAGCAGCCAGAACCCGCTCCCCCGGGCCGCCCGGCCGCCGGGGGCGGCGACGTCGGCGACCCGGTCGGCCACCAGCAGCTGTTTCGCGGCGTCGTAGGTCCCCGTCGCGGTCACCCTGCGGCTGATCGCGGTGCCGCTGATGTGCTGTCCCACCCGGGCCAGCTCGGTGACGGCCACGGGCGCGGGGTCGGGGGCCCGTCGTGGGGCGCCCGACGCCTCGAAGACGCCGAGCTGCCAGCGGCCGAGGAAGGTGAAGGACACGAGCACCCCGATGACCAGCAGGTGCAGGGCCACCAGCCGGGGAGCCAGGAGGGTGCGGAGCATGGATACAACGCTATCCGCCGCCCACACCGGTCCGGCATCCGCGCCGGTGCCTGGGATGAACACCAAGGCCTCTCCAGGAGAGGGCAAAATCCGACAAATCACAGCCAGAGCGCACCATGTGTCGCTAGAGTCATGCCCATGTCCGACCCTCAGATCGACCCGGCCGGAAACACCCAGGCTTTCCGGGCGTTCGCGCAGCAGCAGGACACGGAGGCCTCCAAGGAGCAGCCGTCCCGCCTGCCGATATGGATCGCCGTCGGTGCGGCGCTCGTCGTGATCCTCGCCGTGGTGGCATACCTCCTGGTTCGCTGACATACCTGTACCAGCCGCCGACGACCGCGCCCGTCGGCGGCTTTGTCATGCCCGCCGACGGTTCGACCGCCCGCCGGCACGACATACAGTGACGGAGTGCCGGCGGCGTCCTCACGACCAGACGCACCGGACCCGACCCTGGACCGGGTACGACTCCACGAATACATTGGACGCATCTTCCAATAGGACGGGGAGGACGCATGCCCAGTCCGGGCGTCACGATCATCGGTTCCGGGTTCGCCGGGCTGTGCATGGCCATCAAGCTCAAGGAAGCCGGCTATCACGACTTCGTGATCCTGGAGAAGGCCGGCGAGCTCGGCGGCACGTGGCGGGACAACACCTATCCCGGCTGCGCCTGTGACGTCCCCTCGCCGCTGTACTCCTTCTCGTTCGAGCTCAACCCCGGCTGGTCGCGGCTGTTCTCCCCGCAGGAGGAGATCTGGGACTACATGCGGGCCTGCGCCCGCAAGTACGGCCTGGAACCCTACCTGCGGTTCGGCAAGGAGGTCTGCGGGCTGGAGTACGACGACGAGCGGGCCCTGTGGCGGGTGTCGACCGGCGACGGGGAGACGTTCGAGACCCATGCCGTCGTGTCCGGCATCGGCGCTCTGCACGTGCCGTCCTTCCCCGACATCCCGGGCCGTGAGCGTTTCACCGGCGCGGCGTTCCACTCCGCCCAGTGGGACCACTCGGTGAATTTGAACGGCAAGCGCGTCGCGGTCATCGGCACCGGCGCGTCGGCGGTGCAGTTCGTCCCGGTCGTCGCCGAGCAGGCGAGCCGGCTCACCGTCTTCCAGCGCACTCCGCCGTGGATCCAGCCCAGGCCGGACCTGCCGATCGACGGGCGGCTGAAGCGGGCCATGGAGGCGCCCGGCGGCGCCCGGCTGCTGCGCGACGCCGTCTACTGGCTGCTGGAGACCCGGGCCGTGGGCTTCACGATCAGCCCCCGGCTGATGAAGGTCCACCAGGCGATGGCCGAGCGGCACCTGGCCCGGCAGGTGCCCGACCCCGGGCTGCGCGCGAAGCTGACGCCCGGCTACACCATCGGCTGCAAGCGAATTCTGCAGTCCAACGACTACTATCCCGCGCTGACCAGGGACAACGTCGAGCTGGTCACCGACCGGATCACCGAGATCAGGGAGCGGTCGGTCGTGGACGCCGCGGGGCGCGAGCACGAGGTCGACGTGATCGTGTACGGCACCGGATTCCGGGTGGTCGACTCCCTCAACGAGCAGCGCATCGTCGGCAGGAACGGCGTCAAGATCCAGGACGCGTGGCGCGACGGGGTCGAGGCCTACTACGGGATCACGACCGCGGGCTTCCCCAACCTGTTCCTCCTGCTCGGCCCCAACACCGGTCTCGGGCACACCTCGGTCGTCTTCATGATCGAGTCGCAGGTCCGGTACGTCATGGACTGCCTGCGGCTGCTGTCGAAGACCAAGGCGAAAGCCCTGGACGTACGGCCGTCGGCGCAGCGGGCCTACAACGAGCGCCTGCAGCGGCGGCTCGACCGGCTGGTGTGGAGCGAGGGCGGCTGCACGAGCTGGTACCTCGACGAGCACGGCAGGAACCGCACGCTGTGGCCCGGCTTCACCTTCGAATACTGGGCGCGGACCCGGAAGGTGAAGCCGACGGCCTACGAGCTCATCGGCGCCCCAAGCTGAGTGAACAAGCTGAGCGGATCAGCGACGCGGGTCGACCACGAGGGCGCTGCCCCCGCCACGCCTGGCGGGCTCGGCGACCGCCTGGACGCGGCCGTTCCGCAGGAACTCCAGGCCGGTCGCCGCGCCGATCTCCCCCTTGGGCGGCCCGGGGACGTCCGTCAGCGTGTGACCGAGCGCGGTCAGCTCCGCGCCGTACCGCTCGGTGAACGCGGGCTCGGCCTGGGTGGCGGCGGTGTTGCGCTGCGAGGCGCGCGGCGCGGCCACGGCCTCCGGGAGCGACATGCCGAAGTCGAGCCGGTTCACCAGGATCTGCAGCACGGTCGTGATGATCGTCGAGCCGCCGGGTGAGCCGACGGCGAGCAGCGGCCTGCCGTCCTTGAACACGATCGTCGGAGCCATCGACGACCTCGGGCGCTTGCCGGGAGCGGGCAGGTTGGGGTCGCCCGGCGCCGGGCCGAAGGTGAAGTCGGTCAGCTCGTTGTTGAGCAGGACGCCGCGGCCCGGCACCACGATCCCGCTGCCGCCGGTCTGCTCGATCGTGATGGTGTAGGCCGCCACGTCGCCCCACCGGTCGGTCACCACGAGATGGGTGGTCTCGGGCCCGTCCTTCTTCTCCTCGGGGACCGAAACCCCCGAAGCCCCCGGCGTCGCGGAGGGGCACGGCGCGTAGGAGCCGTCGGGCGAACCCGGCGCGGCCGGGTGCGCCATCGCGCGCGGGCCGATCAGGCAGGCGCGCTCCTTGGCGAACCCGTCGGACAGCAGCTGCTCCAGCGGCACGTCCACGTACGCCGGGTCGCCGACGTAGGCGTTGCGGTCGGCGTAGGCGAGCCGGGACGCCTCCAGGTATTCGTGCAGACCGACCTTCGGCAGGGCCTCCAGGATCTTCAGCGCCTCCCCCACCGTGGATCCGCCGGACGACGGCGGCGCCATGCCGTACACGTCGAGGCCCTTGTACGCGACCTTGGTGGGCGGCCGTTCGAGCGCCCGGTAGGCCCTGAGGTCGGAAACCTCCATCAGGCCGCTCCTGACGTTCCTGGTGGCCCCCTGGCGCACCGGCGGCTTCTTCACGGTGGCGACGATCTCCCGGCCGAACGCGCCGCCGTACAACCAGGCCGGACCGCGGATGCCCAGCTCACGGTAGGTGCGCGCGAGGTCGGGGTTGCGGAAGACCGATCCGACCGGCGGCGGCTGCCCGCCGGGCAGGTAGAGCGAGGCGGTCGAGGTGAAGTCGGCGAACCGGCCGGCGTTCTGCTCCGTCTGGTCGTGGAACGTCTGGTCGACGACGAAGCCCTTCTCGGCGATCTCGATCGCGGGCCGCAGCACCTGCCGCAGCGACATCGTGCCGTAACGGCGCAGCGCCGTGTCCCACTGCGCCACGCTGCCCGGGACGCCGACCGACAGCCCGCTGGTGACGGCCTCGTCGAACGGGATGCCCTGGAACGCCGTCGAGGTCATCGCCCGCGGGGCGGTCTCCCGCCCGTCGATCGTGGTCACCTTCCGCTTGCGGGCGTCGTAGTAGACGATGAAGCCGCCCCCGGTCAGCCCGGCCGAGTAGGGCTCGGTCACGCCCAGCGCCGCCGCTCCCGCCACCGTCGCGTCCATCGCGTTGCCGCCCTGGCGCAGCACCGAGAGCGCGGCCCTGCTCGCGTCCAGGTCCACAGTGGCCACGGCCCCGCCGTACCCCTCCGCGACCGGCCGCTTGACCTCCGCCCCGGATCCCACCGCCGCGGCGTGGGCGGGCGGCGCGAGGAAGCCCGCGAACGTGACCAGTCCCAGCGACGCGACGACGACGCTCCTCATGCCCCGGCACCTCCACCACGACGTGACCGATCACTCCAGCATGACTCACGACAGTCAGAATCGCTGCGGGATTGTCCGCTTTTGGACGCCGATCCGGCCGAGCGCCCCGACATGCGAAGCGGGGAAACGCGGCTACTCCTTCCGGCGTACGGCGGGCTGCCGCACCAGGCGGATGCGGTGACCAGCGGCGATGGCCTACCGTGCGGGGGTGCGTTCCCGTTCCGCGATGTACCACCGCATCGATCCCGTTCTGCCGGTCATCATCGGGATCCTCCAGGTGTTCCTGACCTTGGGCGCCCAGTACTGGCAGTTGCGGAACTCCGACCTCGGGCGGGTGCCGCTGGACTGGTGGGGCTACGCGCTGCTGCTGGTCGGACCGCTCGCGATCGGGCTGCGCCGGCGGGCGCCGGTCGGCGTGCTGGTCGTCACGCTCACCTCGACCTCGGTCTACATGCTGCTCGGCTACGCGTACGGGCCGGTGTTCCTCAGCCCGATCATCGTGATATTCAACGCGGTGCTGTCGGGGCACCGTCGCGCGGCGTGGCTGTCGTCGGGGGCGTTCTTCCTTTTCGTGGTCGTCTACGCCACCTGGTTCATCCCCCACCGGGCGAGTCTCTTCCATCACACCGCGGTCGCGGCCTACCTGCTGCTCACGCTCACCGTGGCGGAGTTCCACCGGATGCGCCGCGAGCGCCTCGCCGAACGCGAGCGGGTCGCGCGGGAGGAGTCCCGGCGGCAGGCGAGCGAGGAACGTCTCACCATGGCCCAGGAGCTGCACGACGTGCTCGCCCACAACATCTCGCTGATCCACGTGCAGGCGTCCACCGCCCTGCACCTCCTGGACGACCACCCCGAGCAGGCCCGCACCGCGCTGACCACGATCAAGCAGGCGTCCAAGGACGTGCTGACCGAGATGCGCGGCGTGCTGAGCCTGCTCAGGGACGGCGCGCCGCGCTCCCCCATGGCCGGGATGGCCCACCTGGCCGACCTCGCCGAGCGCAGCGGCCTGCCGGTCACGCTGGAGGTCACCGGGCAGGCGCACCCGCTGCCCGCCGGGATCGACCGGGCCGGCTACCGGATCGTGCAGGAGTCGCTGACCAACGTCTCGCGGCACGCGCCCGGCTCGCGGGTGACCGTACGCGTGACGTACGCGCCGGAGGAGCTGGCCGTGGTGGTCGAGGACGACGGCGCGGGAACGGCGCGCGCCGAGGCGGGCCTCGGCAGCGGCAACGGCATCCCCGGCATGCGCGAGCGGGCCGCGGCGCTCGGCGGGTCGCTGGCCGCGGGCCCCCGCCCCGGTGGCGGCTTCCGTGTCGAGGCCCGCCTTCCCCTGCCCCCGTCCGCCACCCAGAAGGAGCCGAAGTGATACGCGTCCTGCTCGCCGACGACCAGGCACTGGTCCGGGCCGGGTTCCGGGCCCTGCTCGACGCGCAGGAGGGCATGACCGTCGTCGGCGAGGCCGGCGACGGCGAGCAGGCCGTCCTGCTCACCCGCGAGCTGCGTCCCGACGTGGTGCTGATGGACATCCGCATGCCCGGCACCGACGGCCTGACGGCCACCCGTCGCATCGGCGACGACCCCGCCCTCACCGACGTGAAGATCGTCATGCTCACCACGTTCGAGCTGGACGAGTACGTCTTCGAGGCCCTGCGTGGCGGCGCGAGCGGCTTCCTGGTCAAGGACACCGAGCCGGCCGAGCTGATCCAAGCCGTCCGGGTGGTGGCCTCCGGCGACGCCCTGCTGTCCCCCGGCGTGACGCGCAGGCTCATCGCCGAGTACGTCGCCCGCGCCAAGGAGCCCGGCATCGCGACCCGCCTCGACCCGCTCACCGAACGGGAGCGCGAGGTGCTCGCGCTCGTGGGCACCGGCATGACCAACGACGAGATCGCCGCCAGGCTCTACATGTCCCCGGCGACGGCCAAGACCCACGTGAGCCGCACGATGAGCAAGCTCCACGCCCGCGACCGGGCCCAGCTCGTCGTCATCGCGTACGAGTCGGGCCTGGTCAAACCCGGCTGGCTCTGAGACGCCGTACGGCCGCCAGGGTCACGAGGTCGCCGGGCCCGGCCCGCCGTCGTGGCCGTGGACGAGCGGGAGGAAGAGCTCGTCGACGATCGACCGGATGCGTGCGGGCTTCAGGGGTTCGAGGTCCATGAGCAGGTCGTGGCGCACCAGGTCGAACGGCATGGCGAGCACCGCGGAAGGGATCCGTTCCAGGTCGATCTCGCCGCGGTCGTGAGCGCGCCGGTAGATGGCCCGGACGCGCGAGAGCCGTTGGTCGCCGATGATCCGGTCGCGCACCTGGGAGGGGGTGAGCCCGGTGCCGGCCAGCAGCCCCGAGAAGGCGGCGGCCGCGGCGACCGCGAAGAAGGCGGCGCGGGCCTCGCCCATGCCGGTCAGTGCCGCGAGGAGGTCGCCGCGCAGGGTGCCGGTGTCGGGGAGGTCGACCGGGTGGCTGTTGCGGTGGTGCTCGAGCGCGGCGAGCACGAGCTGGTCCTTGTTCGGCCAGCGGCGGTACAGCACGGCGATGCCGGTGCCGGCGCGAGAGGCGACGGACTCCATGGTCAGTTTCGCGAAGCCGACCTCGACCAGCTCGTCCCAGGCCGCGTCCAGCAGCGCGGCCTCGAGCTCGGGCCCGCGTCGGCGTTGGCGGGAGGGCCCGGCGGCAGATGTGGTCACGGCCTCACTATAAGGAAGGATTGCATTCTCTATCAAGGCGTCTTACTCTCCTAAGAGATGGATTCCACTCTTATTTGAGGGACGAGACCATGACGGAGACCACCGAGGCGAAGCTGTCGCCGCAGGTGAAAAACGCGCTGATCGCGCTGGTCGTGGGCGGGATCGCGGCGATTCTCGACTCGACGATGGTGACGCTGGCGATCCACACGCTGGTGGTGAAACTGCACTCGACCACCGGCACGATCCAGTGGGTCACCACCGGCTTCCTGCTGGCGATGGCCGTCGCGATCCCGGTCACCGGGTGGGCGGAGCGCCGCTGGGGCGGCAAGCGGGTCTGGATGGCCGCGCTGGTGCTGTTCGTGCTCGCCTCGGTGCTGTGCGCGGTCGCGTGGAACGACGCCACTCTGATCGGCTTCCGGGCGCTGCAGGGCTTCGGGGCCGGGCTGATCTTCCCGCTGATGCAGACGCTCGCGGTGAGAGCCGCGGGCGGGCATGCCGGCAGCCGGCTGATGGCGGCCGTCAGCCTGCCGATCGCACTCGGCCCGATCCTCGGCCCGGTGATCGGCGGCGTGATCCTGAGCTGGCTGAGCTGGCGCTGGCTCTTCCTCGTCAACGTCCCCGTGATCGCCGCCGGGCTGCTGCTGGCCTGGCGGTTCCTGCCCGACGACCGCCCCGGCTCCCCGGCCGGGCGTGGGCGCCTGGACTGGATCGGCCTGGTGCTGCTCACGCCCGCGCTGACGGGGATCCTGCTCGGCCTCTCGCAGCTGTCCGAGGGGGGCGGGATCGGCCGCGCCGGGGTGCTGGTGCCGCTGCCGGCCGGGGTCGTCCTGCTGGCCGCGTTCATCGCCTGGGCGTCGCGGCCCGGCGAGCGCGAGCCGCTCGTCGACGTCCGGCTGCTGCGTGTGCGCTCGCTCGGCAGCGCCTCCGCGGTCCTGTTCACCGCCGGCGCGGCGATGTACGCGGGCATGTTCCTGCTGCCGCTGTACTACCAGCAGGTGCGGGGCGACAGCGTGCTGGACGCCGGGCTGCTGATGATCCCGCAGGGTGTGGGCGCGCTCGCCTCGCGCTTCGTGGTCGGCAGGCTGGTCGACCGGTTCGGGGCGCGCGCCGTGACGATCGGCGGCTTCCTGCTCGCCGCCGTCGCCACCGTCCCGTTCGCGGCCGCCGGGCCGGGCACGAGCCTGTGGTGGCTGGGAGCCGTGCTGCTGGTTCGCGGTCTGGGGATCGGGGCGGTGCTGATCCCGCCGATGTCTGTCGCCTACCGGGACATCCGACCGGCAGGCATCCCGCACGCGACCATGAGCACCCGCATCGTCCAGCAGGTGGGCGCCTCGTTCGGCACCGCGATCGTCGCCGTCGCCCTGCAGTCGCTCCTCGGCCGCGGCGCCACCGGCGCCTTCCACGGCGCGTTCTGGTGGGCGATCGGCATCACCGTCGCCGCGGTCGTCCCCGCCGTCGCCCTCCCCGCCGGCAAGCCCACGAGCCGGTCACGGCCCGCGAAGCCGGTGCACGACGAGGAGACGGCGAGCAGCCGAGCTGCCGCGCAGGAAGAGGCGGCGTGAAAGAGACGACGGACAGCCACCAGCCTCACAGGTGTTTCGTCTAGCCGGCGAGCGGCTCCTGGAGTTCGGTGACCCATCGGGCGGGATCCTCGCCCGCCTCCAGGTAGAGCTCCCTGGCGTACCCGGCGGAGCGGTGGCCGCCCTCGGCGATCCACCGGGCCAGCGTCTGCGCGGTCGGGAGGATGTCGTCCATCGGGCCGCGGTGCACGATCGTGGCCGCCCGCTCGATCGCGGGCAGGTCCACGACCGCGAAGTCGTGGCCGTCCCCGGGCGCGACCGCGACCGGCATCGCCGCGTGCGCGAGGATCCCGTCGCCGCCGGGGGCGTCCTCGTAGTACGCGATCCCCGGCCCCACCGGGGTCACCCCGGCCTCGTCCAGCCTGCGGCACAGCTCCTGGAACAGCGGGCCCACGACCGGGCCGATGTCCTCCGGCTCGTAGCTGCGCGCCACGCCGCCGAGTTCCGCCACCCGGACGGCGGGGATGCGCTTGACCACCACGTCGTCGGTGTTCATCTGTCCCTCACTCTCGATCGTCCGGAGCCTCGCCTCGACCTGGGCCAGCCGGGTCGCCGCGGCGGCCATCGCCGCCTCCAGCTCCGCCTGCCGCAACCGCAGCATCCCGCGCAGCTCCTCGGCGCTCACCTGCTCGTCCAGGACCTCCCGCACCTGTCTGAGGGTGAAACCCAGGTCCTTGAGCGCGGTGATCCGGTTGAGGCGGGCGAGCTGGCCCGCCTCGTAGAAGCGGTAGCCGCTCGCGGGATCGACACGGGCCGGGCGGAGCAGCCCGATCGCGTCGTAGTGGCGCAGCATGCGGACCGACACCCGGCCGTGCCTGGCGAAGTCTCCGATGGTGAACATGATGCGCCGATTCCAGCGCCTCACACGGTGTCAGGGTCAACAGCGCCCATGCGGATGCGGCGGGGCGGCACGGCGATCGGTTGCGGCAGCCGCAGCGGCCCGCGGCCCGGGGTGATCGTGCCGAGCACCCGCGGCCCGGCCGCGCCGGTGCAGGCGGGCACCGTGCCGGGCAGGCCGTGCGCGGTCAGCCAGCCGAGGTAGGAGAACGCTACGGCCTCCTTGGCGTCCGCGGGCACGCCGAGGTCGTCGCTCGGCAGCAGCCGCACGCCTTCGGCCCGCTCGCGCAGCGCGCGCATCAGGGCCGGGTTGCGCACGCCGCCGCCGGAGACGACGACCGTGCCGAGCCCGTGCCGCCGGATCTGCGCCGCGACCGTCTCGGCGGTGAGCGCCACCAGGGTCGCGACCAGGTCCGGCAGGCCCAGCGCGTACGGCCCGGCGACCCGGTCCAGATAGCCCGGGTGGAACAGTTCCTTGCCCGTCGTCTTGGGCGGCGGCCGGTGATAGTACGGCTCGGCGAGCAACTCGGCCAGCAGGCCCTCGTGGACCTTCCCCGCCGCGGCCAGCCTGCCGTCCTCGTCGTACGGCATGCCGGTGGCGGCGCGTACGGCCGCGTCCGTCAGCGCCGAGGCCGGGCCGGTGTCGTAGGCGAGCGGGGGCTCGCACACCGTGAGGTTGGCGATGCCGCCGAGGTTCAGCGCGCCGGCCCGCCCCGCCGAGGCGGGCAGCCCGGACAGCAGCGGCAGGTCGAAGGCGGACACGAGCGGCGCGCCCTGCCCGCCTGCGGCGACGTCGCGCACCCGCAGGTCCGACACGACCGGCACGCCGAGCCGTTCGGCGATCCAGGCGGGCTGCCCGAGCTGGAGGGTCCCGCGCACGCGCCCGTCCTCCACCCAGTGGTACATCGTCTGCCCGTGCGAGCAGACGAGGTCGGCGGCCGGGCAGGCCGCCGCCGCCTCGGCGAACGCCCGGCCCACGAGCGTGTCGAGACGGCAGACCTCGCCCATGTCCGTGCGGCCCGGCGGCAGCGCGGCGACGATCGCGGCCCGCAGGTCAGGCGGGTAGGGCACCGTGCCGGTGTGCTCCACGACACCGGAGAGCAGGTCGCCGTCCCGCGACCAGCGGACGAGCGCGCAGTCGATCCCGTCGTGGGAGGTCCCCGACATCAGCCCGAGTACGCGCACACCTGCCTCGCAAGGACTCTTCAGCCGGCTCTCGCCGGGAGGCCGACGAGCTTGGTGAGGAAGCGGTCGATCTGCTCCTCGGCGGGCGGCCAGGGCAGGTCGGGCTCGTTGATCCGCTGCGACAGCATGCCGTTCACCGCCGTGCGCAGGTCGATCGCGACCGTCGCCGCGTCGTCACGCGGGGCGACCCCGGCGTCCATGCAGCGCTGGACCGCCTCCGTGGTCCTGGCGACCAGCACCTCCTTGAACGGCATGCCGAGCCGGCGGTGGACCGCGCTCTCGTGCAGCACCTTGTAGAGGCCCGGATGCTCATGGGCCCAGGCGGCCTGCGCGAGGATGCGCTCCCGCAGCCGCGCCGCGGGGTCCTCGTGCGCCGCGTCCGCCTCGTCACCGGCCCGCACGAGTTCCTCGTGACAGCGCCGCAGGACCGCGAGCACGAGCGCGTCGCGGTCGGGAAAGTGCAGGTAGACCGAGGTGGCCGCGATCGACACCTCGCGCGCCACGGCCCGCAGCGACAGCGCCTCGTCGTCGGCGAGGTCGTCGAGCATGCGCATGGCCGCCGCGACGATCTCCTCGCGCAGCCGCTCGCCCTGCCCGCGCGCGTTCGGACGGCGGCGGGCGGCCGGAGTCGGGGGCCCGGTTGCCGGAGGTGGGGTGGCTTCCATGACCGGCCCATTGTACGAGGACAGCAATCACGCTACAGTCGTAGCGCTACAGTCGTTCACCAAGGAGCGATTCCTGTGACCGTCCCCACTTCGACGGACTTCGACACGATCAACGACATGGACCCGGTGTTCGCCCAGATGGCGGCCGCCAGCGTCGGGCACTGCTGGGCGGTGCCCGAGCTGACCGACCGCGAGAAGGTGTTCCTGGCCCTGGTGGCGGACGTCTGCCAGCCGGCCCTCGGGTTCCCGTTCGAGATGCACGTCCGCGCGGGCCTGCGGCGCGGCGTGTCCACCGCGGACATGCGGGCGCTGCTGCGCCTGATCTCCTACGACAGCGGGTACGTCGCGGCGCTGGCCGCACTGGAGCGGCTCGCCGAGATTGAGGCCGCGGCCGGGCTGCCCCGCCCGGACGCAGAACCGCTGCCCGGGGAACTGCTGGAGACCGGTCCCGGCGCGGCGCCGACCCCGCTGCCCGAGCCGGTGCGGGCCGAGCTGACCGCGCTCGATCCGTACTTCCTCGAGTACTTCGACCTCCAGTCGCGGATGCGGGGCGTCCAGGGCCCGGGCACGTTGAGCGTCAGGGAGCGGGCGTTCATGACGATGAGCATCGACGTGCACTACCAGACGCTGGACGAGACGTTCCGCATCCATGTGGGCCGCGCCCTCGGGGCCGGCGCGTCACACGAGGACGTGCGGGCCGTGCTGCGCTTCAACGCGCAGTTCGGGGCGACGCGGGCATGGCAGGCGTGGAAGGCGCTCAACGCCTGTCTCGCCGAGCTCTCCCCCGCCCGCTGACGCACCGACGCCGTACGCCACGGCCCGCACCGCCTGAGATCGCCTCGCCGCCGTCTGCATCCCCACCTCTGACCGTCGAGGTCCGAATCCGGCCAGCCGGGAAAGGGTGAACGCCTCTAGGATCGACTCCATGTCAAAGGCCGAAATCTTCGCATCCCTGCACAAAAAGGGTGACCCTCTTCTCTTGCCCAACGCCTGGGATGTCGCCTCGGCGGTCGTCATCGCCGACGCCGGGGCCAAGGCTGTCGCCACCACCAGCGCGGGCGTCGCCTGGTCGCTCGGCGTCCCCGACGGCGCCGATCTGGGGGTGGAGCGAGCCGCCGCGGTCATCGAGCGGATCGCGGCGGCGGTGCCCGTGCCGGTCTCCGCCGACATCGAGGCCGGCTACGGCGATGTCGAGGCCACCACCACCGCCGTCCTCCAGGCCGGCGCCGTGGGCGTGAACATCGAGGACGCGTCGGGCGGCGGCCTGTTCGACCCGGCCGAGCAGGCCGATCGCCTGGCTGCGGCGCGCGCGGCAGCCGACCGCCTCGGCATACCGGCATGGATCAACGCACGCACAGATGTCTTCCTTCTCGGCACCGACAACGGCGTCCAGGAGGCGCTGAAGCGCTCGGAGGCCTACGCCGCGGCCGGGGCGAGCAGCCTGTTCGTCCCCGGCCTGACCGATCTGGCGGCGATCGCCGAGCTGGCTGCCGGGCCGTTGCCCATCGCCGTCATGGCCTGGGCGGGCGCGCCGTCCGTCGCCGAATTCGCCGCGGCCGGCGCGGTCCGCATCAGCCTCGGATCCGCGATCGCCCAGGCCGCCTATGCCGTCGCGGCCCGCTCGACCGCCGAGCTCCTGTCATCCGGGACGTACGACAAGACCGCCGATGCCCTGCAGTACGGGGACTTGCAGAGGCTCACCCGGCCGAGGACGTGAAGCAGGGCGCCCTGCTCAATGCATCTTGCTTAATGCGCCCTGCTTAATGCGCCCTGCTTAATGCGCCCTGCTTAATGCGCCCTGCTTAATGCGCCCTGCTTAATGCGCCCTGCGTTCCCGGCTCGGCTCGCTCTGCCGGGACGCCCGGTCGACGGCCGTGACGTGGTAGCGGTGGCCGGGCGCCCCGTCGGGGTCGACCCAGCGGACGTGCCTGCCCGCGGGGACGACCGCGACCAGGTGCGTCGCGTCCGCGAAGTCCTGCCGCCGGGCGGGCCGGTCGAACCGGAAGACGGCGAACAGGAACGGGGCGCCGGGTCCGGTGGCCTCGACGTGCAGCTCCACGCCTCCGCTCACACGGCGGGCCGAGGCGAGCACCGGACGACGAGGCGGCTCGCCGCCCGCGAGCCTGGGCAGCAGCGGCGCGAGCGCCGGACGCGTGTAGTGCCCGCTCACGACCGCGCCGATCGACCCGAGCCGGTCGTCGCGGACGTCGGCCGCGTTGTACCAGATGTCCCCGCCGACCTCCGGATGGTCGCGGTTGAGCGTGAGGTGCCGGGACAGCTCGTCCGGCTGGAACCACTCGGCGGGCTGCCCGGCCGTCCCCGCCTTGTACGCCGCCTGGCCGATCCACAGCTGCACGCCGGTGCCGGCGGCCACGTCCGACCACCAGGGGACGAGCTTGGCGTAGTCGGCGTTCGACTGGCCGATGTACCAGTAGAGCTGCGGCGCGACGTAGTCGAGCCAGCCCTTCTTCACCCAGCCGCGGGTGTCGGCGTGCAGGTTGTCGTACGACTGGCCGCCGCTGGTGTCGGAGCCGAGGGGGTCGGTGGCCTTGTTGCGCCAGATGCCCGACGGGCCGATGCCCCAGATCACCTCGGGCTTGGCCTGCCGCACCCGCTGCTGCATCTCCCGCACCAGTAGGTCGACGTTGTGGCGCCGCCAGGAGGCCAGGTCGGGGAAGCCCGCGCCGTACGCCGCGTAGGCCGCGCTGTCGTCGAACGCCGTGGTGTTGACGGGGTAGAAGTAGTCGTCGAAGTGCACGCCGTCGATGTCGTAGCGGGTGACGGCGTCCATCATCGCGCCCTGCACGAACGCCCGGACCTCGGGGATGCCGGGGTTGTAGTAGAGCTTCCCGCCATACGAGACGATCCACTCGGGATGGCGGCGGCCGGGGTGGTCCGGGTGCAGCTTGGCCGGGTCCGCCTGCATGGACACGCGGTAGGGGTTGAACCAGGCGTGGAACGCCAGGCCCCGTTGGTGGGCCGCCTCGACGGCGAAGCCCAGCGGGTCGTAACCCGGGTCCTGTCCCTGGACCCCGGTCAGATACTGCGACCACGGCTCGTATGGCGACGGCCAGAAGGCGTCGGCGGTCGGCCTGATCTGCACGAACACGGAGTTGAGCCGGCGCGCCACCGCGAGGTCGAGCCAGGTCGTGAACTCGGCCTGCTGCTGCTCTGGCGTCAGTCCCGTTTTGGACGGCCAGTTGATGTTGACGACCGAGGCGATCCACATGCCGCGCATCTGGCGCAGCGGCGGGACATACCCGGCGGAAGAGGCGGAGAAGGCGGAAGCGGGAGACGCGGCGAGAGCCGGCAGCGGGACGGCCGACGCCGCGGCGGCGAGGGCCAGGCCGCGCAGCACGGCACGCCGGGAGGGGGAGCTCAATCGGACCTCCGAAGGCCGGGGGGATGCGGCGATCACGACACTGGCAGAAACTTACTTTCAGATCAATGCGGATAAAAGAAAGTGTCATCGACGTGTAATCTGCCCCAAGAGGTCCTCATGGGAGACGGCGACGGACATCCAGGTCACGCCGTACATGTCTCGACATGTGGACTTCTGGTTCCGTTGTCCCGCACCGGCGGGCGCAGGGATCTAAGCTGATCGCGCACAGGAGAGGCTGCTGGTGATGAACGAGAACGAGGGCGCCGCACCGGTCAACCCGATGGCGACGGTGCGTGCGGTGCTGCCCTCGCTCACCCCCGCCGCCCAGACCATCGCGCGTCTCATCCTCGACGACCCCGCCATGGTGGCCCGCAGCACCATCACGGAGGTCAGCGCGGTCTCGGGGATCAGCGAGGCGACGATCGTGCGGACGGCACGGGCGCTGGGCTTCGCCGGCTACTCCCAGCTGCGGTTCGCGCTCGCGGCGGCCGTGGCCAGGGACACCCCCGAGCGGCTCGTGCCCGGCGACCTCGCCCCGGACGACCCCCTGACCGACGTGATCGCCAAGGTCACCCGGGCCGAGTCGCAGGCGCTCGCCGACACGGCGGCCCAGCTCAACCCCGACGGGCTCGGCGCGGTGGTGGACGCCGTCGCCGGCGCCCGCCGCGTGGACGTGTACGGCGTGGGCGCCTCCGGCCTCGTCGCCGCCGACATGGCGCAGAAGCTGATGCGGATCGGGCTGCCCGGCCACTACTTCACCGACGCGCACCTCGCACTCACCAGCGCCGCGCTGCTGCGCGAGGCAGACGTGGCCGTCGGGGTGAGCTGCACCGGCGAGACGCCCGACGTGCTCGGCCCGGCGCGGGTCGCCCGCAAGGCCGGCGCGACGGTCGTGGCCATCACGAACAACCCCCGCTCGTCGCTGGCCGGGCTCGCCGACCACGTCCTGGTCTCCGCCGGGCGCGAGACGGCGTTCCGGCCGGGCGCGCTGGCCAGCCGGATCAGCCAGTTGCTCATCGTCGACTGCGTCTTCGTCGGCGTCGCGCAGCGCACGTTCGACACCTCCGACGCCGCCTTACGCGCGACCCGCGACGCGCTCGCCGACTACCTCGGCGACGCCCACCGCCGCGCCCGCTCGGCCTGAGCCCCCTTCCTCACGCCGCCCCTCCCGCGTGGCGGGCGGCCTCCAGCCGGTCGCCGTTGGCCTTCAGCAGCGCCCGGGCGCCGTCCGGGCCGAGGTCGCGCTCGATCATCAGCACAGCCACCTTGACGTTCCAGTCCGCCGCCTCCAGCGCGGCCCGCGCGGCGGCGGACCCGGCGCCGGTGATGTCGCCGACGATGCGGGTCGCCCTGCGCGCGAGCTTCTCGTTCACCGCCGAGACCTCGATCATGGCGTTCCCGTACGTCCTGCCGAGCCGGATCATCGCGATCGTGGAGATCATGTTGAGCACGAGCTTCTGGGCGGTCCCCGCCTTGAGCCGGGTCGAGCCGGCCACCACCTCGGGGCCGACGACCACCTCGATCGGATGCTCGGCCCGCTCCGACAGCGGCGACCCCGGGTTGCAGGACACGCTCACGGTCAGCGCCCCGCGGCGGGCGGCCTCGCCCAGCGCGCCGAGCACGAACGGCGCGCGACCGCTGGCGGAGATCCCCACGAGCGAGTCGAGCGGGCTCAGCCCGCGCTCGGCGACGGCCGCCGCCCCGCCGTCGTGGTCGTCCTCTGCGCCCTCGACCGACCGGGTCAGCGCGGCCTCGCCGCCCGCGATGACGCCCTGCACGAGTTCGGGGTCGGTGCCGAAGGTCGGCGGGCACTCCGAGGCGTCGAGGACGCCCAGCCGGCCGGACGTCCCCGCCCCCACGTAGAACAGGCGTCCGCCCCGCGCCATGCGGGCGGCGATCGCGTCGATGGCGGCCGAGACGGCCGGGATGGCCCTGCCCACCGCGGCGGGCACCGTGGCGTCGGCCGCGTTCATCAGGCGGGCGATCTCCTCGGTCGGCAGCCGGTCGATCTCGCGGTAACGCGGATCGCTCTGCTCGGTATAGAGCTCGCTCTGCTCTGTATGGAGCTCTGTGTCGAGTTCGCTCTGCTTTGTGGACAGGCCCGTCAGTGGGTCAGTCATCTTGTCCCTGTCGTCGGTTTCCATCTCCGGCCTCCCCCGATCGCCGTACGCGTCCGAAACGACTCCTCACCTGCGGCTCACCGGCACGGCGACCACACTGCGGCGCTCGGGATGGAAGCAGGCGCGCTCCTGCGGCACGTCGCCGTCGCGGGCGAGCGAGGGCCGCTCGCGTTCGCACCTCTCGGTCCTGAAGGGGCAGCGCGGCGCGAACAGGCACCCGTCCGGGTGCTCCCCCGACGCCTCCACCGGCACGACCCGCTGCTCGCCCGGCGACTCCAGGCCGTGCAGCACCGGGATGGCCGACAGCAGCGCCTGCGTGTAGGGGTGCACCGGAGCCGAGATGACGCTCTCGACCGGGCCGCGCTCGACCACCTGGCCGCGGTAGATGACGTACAGCTCGCCGTCGGTGCCGATGTAGCGGGCCGTCGCCACGTCGTGGGTGATGAACAGCACGCTCACCCCGAGCCGCTCGCGCAGGTCCTTCAGCAGCGCGAGGATGCCCAGGCGCAGCGACACGTCGATCATCGAGACCGCCTCGTCGGCGACCAGGACCTCGGGATCGACGGTGAGCGCGCGGGCGATCACCACACGCTGGCGCATGCCGCCGGACAGCTGGTGGGGATAACGCGGCAGCACGTAGCCCGGGTCGAGCCCGACCAGGCCGAGCAGTTCCCGGGCCCGCTCGTCGATCCACGAGCGCGGCCGGCCGGTCTGCCTCGCCCGCAGCGCGAGCGGGGCGGCCAGCGCCTGGTGGATCGTGCGCGTCGGGTTCAGCGCGGAGTACGGATCCTGGTGGATGAGCTGGACCCGGCGGAAGTACGGCTGCCGCCTGCGGTGGCTCAGCGACGACATCGCCACGCCGTCGACGACGATCTCTCCGGAGTCGCAGGTCTCCAGCCCGGCGATGATCCGGCCGAGGGTGGTCTTGCCGCAGCCCGACTCGCCGATGAACGAGACCGCGCCGCCCTTCGGGATCGCGAAGTCCACGCCGCGCAGCGCGGGCACCTCCCGGGCGCCGAGCACGCCGCCGCGCTGCCGGAACGTCTTCGTGATGCCGGTCCCGCTGATCATGCCTGGTCCTCCCCCGTCGCGGCGGCCACGGCCGGTCTGTCCCCGTCGTCGGCGCGTACGGCGTGGCAGGCCGCCGACCGGGAGCCGGAGACGACCACCGGCGGCCGGCCGGTCTCGCACACGTCCATCCGCAGCGGGCAGCGTTCGCGGAACACGCACCCGTCGGCCGGGATGTCGGCCAGCGTCGGCGGCCGGCCCGGCAGGGCGTGCGCCTCGCCGATGTCGCCGACGAGGCGCGGGATGGCCCCGAGCAGCCCCCGCGTGTACGGGTGGCGCGGCCCGGCCAGCACCTCCCGGGTCGGGCCCTGCTCGACGACCCGCCCGCCGTACATGACCGCGAGCCGGTCGGCGACCTCGGCGACCACCCCGAGGTCGTGGGTGATGACGAGCGTGGTGAGCCCCCGCTCGGCGTGCACCTCCCTGACGATGCGCAGGATCGTCGCCTGCGTGATCATGTCGAGGGCGGTCGTGGGCTCGTCCAGCACGACGAGGCGCGCGTTCAGCACCAGGGCCAGCATGATGCCGACCCGCTGCCGCATGCCGCCGGACAGCTCGTGCTGGTAGGAGTCGAGCACCCGGGCTCCGTCCAGGCCCATCCGGCCGAGCAGGTCGCGCGCGTCCGCCAGCAGGCCGCGCGGATCCTCGGCGCCGTGGGAGCGGCCCAGGTCGAGCACCTGCTTGCCGACCGTCTTGAGCGGGTTGAGGGAGTTCTGCGCCGCCTGGAAGACGTACCCGACGTGCCGCCCCCGGGCCCGCCGCAGCCCCTCGCCGCCGAGCGCCACGACGTCGCCGAGCCCGTCGATCTCGACCCCGCCCGCCGCGATCCTGCCGGGCGGCTGGACGGCGTTGAGCAGCGACAGCGCGAGCGTGGACTTGCCGGAGCCCGACTCGCCGACGACACCGGTGATCGTGCCGGGCGCGAGGTCGAGGTCGACGCCGGACACCGCCGGCAGCTCGCCGGTCGGGGTGCGGTAGACGACGGTAAGCCCGCGGATCCGCACGCCGGGAGGACTCTGCTCGGGAGCCATGCTCACTCCTCCCGCAGCCGGGGGTTGAAGATCTCGTCCATGGCGTCCACGACCAGCACGATGCCGAGCGTGAGCAGCAGGATCGCCAGCAGCGGCGCCAGAAGATAGGGCAGCGCGGCCGTCGTGGTCAGCGCGCCGCCGCCGAAAACGGCGAGGTTGAGCATGACGCCCCAGTTGTTCGCCTCGAACGGCAGCACTCCCAGGAAGAACAGGCCCACCTGCGCGTAGACCGCGCCGGTCACCGCGATCAGCGCGTTCATCGCGATGTACGGAGCCATGCCGGGCAGCAGCTCCCTGCCGACGATGTGCGTCGTGGACAGGCCGAGCCCCCGGGCGGCCTCGACGAAGCCGCGCTCACGCAGCGACAGCGTCTGCGCCCGCACGGCCCGGGCCACGCCGCCCCAGCCGAGCAGCCCGAGCACCAGGCCCATCTCGACGGCGCCGGTGAACTTCCACACCGTCGACAGCACCAGCAGCAGCGGCAGCCCGGGGATCGTGAGCTTCATGTCGGTGAACCGCATGAGCACGGTGTCCCAGCGGCCGCGCCGGAACCCCGCGAACAGCCCGACGCCCGCCCCGACGACGACCGTGATGACGGCCGTCACGACGGCGGTCAGCAGGACGTAGCGGGAGCCGGTGACGACGAGGGCCAGCACGTCCGTGCCCTCGAAGTCGGTGCCGAACGGATGCCGCAGGCTCGGCGGGGCGTAGAGCGCGCTCGTGTCGCGGGGCAGGGGGTCGGGGTAGAGCATCGGCCCGACGATCCCCATGAAGGCGAACACCGCGAGGATGGCCGCCCCGGCCATCCGGCTCGGCTTGCGCCGCATGACCCGCCAGACGCCCCGCCAGAAGTTGCGGCGGACCGCGGCCGCGGCCCCCGCCTCCACCTCCGGCACGATCGTCGCGCTCATGCCACCCCCTCGCCTGGCGGCTCGGGGTCGCATGAGCGCAGCGCCCTGTGCCTACTGATTCGCTCGCTCCGCTCGCTCATGCCACCCCCTCGCCTGGCGGCTCGGGGTCGCATGAGCGCAGCGCCCTGTGCCTACTGATTCGCTCGCTCCGCTCGCTCATGCCACCCC